>DHJA01000112.1:37220-66927 GCA_002404095.1 Planctomycetaceae bacterium UBA4732 | reverse complement strand
GCTCCCTCACGGTCGCGGCTCGTTTTGTCGGCTGGCGCGCGCCATAAGCAGACCGCACACGCCGCCGTCAGCGCGATCAACAGGCCGTATCCGGCCGTCCATAGCAAACTCTGATGGGCCAAGGATAAGGTCGGTTCGAGCAAAAAAGGATAGGCGAGCAGTCCGAGAATGCTGCCGAGATTGCTGGCGCCGTACAAAAAGTACGGGTCGCGCGCGGCGGGGGCGGCGGTGTGCGTGAACCAGCGTTGCAGCAGCGGACTGCTGGTTGCGACGACTGTGAACGGCAGGCCCGCCGAGATGAGCAGCAGGCCGATCAACCATATTATGGGATGGAAATCATCCGGATTAGGCCACCAGCGGGCCAAGTGCAGCGGCAGGACAAGTAGCGGCAAGAGGAGCAATCCCAGGTGCAACACGGCATGACGGCGGACGCCGAGCCACGCGGGAGCGGCATGGGCGTAGGCGTAACCGGCCAGCAGCGCGGCCTGGAAAAACACCATGCAGGTGTTCCAGACCGCCGGCGCCCCGCCCAGCAGCGGCAGCACCATCCGCGCCAACAGCGGCTGTACCAAAAACAACAGGGCCGCGCTGACGAACAGCGTCGTCGCAAACAGTAGGCGCATTACACCGTCGCCTCACGGCCTTCGCGCGCCGACCGCGCCAGGGCGTCCAGCACGCGCAGCGTCCGTACCGCTTCGTCCGGCGCCGGCGTCAATGGATCGCCGTGCAGCACGGCCCGGCTGAAGTCGTCGATCATGTGGACGATCTGGTCCTCGCCCTCGACGGCGACTTCCTCGTCCGGCCGATCCGGACGGCGCACCGTGTACGTCGCCCGCGGTCCCGGCAACCACAGATCCGGAATGTGGACGACGCCTTCCGTGCCGGCGATTTCCAGCCAGCCGCGCATCGCCATCGTGAAGGCGCAGTCGAAGGCGCCGACGCGGCCGCCCGCCAGCCATACCAGACCGCTCATTTCCACATCGACGCCGTGCAGATAACGGGCGCTGGCCCACGCCCGCACCGGCTCGGCGCCGAACGCCCAGCGTATGCCGTACACGGGATAGCAGCCCACGTCGAGAAGGCTCCCGCCCGCCAAATCGGATCGCAAACGGATGTTACTCGGCTCCAAGGGTTGCAGCGGATAGGTGAACGCCGCCGTCACGCGCTCCACTTTGCCGATTCCGCCGTCGTCAAGGAATTTGCGTACGCCCGTGGTGCGCGGGTGGTGCGGCCACATGAAGCCGTCCATTAGCAGCACCTTACGAGCGGCGCAGAACGCGACCAATTCACGCGCCTCGGAGGCGGTCGGCGTCAGCGGTTTCTCGCAGAGAATATGTTTGCCGCGCTCGGCCGCGCGGCGCGTCCATTCGGCGTGTAGCGTGTTGGGCAGCGGAATGTAAACCGCGTCGATCTCGGGGTCGTCGAGCAAAGCCTCGTAACTGCCGTGGGCGACGGGGATGTTCGCGGCTTTGGCGGCGGCCTCGGCCTTCTCTGGCGACCGGCTGGCGACGGCCCGCAACTCGGCGTGGGCCGACTTGCGGAAAGCGGGCAGGAGGCGATTGTTGATGGTGGCGACGCCGAGGACGCCCCAGCGGAGTTTGGCAATGGTCGGCATGAACGGCTCACGTCGTTGGATATAGCTTGTCAGGAACGTAATGCGCGCCGGTTGTCGTGTGGCACGGCTGTATCAGCCGTGTTTCGACGACCCAACACGGCTGACACAGCCGTGCCACACCGGGCGTCACTTTCGTGACCGCTTATAAAATCGCGGCCAGCGTTCGGTGCGACAACCGGATGGGCAAAGCGGCGCCCCTCACTGTACAATACGTTGACTGTATTGACCATTGAAGGGCCGCATTATGTGTCTGTTGGCGCTGTTTTTCCGTGTGGTCGAGGATGCACCCATAGTTCTCGGCGCCAACCGCGAAGAGGATTACCGCCGCGGCGGCGAACCGCCGCGCCTCCACGATGGGCCGTGCCGTTTCGTCGCCGGCGTCGATCCCGCAGCCGGCGGCACGTGGCTGGGCGTTAACGAACACGGCGTCCTCGCGGCCGTCACCAACCGCGCCAAGGAGATCAGACCGGAGCATCCGCGCAGCCGCGGCCTACTTGTCCGTGATCTGTTAAACTGCTCCACCGCGTCGGCCGCATCCCAGCTTGCCGTGCGTGAGTTGGACGGGGATCGCTACGACGGCTGCAACATCCTCTGCGCCGACGCCGACAGCGCGATCCTGGTTCTTAGCGGCGACTGGTTGCGCGTGCGCCCCTTGCCGCCCGGCCTGCACGTTTTGACCAACGGCGACGCCAACGATGAACGCGACCCTAGACTAGGTTTCGCCGCCTACCTGCTGGGGCGCGAGGGCAATCGTTACCGCTCTTCGGCCGATTGCGTACAGATGTTGCGGCAGGTGTGCGGCCGGCATGAACCCGACGAGCCGGCCATCTGTTTGCGCGGCGACGAGCGCGGCACGACTTCGAGCAGTATCATCGCCTTACGGCCGTCGCTAGGAAAAAGCGTCTACCTTCACGCCCAGGGGTCGCCCGACCAAACGCCTTATACCGACTATTCCGATCTTCTTCGTCAATTGGCCGACACCCGGCAAGGAAAATGACGTGACAACCGCGACGCTGCCGCCGGGACCGAAGGGCCGTTTTCTCGGCGGCAATCTGGACGAGTTACGCCGCGACCCATTGGCACTGTACGGCCGCTGCGCCCACGAATTCGGCGACTTCAGCACGATGCGCTTCGGCCTGCGCCGCGTCTACCTCATTAACCATCCCGATTTGGTCGAAATGGTCCTAGTTACTAACGCTCGTAACTTCATCAAGCATTACGGCCTCAAGATGAACCGTCTCCTTCTCGGCGACGGCCTCTTGACCAACGAAGGCGACTCCTGGCTGCGCCAACGCCGGCTCATCCAGCCGGTTTTCAACCGCGACCGGCTCGCCGGTTACGGGACCGTCATGGTCGAGTTGGCCGAGCGTCTCGCCGCGTCATGGCGCGACGGCGAGACCCGAAATCTACACGCCGACATGACCCGCTTGACGCTGGAGATCATCGCCCGTGCGCTGTTCGGGACCGGCCTAACGGACAAAGCGAGCGAAATTAAAGCCGTTTTGGAGACGGTAGGAAAATCTTTCAACCGTCGCCTGGCCAGCTTCTTTGTCCTGCCGGAAAGTGTGCCGACTCCCGCCAACCTCCACATGCGGCGGGCGGTGCAACGGCTGGACGAAATCCTCTACGACCTCATCCGTCGGCGCCGCGAAGCCGGCGGCCAGAACGACTTGCTGTCGATTCTGCTGCAAGCTCGCCACGAAGACGGCGGCCGTATGACCGACCGCCAGCTGCGCGACGAGGCCATGACGCTGTTCCTCGCGGGCCACGACACCACCTCTCTGACGCTGTCGTGGGGTTGGTATCTGCTGGCCCAAAACCCGGACGTTTACGACGCCCTTCAAGCGGAAGTGTGCGGCGTTTTGGCCGGCCGATCACCCACGCCCGCCGACCTGCCGCGCTTGCCGTATACCGAGCGAGTGGTGCTGGAAATCATGCGGCTCTACCCGGCGGCTTACATGTTGGGCCGGCAGGCCGTCGCCGCCTGCGAGCTGGGCGGCTATCACTTGCCGGCCAAGGCCACGGTGTTAATGAGCCAATGGCTTTTGCACCGCGACGCGCGTTGGTTTACCGAGCCGGAGCGCTTCCACCCCGACCGCTGGGCCGACGGGCTGGCCAAACGGCTGCCGAAGTTCGCTTACTTCCCCTTCGGCGGCGGCCCGCGTCAGTGCATCGGCAATTCCTTCGCCATGATGGAGGCCGTATTAGTCTTGGCGACTCTTGCGCAACGCTGCCGCTTTACCCTTGTACCGGGACCGCCCATTCGCCCCGCCCCCGGACTTACGTTAAAGCCGTCGCGCGGCATTGAGGCCGTCGTCCGCCTCACTTCTTGCCCGGGGGCCGCGTGATCTGCTATCCTCACCGCATCCGTTTGCGCGGCCCGTGGGAATGCGAGCCGTCGGGACGACCGCCGTTGCGCATGACGCTGCCGTGCCGCTGGATGGACGGCGGCCTCATGGACTTCAGCGGGCGCGTGCGCTTTCGCCGCCGATTCGGCTATCCAGGTCAGATCGACGCTTACGAGCGCGTTTGGCTCACTCTGGCCGGCATAGGCGACCGCGCGGAAGTACTGCTTAATGGCGCCGCGCTGGGGAGCTGCGGCGGCGACGGCCCGTTCGAGTTCGAGATCACACGGCTATTAGGATCGCGTAACGAGCTAATCGTGGACGTAGAGGGGACGGCAGAGCGCGGCGGTCTATGGGGTGAAACAGCGCTGGAAGTGCGCTGCGCCGCCTATCTCCGCGACGTGCGCTTGTGGCTGGACGGTACCGCCCTGCATTGCGCCGGCGTAGTCGTGGGCGAGGCCGAGCGGCCGTTGGACCTCTATGTCCTCCTCGAAAACGCCACGGTCGCTTACGCCGCCGTGGCGGCCGCGCCGGATGGGGCGCCGTTTCATATCATCGCCGAGAAGCCGTGCCCGGCGCGCGAGCGGCTTCCTTTGGCCCAGGTCGATCTGGTGAACGGGGCGGTGGTCTGGTACACAACGGAGCGGGAAATCGCGGCGACCGGATGAAAGGCACGGTATGGATATTCAAGCGCTCAAAGTGTTTATTTCCGAGCAGGAATTGCAGGAATTGGCTCATCAAAACCAACCGCCGGAGGCGCCGGTCAAGAACATAACCGTGCGCGTCACGCCGGACGGCGTGCGCGTGGCCGGTGAGTTTCCGACGATGATGATGAATATGTCGTTCGAGTCGGTTTGGAAGCCGGACGTGGCGGCCGGCAAAGTAACGGTCCATCTGACCCACCTCACGGCGGCCGGCTTCCCGGCCACGATGCTACGTCCGCTGGTGCTGGGCGCCCTCAAGGACGCGATCAAGGAGCCGTTCATTCAGGTATTGGATGAGGCCGTGGTTGTGGACGTGCAGGAGTTCGTGCGCGAACAAAAGTTGCCGGTGAGTCTGACGTTCGCGGTGCAGTCGGTGCGCTGCGTAGAGGGCGGCGTCGTGGCGGAAGCGGGGTCGCCAGGAGCCAAGGAAATTTACAGAACCAATAGAATCTAAACGGGGTGGACGATGAAGCCGAGCCAACAGAATCGTCGGGCGACCGGGGCGATTCTCGCCTTTCCGGTCATGGTCGCGTTGTTGTCGGCCACGGCTTGCGGAGGACCGCCGGCCGCCCCATCCCTCCGCGCCACGCTGGGCGGCGATCATACCATAGGCGTCTTCGCCGCCGCGTTCAGTCCCGACGGCAAAACGCTTGCCACGGCCGGCGAGACTACCCTCCTCCCGTCCGGTGAGGTGGACAATTCCGTTAAGCTCTGGGACGCGGCCGCCGGCACGCGCATCGCCACGCTGGAGGGACATGCAGGAATTATCCGCTGCCTGGCCTTCAGCCCGGACGGCAAGACGCTTGCGGCGGGCTACAACGTCTTCCGGCAAGAGGACAGAGGTTCCTCAATCGTCGGCTGGGAGGTCAAGCTGTGGAGGGTCGGCGGGGCCAAGGAAATCGGCGTTCTGAAGGACAAGTCATTAGGTCTTGGCGCCCTTGTGTTTAGCTCGGACGGCAAGACCCTTGCCGTCGCGGGCGGCGGCTGGGAAGCGAACAAACCGGTCGGAGAGGTCTCCCTGTGGGATGTAAAATCGGGACGGAATACGGCCCGCCAGCGCGGACCTTACATGACCACGAACGGTACGGCCATCGCTTACATGCCCGACGGCCAAACCTTGGCGACAGTGTGCGGCTCGGCGACATTCTGGGACTTGGTCGCGGATGGGAAGGCCGACGTCTTTCAATCCGAGCAGAGGCAGTCCTTTGTGGCGGTCAGCGAGAATGGCCGAGTACTCGCTTCCTCCCGGCCGAGGACTGTAGAAGGCCGCGGCAAAATCATCGACGGGGAAATCCGCATTTGGGACGCGGTAACGCGGGAGGAAATCGCCGTTCTTGAAGACGGCCTGGGCGAAATCGAGAAATTAGCGTTCAGCCCCGACGGCAAGTTTCTGGCAACTTCAGAAACATTATGGCACGCCGACCGCAAGGAGTTCACGAAGTGCATCCGCGTGTGGGACGCGACGACAGGCCGCCGCGTCTCCACACTTGAGAACGGCTGGGGACCCGTTCCCGTACTGGCGTTTACTCCGGACGGCGCCACCCTGGCGACGTCCGGCGGATTACCGGGGTCTACCACCGGCGTGAAATTGTGGGACTGGAAGGCCGGCCGCGTCAAGGCTTACCTAGGCGGCCATTTCGCTCAAGTTTTAGGTCTGGCATTCAGCCCGGACGGAAAGACTTTGGCCTCAGCGAGCAACGACCATACGGTTTGGCTGTGGGACGCGGCCACGGGCAGGGGAGCAAATGTACTTAGGAGCGTGAAGGACGCACCGGTATATTGCGTCGCGTTCAGTCCCGACGGCCGCCTATTGGCCAGCAGTCAGGGCGCCGTCGTACGGTTGTGGGATCCTGTCACGGGCAAAGAGACCGACGAGTTGACGGGCCATACCACCGGGGTAACCGCGGTGGCGTTCAGTCCCGACGGCCGGACCTTGGCGTCCGGCAGCAGCGGCGTCGTTTACCAAAACGACTCGCCGGTCGTGCAGCCGGAAGAAATCATTCTGTGGGACGTTGCTACAAAAAAGGTCCGCGCTACATTGCGGGGCCAAACTTCTACCCGCTGCCTGGCGTATAGCCCGGACGGCAAGACGTTAGCCTCGGGAAGCCATGATAAGAATATTCGCCTTTGGGACGTGGCGACTGGCAAGGTGGTCTCCACCCTTGAAGTTCCTACCGAGCGCGTACAATCCGTGGCGTTCAGTCCCGACGGCCGAACCCTGGCCTCCGCCGGCGTTAAGACGTTGCAGCTGTGGGACGCGGCGACCGGCAAGAATATACGGACCATTGAGGCAACCGGCTGGGAGTTCTCAACCCTGGCGTTCAGCCCCGACGGCCTACTTTTAGCCGCGGCCAACTGCGCCCTTGGCCCGAGGCCGACGCGCGACACCGTTATGGTGAAGCTGTGGGAAGTATCCACCGGAAAAGAGATCGGCGCCATGAAAGAGCAGCCGTGGAGCGTCTACTCCCTTGCGTTTAGTCCCGACGGCAAGACGTTGGCCGCGGGGGACGGCAGGGGCGCCGTCCGGTTGTGGGACGTTTCGTCCTTTGCAGGAGCCGCCAACAAGTGAGCCGCGAGACGCCGCCGCTCGTTTGACCTTTTGTTAAAGTCTAGGCTCGAAGTACCAGTCAGGGAGGCACAAAGCAATGGCCCCCTATGAACCTCTCGATTGGGTGGAATGGGAAGACCGCACCCTGGCGCCCTATGCCATGCGCACGAGCCAGAGCCGCGGTCGTCGTCATCCCGAACCGCCGCACCCTTACCGCACCATCTACCAGCGCGACCGCGACCGCATCGTCCACTCGACCGCATTTCGCCGGCTCATGCACAAGACGCAGGTGTTCCCTGCCCAGACCAACGACCACCACCGCACGCGCCTGACCCACACCCTCGAAGTGGCCCAGATAAGCCGCACCGTCGCGCGCCGGCTCGGCCTCAACGAAGACCTAACGGAAGCCGTCGCCCTGTCGCACGACCTCGGTCACCCGCCCTTCGGCCACGCCGGCGAAGAGGCGCTCGACGAGTGCATGGCCGGACTCGGCGGCTTTGAGCATAACCTCCACGCCCTGTGCATTGTCGAACATTTGGAGTATCGCTATCCCGATTTTCCGGGACTTAACTTGTCTCTTGAAGTGCGCGAGGCGATGGCGCTGCACAGCAAACGCCGCGACGTCCCCGAAGCCGCCGAGTACACGACGGTAGGCCGGCCGTTGCTGGAGGCGCAGGCCGCCGACGCCGCCGATAGCCTGGCCTACGACGCCCATGACGTGGACGACGCCCTCAGCGTCGGCCTCATCGGGCCGGAAGATTTACAAGAGGTCGAATTCTGGCGCCGCGCGTGCGAGCAGGTGCGCCAGCGTTACGGCGAAATGCGCCCCGAAAGTTTCCAGCCGACCGTAGTGCGTATGCTGATCGCCTGGCAGGTGGGCGACCTGTTGGAGCAGACGCGCCAGCGCCTGCGTCAGGAAAGCATCGCCACGGTCGAGGACGTGCGCCGCTTTCCGGAGCCGTTGGTCGGCCCCAGCCCGGAAGTGCGGCGACTCAAAGCGGAGTTGGAAGAGTTTTTACATCGCCGAGTCTATTCCCATTACCGCGTACAGCGCATGGCAGTGAAGGGGGCGCGCATTGTGCGGATGCTGTTCGACGAGTTCCGCCGGGCGCCGCAGCTCCTGCCGCCGCGCTACGCCCGCCGCATCGACGGCAATCCGCCGGAGCGCGTCGTCTGCGATTACGTCGCTGGCATGACCGACCGCTATGCCCAGGACGAGTACCTGCGGCTGTTTCATCCTTATAGCATCGTTTAAGAGGTTGTGGCGCCGGCCTCCGTCGGGTATACTAAAACGGTGAGAAAGCCCTCACAAGCCTCAACCGGGGGCGAATTGGTTTCGACCGGGTACGCTGAGGCGTAGGTGGCGTGTCGTGGTTGATCAGAAGGCCACGTAAAAATCTGATCACACTTGATAACTGCTGAACCGCAGTTCTCCATGGCGGCCTAATAACGGCTGCCCCGTGTCCGGGAACTTCGCCTGAAAGGTTCCGGCTCGGATGCTAAGTCAGGCTCGCGGTCGTCGGAGGCCGGCCTTTCGGGGCCGATCACACCGAAGGAGACGATGGCTAAACTTCACAATCGGTTAGTCCTTCGCTCGCCCTGCTCCCGGGAAGGCGAAGGGTGAACGTGACGGGCGGGGCCGCAAGGTTCCGGCCCGTCGAAAGTAGAGGAGATACACACGTAGAGGCCGACGCTTAACTGCCTCGGGACCGGGGTTCGATTCCCCGCGCCTCCACTCTTTCGAGGGGTTGTGAGCCGTCACAACCCCTCGTTCATTTCCCCTTCGGTCATTTCCCCGTTGTCTTTTATGTGATCGCGCGTACACTTGAGCAGTCCCAGCGCCTGGCATTAGGGGCGCGCTCGTGATAACCCTGGCAGACTTAACGGCGCGCGTGCGCCGGCTGGAACAACTGACGCGCGGCTTGGCGAAAGAAGTGGTTTTGTGGAAAAATTGCGACGATCCGCTGCTGTTTCTGGAGCGGAAGGCGTACCTGGAGGCGATGCAGAATGGACTGGCCGGCCTGGACGGCGCGCGCGTGGTGCTGGCTGAGGCGCGGCAGAGGCTCGTCGATGGGGCCGGCGCGATAGGAGAAGCCCAGGGAAAGTGAAGAGCGTGTTTGCTCAGTGGCGGAAGTGCCGGTAGCCGGTGAAGACCATCGCCAGGCCGTGTTCGTCGCAAGCCGTGATCGACTCTTGATCGCGCATCGAGCCGCCCGGCTGCACCAGCGCCGTCACGCCCGCCTTCGCCGCCTCGTCTACGTTGTCGCGGAACGGGAAAAAGGCGTCTGACGCCAGCACCGATCCTTTTACACGGTCGCCCGCCTTGCGCGCCGCCATATGCACCGAGTCCACCCGGCTCATCTGACCGGCGCCCACGCCGACCACCATGCCGTCCTTCGCCAACACGATGGCGTTGCTCTTGACGTGCTTGCACACCCCCCAAGCGAAATATAAGTCCGCTAGTTCGGCGCTTGTCGGCGCGCGCTTTGTCACGGTTTTCGCATCCTGAAAGTCGGCGTCGGGTCCGCGGTCGTCCGGCGTTTGCACCAACACGCCGCCGTCCACGTCGCGCAGGATGACGTCGCGACCCGCGGCGTCGAGCGGGCCGGTGCGCAACAATCGGACGTTTTTCTTCCACGTCGGCCGCGTCGTGAACAGGTTAAGCGCCGCCTCGCTGAAGCCGAGGGCGATGACGCACTCAATGAAGCGGTTCGGCTCCGTCGCCAAGCGAGCCGTCGCTTCGTCCACTTCGCGGTTGAAGGCCAGGACGCCGCCGTAAGCGCTGACAGGGTCGCCTTCGTTAGCCATGCGGAACGCCTCTGCCAGCGACGCCGACACGGCCGCGCCGCACGGGTTGTTGTGCTTGACCACCACGGCGGCAGGTTGTTTGAACTCGCGGACGAGGTTTAAAGCGCTATCCAGATCGAGAATGTTGTTAAAAGAAAGTTCCTTGCCGTGCAGCACCTCGGCGGTGGCGACAGAGGCACGGCGGCTGGTGGGATCAATGTAGAAAGCCGCTTTCTGGTGTGGGTTCTCGCCGTAGCGCAGGTCGAGGCGTTTGACCCAATGAACGTCGAGCGCGGCCGGCCAAAAGCCATCGCGGCCGCGGCCGGCGAAATACGCACTGATCGCTTGATCGTAAGCCGCGATGCGAGCAAAGGCGGCGGCCGTCAGCCGTTCGCGCGTTTCCAGCGAAAGGGCGCCGTCGTGTTGCTGCATCTCCTCCAAAACATCCACATATTGTCCTGGATCGGTGACGACGGCCACGTCGTGATAGTTCTTGGCGCCGGCGCGGACGAGCGTGGGACCGCCGATGTCGATGTTCTCGACGATCTCGTCATGCGTCGCGCCAGGCCGGGCGACGGTCGCTTCAAAAGGATACAAATTGCAGACGATTAGGTCGATAGTTCCGATGTCGTGCTGCTTAAGAACGGCGGCGTGTTCGGGATTGTCGCGCACGGCGAGGATGCCGCCGTGGATGCGCGGATGCAGCGTTTTGACGCGGCCGTCAAGCATTTCAGGGAAGCCGGTAACATCGGCCACGTCGCGAACCACAAGCCCGGCGTCGGCCAGCGCCTTGCGGGTGCCGCCCGTGGAAATCAGTTCGACGTTCAGCGCTGCCAGGCCAAGCGCCAGGTCAAGCAAACCAGTCTTATCGCTAACGCTAAGCAAGGCGCGGCGGATGGTACGATCAGACATGCAACTCCCTCATTGAACAAGCGGAAATCCGTTTAGCCGCGACCCGAAGGGGAGCGCGTGGGTCACGCGCTCCCCTTCGGGTCGCGGCTAAACGGACAGCTTCTGTTTTATTTCTCCGGCGTCGTTTTGGCGTCGGCGCTCGTTCCGGTCGGGGCCGGCAGCATCAACGTCATGTTCTTGTCGCCGAGGTTCGTCCAGAACGTGCCCGGTCCACTATGAAACAGCGCGCCCACCTCGATGGCGTCGTCCAGCTTCCAGGTATAGGCGTAGGGGTTGATACGGTGCTTGCCGGGCCGCAGCACGTCGGCGACGATGCCGCGTTCAACGACGCCTTGTCCGTCGTCCCGCGCCAGGAAGTCGCCGGACGTCAGGCGGTCTTGCGGAATCGGTTGGCCGTATAAGCGCGTCAGCACCAGCACCTTGCCGGCCGGCACGTCGATCATCGGCTGGACCTCGTAGCTCCATACGAACGGGTTGAGGAAGTGCCGGCCTTCCGGCAGCACATCGGCTATGACGCCCTTGTAGGTTTCATCGGGCGCCAAGATTTCGCTGTCGGAATAACTCGTTCCGGGCGACAGGTCTTTGCCCCAACGGTGAATGCGAACGAGGTAGTGGCCGGGCGGAACTTCGACCCGCGAGAACGTCCAGTCGAAGATCGAACCGCCGAGTGAAGTAAAGCACCGCAAGCACCGCGATCACGCCGACGAGGATGGCGTACGTTCGTGGTTTACTTAGGGCATCCACGATGATTCTCCATTAAGGGGCGATTCGATTCGCTTATTCTATGAGAGTATTCGTTGGCGCAAGCCGGGCCTTCACCCACAATCGTATGCCAAATCCGATGGCGATGGGGACGGCGCCGCGATTTACCCCGCTATTTTGCCTTGCCATTGTCGTCGCTGCCGGACGCTACCGGCCCGATCTGTAGCACCTGTCCACGAAGGCGAGCATGGATGGGACCGGGCAGATCGAGACCGCCAGCGGTTTCACCATGCACCAAGCCGGCCAAGCGGTCCCAGGCGTCATAGCTCATCGCGTCCAACGGCCAACCCTCGCGCGCCCAGGTGAACCGCAGCGCAGCGCGCGTGAGCCGTCGGGGGGCGGCGGCCAGGCGCGCCCGATCAAAAACAAGCGTCGTCCCCGCACGCGGCAGTTCCGCCGCTGACAAGAGGCTGACGGCGGCCGCTTCCTCGTCTCTGTAAACTTCATCCGCCTGCTCCGCTAGGCGCGCCAGGGCCGTCGCCACGGCCGGATTGTAGCGCTCGGCCAAGTAAGGCAGTAGTTCCAAGCGGATGCGATTGCGCGTGTAGGCGGGATCGCGGTTGGTGGAGTCTTCGCGGAATGGTTGATTGAGCTGGGCCAGATAAGCGATAATGTCGCTCCGCGTCGTCTGCAACAGCGGCCGCACGACGCCGACGCCGGGTTCCAGCTCGCGCCGGACGGCGATGCCGCGCAGCCCTTGCAATCCCGTACCGCGTAAAAGGCGATGCAGCACCGTTTCGGCTTGGTCATCGGCCGTATGGCCGGTGGCGACCCAATGGGCGCCGGCCTCGCGCGCCGCGTCCGCCAACCAGCGATAGCGCACACGCCGGGCGGTCGCTTCGAGGTTGGCGCTGTCGGCGCGGGCCTGCGCCGCCACGTCGATCCGCCCAAGACGCAGCGTGAGAGCCGGAACGCCTGCCGAGGTCAAACGCTGGTAAAGATCGGCCGTGAACCCCTCGTCGGCGTCGCTCTCCGCATCACGCAGCTGATGGTTCAGATGTGCCAGGATCACGGGAAAAGGAGAAGTGGGGTCGCGCGCGGCGATCAAGGCGTGCAAGAGCGCGACGCTATCCGCCCCACCGGAGACGGCCGCCACGACGCCGCGGCCGTACTCTTCGAGAGTCCGCACACGGCCGCGCACCCGTTGGACCAAATCCGTCACGGTCGGCTCTCCTCAGTTCTTTGTCCCATAAGTCCTATAAGTCCCATAGGACCTATAGGTCCTATGGGACTTATAGGACCAATTAAGACACTACCCGAAGTCTCGCTAAAAGGCGTCGATCTCTACAGTTCGTTATAATGATCGCATGGCCGCTCCCGAGAAATATCTGCGACCCGACGTCATCCGCCAAGTAGCGAGGCTGGACCTACGCGCCCGCTTCATCGTGGAGGGCTTTCTGGCCGGTTTGCACGCCAGCCCCTTTCAGGGCTTCAGCGTCGAATTCTCTGAACACCGCAAGTATGTCCCCGGCGACGACCTCAAAGACCTCGATTGGAACGTCTACGCTAAGACCGACAAATACTACCTCAAAAAGTTCCAGGCCGAAACGAACGTCACCGGCTATCTGGTGATGGACCTCAGCGCTTCGATGGCCTACACCTACCGCCAAGAATTGACCAAGTTCGACTACTCCATCTGCCTCGCCGCCGCGCTCGGTTATCTGATGATCCGCCAGCAAGACCCCGTCGGCCTTGTCGCCTTCAGCACGCGCATCGAAGCCAGCCTACCGCCGCGCAGCAAACGTATGCACCTAGCCGCCATCTTATCGGTGCTGGCCAATCTCAAGCCGGCCGGCGCCACCGACGCCGCCGCGGCGCTGCATCAGCTCGCCGCCATGATCCGCGGCAAAAGCCTTGTGATGATCTTCAGCGACCTGCTCACCGACCCGGCGCCGGTGCTGTCCGCCCTGCACCATTTGCGCCACCGCGGCCACGAGGTCATCGTGTTCCATGTTTTGGACGAAGCGGAGGTGCAATTTCCTTTTAACGGCCTCGTCGAGTTCGAGGACGTGGAGACGCCCGACCGGATGACGCTCGACGCGCAGGGGATTCGCAAGGACTATCTCCAGGCGATGGCCGAGTTCCGCGAGACTTACCGGACGGAGTGCGCCAAAGCCCAGATCGACTATGTGCCGACCGACACGAGCGTGAGTTTTGACAAGGCACTGATGGAGTATTTACTGCAACGGCAACGCCGATTCTGAAACCTGTCCAATGAAAAACGGGAGAAGTCTGAATGATCTCACACCCTTGGCATGACGTGCCCTTACCGGGCGACCTGTCGCTCTGGTTCCCCGTTTATATCGAGATCCCCAAAGGCTCGAAGGTCAAGTACGAGCTGAACAAGGAAACCGGACTGCTGATGGTGGATCGCGTCCTCTACAGCTCCGTTTTCTACCCGGCCAACTACGGCTTTGTACCGCGAACCTACTGCCCCGACAACGATCCCCTCGACGTACTGGTGATGGGTCGGGAAGTGGCTCCCGGCGTACTGCTGCGCGCCCGCGCCATTGGCGTCATGCGAATGCTCGACGAGAAGGGCCAGGACGACAAAATCATCGCCGTCCACGCCGACGACCCGGAGTACAAGGAACACCAGAACATCGAGGATTTGCCGCCGCACCGGCTGCGCGAGCTGCAACGCTTCTTCATGGACTACAAGACGCTGGAGGGAAAGGAAGTAGTGGTGGACGCGCCTCTCGGGGTGGACCACGCCATGCCGATCTTGCGCGAGGCGGTGATCTTTTACGCCCGTGAGCGCAACCACTTGCTGAGCAAGCCGTACCTATAAGCACCCCGGATTCGCATGGTATTCCTCAACATCTACCTCTTGGGCGGTCTGGCCCTGCTGGGCGTGCCGGTCGTGTTGCATTTCTGGATGCGCCAGAAGCCGCGCCGCCTGCCGTTTCCCGCGTTCCGCTTCCTGCGCCAACGCAGCGTCGTCAACCGCCGGCGCATGCGCCTGCAACATCTGTTGCTGCTGGCCCTGCGCATGCTCGTGCTGGCGGCCCTGTGCTTTGCCATCGCCCAACCGAAGCTCTTCCTGCCGCGCGCGGCGGCAAAGTGGTTCGGCCTGAGCAGTCCACGGCCGGCCGCCGCCGTGTTCGTTTTCGACGTGAGTTACCGCATGGAATACCGCGTAGGCGGCCTGTCCCGGCTCGACGACGCCCGCCAGCGCGCCCTGGACCTGCTGCATAACCTCCCGGCCGAAAGTCAGGTCGCCGTGCTGGACACCGGCGCCGACGGCGCCGATGATGAAGCGGACGAGGATTGGATTCCGTCGCTAGCACAGGTGCGATCGCGCATAAATGGCCTTCGCCTTCGGCCGATCCGGGCGCCGCTGGTTCGCCAGATCGAGAAAGCCGCCGACCTACTGGCCAAGGCAGGCCAAGCCGGTGAACCGTCGTCGCGGATGCTCTACGTCTTCTCCGATCGCACCGCCGCCAGTTGGGATGTAGCGGAGGCCAAACGGATTAAATTGCCGGACGGCGTTCAAGCCGCATACATCGACTTAGGCGTTGACCAGCCGCGCGATTTGGGCGTCGAAAAAATCGAGGCAAGCCCGCTGGTTGTCGCGCCCGGAGGAGCCGTCACCGTCACGATTGACATTCGCGCGGTCGGGGCGGACTTCGACGTTAATCTCCTATGTCAGATCGACAATGACGCCAAGCCCGCCTCTCGGCGTATAAAAATGACGGCCGGAAAGGATAGGGAAGTGTTCGTCCTGAAGGCGCCCACGCCCGTGCGGCCGGCGGGGGCCGGCGATGAGGTCATAACCGAGTCGCACCAGATCACCGTCAAGTTCAATACGCTCGACGACCGGGCGTTCAAGGACGACCTGGCGCATGACAACATCCGCTTTGCTACATTTCAGGTGCGCGACGATCCGAAGCGACAGGGGCGGCAGATACTGACGTTGGCGGACGATCCGAAGGCCGCCCACATCTGGAAGGCCGCGCTGGACGCCTATGCGATTACCAACCCGACCAACGGAGTTCATTGCGATTTGCGAACGGCAAGCGACGCGGCGAACTTCGGCCTCAAAGAGCTACGGCCCTATCGCGTCGTCTGCCTGTTTCAGACAGCCAAACGGTTGCCCGAACCATTCTGGCAGGCGCTCGCCAAATACGTCCTCGACGGCGGCGGTTTGGTGATCGTGCCGCCCGGGGAGGAGCTATCCCGCGATCAGCTCGCGGCCTGGAACAAAGACGCCGAGACGGCGAAGCTGCTGCCGGCCCGGCTTAAAGGGATTGCCGATGCGCCGCCCGATGGGCATGTATATTGGAGCGACTTCAACGCCAATCATCCGCTTACCAGGCCGTTTCATCAGTGGCTGCGTCAAGGCGTGGACTTCGCCGCGGAAGAACTACGGCCATCTGTCAACCGCTATTGGAAAGTCGAACCGATCGAGAATGGCAGAGCCATCGCCGCCTACGCCGACGAGTCGAAGTCGCCCGCATTGGTGGAGCGGACGCTTGGCGAGGGACGGGTGATACAGTTCACCACCGTGCTGGACGCCCGAGAGATCGGCCCCAATCGGCAGTGGACCAATTTCTGGACCTTGCAGTCTTTCGGCCTGGTCCTCGTCAATGAGGCGTGCAAATACGTGGCGGGCGAGGCGCCGATGGAGCAACTCAATTTCCGCTGCAGCGACCCCGTGATGTTGAACCTGCCCGCGGCCGCGCCGCGCGGCGTCTATCATCTCGACGCGCCCGACCCAGACCTAACGGAATCCGAACGGAGTATTACGGTCGCCGAAGGAGACAACACCGTGGACGTGCGCGCGGCGTCGGCGCCCGGTCAATACGCGCTCTTTAATCCCAGCCGTAATCGTGTCGCCGCCTTTAGTCTGAACGTGGCGCCGGAGGAATCGCGGCTGGATCGGCTGCCGGCAAAGGATATTGAAGCGGCGCTGGGCGCGGGTTCCGTGCTGACGCCTCAGCCCGGCGCCACTCTAAACGACGCTCTGCGCGAACACGGTCAGGATGCGGCCGCAAGCCAGTTGCCGGCCGCGCCGGTGAGCCTGCTGCCGCTGTTAATGATGTTGACGCTGTTGTTCCTGACGTTCGAGGGACTGCTGGCCAATCGCTTCTATGAGCGGACTTCCCGATGACGCCGCAAATCGACCCCATCTGGCCCTGGCGATTGCTCTGTACCGGCCTGTCCACGGCGCCCGCTTCCGTGACGGCCGCCGTGATCGCGGCTGGACTGCTGGCGCTTGCTTTTCCGATCCTGTTAGTCCGCTATCCCGTTTCATCGCATCGGCGCCGGCTCTTCCTAGGCGCCGGCCTGGTATTGGCAGGCTTGCTGGCGTGGATCGGCTTCGGCCACGCCTGGGAAACTCCGCTGGAGATTACAACCTCCGGCGCGGGCGTATGGCTAGCCCGTTTGGCCGGCGTCGGCCTGTCGCTGCTATTCGTCTTGCCGATGTTGCTGGCCGGCCTCACCGCCGCCACTTACCTCGGCGCCGCCAACTCGTCGCCGCGGCGCACCGCCGTCATTCTCAGCCTGCGCGCGGCCGCTTTCTTGCTCGCGGCCGTCGCTATTTTGCGACCGTACCTTGCCATCCCCAGGGAAGGTGCGGCCGGCGGCGACGTACTGCTCATCGCGCTCGACGCTTCCAAGAGCATGACCATCCAGGACGAATCGAGCCGCCCGCGCTGGGACGCCATGCTCCAGGCGTTGCACGACGCCGGCCCGGCTATTGAGCGCCTTCGCAGAGAGCAAAACGTCCAGATCGAGTTGGTTCGCTTCGCGGACAAAGTGGAACCGTTTTCACTGGACAATCCGGGCGCGCCGGACGGCAAGCGCACCGACATCGGCGGAATGCTCAAGGGGCTGTACGAGCAGTACGGCGGTCGGCGCGTGCGCGGCGTATTGGTGCTGAGCGATGGCCGTAACAACGGCGGCCAGCGCACCGACCCGTTCGCCGAGGCGCGGCGCTGGCGCCGGCGGGCGCCGATTCACACTTTCGCTTTTGGCAATCCGAATACCCCCAACGGCCAGCGCGATGTGGCCGTGACCGGCGTCACGGCCACGCCGCCGGTGGTGCCGATCAAAGGCAAGTTGACCGTGCGCGCGACGATCAATGCCCACGGATTCGAGAACAGCGCAGTGCGTATCCACCTTTTCCTAGATGAAAAGGAGGTGAAGGCGCAGGACGCGATTCTCAAGCTGACCGAAGGCAATCAAGTCACGCTCGAATGCGCTGCCCCAGATAAGGCCGGCGAGGTCAAAGTGATGGTGAACGTAGAGCCATTGCCGGGGGAATTGAACAAGGACAACAACCAACTCGGCACGTTCGTCACCGTGGTCAAGGGCGGCCTCAACGTGCTGCTGATCGACAAGGAACGCGCCTGGGAACCACAGATGATCTACGACGCTTTGGCGCGCGACCCGCGCATTCAGGTTAAGCCGCTCTGGTTGCGCGGCGCCGCTCCCAACGATCCGAACGCCGGCCGTCTCTTCGATTTCGAGAAACAGAAATATGACGTCATTATAATCGGCGACGTGACGGCCGCGCAAATGACGGCGATCCAGCCGGACGTGCTAGATCAGATTACCAAACAGGTGTACCGCGGCGCCGGTTTCCTGATGATCGGCGGTTATTCCAGCTTCGGCGACGGCGATTGGAAGGGCACATCGGTCGGCGCCATTCTGCCGGTGGACCTGAGCGTCCGCGGCCAAGTGGAAGGCAACCGGGGCGGCGTCAAGATGGTTCCGACGGACGAAGGGTTGAGGCTCTACAGCCGTATCCTGCGCATCGCCGACGGCGACGAAAAAGCGGAACGGGCCGCCTGGGAAGCGTTGCCCGGTCTGGAAGGCGTCAATCGGCTGGCCCTGCCGGCTCAGAAAGGCAATGAAGTGGTGTTGGCCGAATCAAAAGACTTACTCGATCCGCAAACGATGCGACCGTATCCGCTGTTGGTGGCGCGAGACTATGGCAACGGCCGGGTGCTGGCCTTCGCCGGCGATACGACGAACCGTTGGATTCGCAACCCGGACGGCAAGCGCAAACACGGCCGATTCTGGCGGCAAATGGTCCTGTGGCTGGCCCGGCAGGACGAGGACCAGAGCCAGGCGCGCGTCGTCCCAGACGTGCGCGCGATCGCGGTGGGCAACGACCTGGGCTTCAGTCTCGGCCTGCGCGGCAAGAACGGCGACGAAGTGAAGGGCGGCGATTACGAAGTGGAAGTGGAGGCGCCCGGCGGCGAGCGTAAGAAGGTGACGCCGACGCGCGACGGCACTGAGGATCGCGGCGCCTTCCGACCGGAAACGGCGGGGCAATATACGATTCATATTCACGGCAGCGGCAAAGACGTGGACGGCCAGGACGTAAGCGGTGAAGCGTCGGCGCGGTTTCTGGCGTTCGAGGAAGACGTCGAGATGGCGGAGTGGGCGGCAGATGAGGGCTTCCTGCGGAAACTGGCTGACGAAGGACGTGGCGAATTCCGGCGCGGCGCAAAGCTGACGGCGTTCCTGGAGCAGCTGCCGCCCTCGCCGGCCGCGAAGACGAAGCCGAAAGTGGACGCAGATCCGGATTGGAACTCGGCGTCGTGGTCGCCGTTCTTTGTGTTATTTTACTTGCTGTTCACAGGATTGCTGGCCGGGGAGTGGTTCCTACGGCGCCGTTGGGGAATGGTTTAATAAAGGATTCGCCACATAGCAACCAGTCTAAGGAAATGCTAATGGAAACGTCCTCAGTTGGCCCCGTTGGCGTTTGAGGAAGGTGCGGTCTCCAGCGGTTCCAACTTGACGATGTGGATCAAATCGACCATCACGGATCGCTCAAACAACAGGTCCGGGCCGCTTGGCGCAAGCCCGATGAAAGCGGAGCGGCGGCCGGCCACGTAGACTTCGGGATGGCGCACTTCGTAGGTGCTTCCTTCGGTCAGAGTCAGACGGAAAGGGATGAATGGACGGCGATGCAAGGCTGCCGCTAGTTCTTCGGGGGCCATTGGTAGCTTCTCCAAGGTTGATCCGGTCAAGAATGTATAGTTTACGAGCGCAATCCCTTTTCCCGCAAAAGGTTCGCCGCCCACTCCGCGTTCTCGCCGTGAAGCGGTGGATTTGGCTCGTTCTGGTAGTTAATGCTCATTTCGTACCCCGCGCGATCGTAGACGGCGGAGAGAACCTGTTGCATGTCCAGGGGCGCATCCTTGTCTTCGGGGCGCAAGGGAATTGCCACGACAGGCAGTCGTTGTTGCAGAAGGATTGGCCAAGCCCGCGCTCGCGGACGACCCTGACGGATTGAGACATGGACAAGATAATCGTGTGCCGGCAGCAGTTCGCGGAAGTTCAGCGGGTCGCCGGCCCGCAGGAGATCGATTTCGACCATGTGGCTCGGTGAGTCCATCACTTCTTGGCGTTTTTGGAGGTAGCTGGCCTGACCGCGCGACCCAGCCACCTTGTTGGTGGGGCTGATTATTTCGATCACCGTCACGACCTGCCGCTGTTCCCGGTCGATAACTTCCAATCGGGCCTCGTGGATTTCGTCATCGAACAGGGAGGTGACTTCGATTGACTCAGCGACGGCTAGCGCACCGCCCTCCACCAATGGAAAACGGCCTCCCCCCCATTCGGGCCGATCCGCGATGCGCACATCGGGAATGATGACTTTTCGACCCGGGTCGGTCTCATCGGAGATGTAGACGCGCTCCTCAATGCGCACATAGTATTTCGGCCGGAGTTGGCTGGTTAGGAGAGCTCGGATTTCGGAAATGAGTTCATGATGCACGTCGGGCCAAAGCCCAGGTTCTTCCAGGTACGGGTCCATTCCGGGAAAGGGAGAAGGCATGACTCCACCTCATAAGCGATCTACGCGGCCGGAGCGTTACGAATGAATCTATTGTACCTTGACCGCCGCACCGCTCAAGGTCCGCTCGCTCACTCCTTCAACAGATTCCCCGCATCATCATATCGGAATTGCGCAACATGGCCCTGCGCGTCTTTGAACGAAGTTAGCAGTCCGCCCGCGTCGTACTCCATCTCCACCGCCTCGCCGGCCGGGAAGGCGACTCGGCTCAGGCGTCCGTCCTTCCCCGTCTCCAGCGTCGTGCGCTTGCCGTCCGGCCCGATCAACGTATGCGGCCGACCCGCCTTGTCGCGCTCGATTCGCGTCACGGCGTCGGTCGCCTCGTGGACTTCCGTTAGCCGACCAGCCGCGTCGTACACGAAGCGATAGAGGACCGCCCCCGTTGCGCCGTCGAGCGTTTGCAGATGGCGTCCTACGCCGTCGAAGACATATAGTTCGGCCCCATCCTCCGAGGGTATAAGAATTTCACTGTCGGAAATGCCGCTGAAAGGCGGCGCCACGCGGCGGACGCTGCTGTGTCCCACGTCCGCGACGTACACCTCGCCCTCCGGGCCGACCGCGAGACCGCACAGCCGACCCATGCCAAGTTCGGGGCGTTCGGAGAGCCGAAAGCTACCCTGAGACGCGGAACCGCCGTCGCCCGTCTCGCGGCCGGCCGTCTGGCCCTTGCCGGCTACAGTGGTGATAATGCCGTCGAAACCTACCCGGCGGATGCGTTGATTGCCGGCGTCGGCGATGTACAGGCCGCCGTTCGGCCCCAGCGCCAGACCCGACGGCGCGTTCAACTCCGCCTGGACCGCCGGCCCTTCGTCGCCGCTGAACCCGGGTTTGCCCGTCCCCGCCACGACCATCGCCGCGCTGTCCACTCCCACGCACCAGACGCGGCAGCCGTCGCCATCGGCTACGTAAACGGCGCCGTCCGGCGCCGCCGCGACGGCGCATGCGGTGCGCAGCGCGGTCTTGCCGGAAATTCCGCCCATGAATTTGGTTAAAATGCCGTCGGGTCCGACGCGACGCACACACTGATTAAATCCGTTCTGAGCGATGAATACGTCGCCGCCCGGCCCGACGGCAAGGCCGCGAAGCAGGCTCAGTTGGGCCGATGCCGCCTTTTCACCGTCGCCGCTGTAGTCGAGCTTGCCGCCCTGCCCGGCAAATGCCATCACGGCGCCGTCGGGTCGAACACGACGCACCCGGTCGTTGCCGTCGTCGGCAATATAGAGGCTGCCATCCGGCCCGAACGCCAGCCCGGTCGGCGCGTTCAGCTGCGCATCGACGGCCTGGCGATTGTCGCCGTCGTAGCCCCTGTGCCCAGTGCCCGCCACGGTCGAAATCAGTCCGTCCGGCCCCACGCGGCGAACACGGTTCTGGTCCCCGTCGGCGATGAACAGTGCGCCGTCCGGCCCGACCGCAAGCCCACGAGGCTGCGATAGGTTCGCCGCTATCGCAGGTTGATCGTCGTAGTTGTAGATCAGCGAACCCGTACCGCCGGCGACAGTCGTAACGACGGGGGGCAAGTTCAGCCCCTCGCGTCGCGTCCCGCCGCCGAAATGCACGCTGCGGCCGATTGGGTCATAGGAATGGTGAATGTTCAAGGTCCAGCCGCCGAGTCCTTGACAACGCGCGTCCCAATCTCCGAGCATCATGCGTTGTTCACGCCATAAAACGCATTCTTGACGAGCTGGCGCCGCGGCGGCGTAAACATAACCGACGCGTACAACGGCGGGCCGTCGCCCTTGAACGGGCCGGAGGTAGCCGTCGAGGCCGTCCCAGACGAATACGCTTTTTTGGAGAGGTTGAGGCGGGAAAGTCTTAACATGGCGCTGGCCCGCGACGAGGATTTCCAGGTCGATGCTCTTCAAGCCTTTCGGAACTTCCTGACCGCTCAAAGCGACTTCCACAACGTAAGGCGTTTCGCAGCCAAGCGTCCGGTCGCTCTGGGAGCACAGTTGGAAATGCGTACCGGCCACAGGAAACGCTTGCGCTGCCGGCTTTGGATGCGGCATGGCGGGGTCGTGGCCCGGAACGGAGGCAACCGGCCACGTCGGCGCGACGGCGCCGGTCGGTGGTCGTAGGGCCGGAAAGACAGCCCAGGCGCCGAGTCCGGTCAAAGGCAGCCGCCAAAGAGTAACATCCTTCGCATAGAGCGCGGCCAGGCGCCGACGTTCCGACTCGCCGACGCCGAGGGCTGTAAGCGCGGCCGCGTCGGCCGATTCTCCCTTGCCTTCCAGGTCCAGCTCGGCCAGGCCGTCCTTCACGCCGACTACCTTGACCACGCGCCCGGCCGGTCCGGGAAGCCACACGGATCGTTCGGCGTCGTAGCGCGCGCTCGGCAGTCCGGCCCCGACTGGGAACTTGAGGAAATTATCGACATACTGGATCAGTGGTTTATTAAATCGTATCTCCTGCGCGCCGGGTTCCTGGATCTCGTCGGCGGCGACCTCGACCGCGTAGGCGTAACCAGCGCCGGGCGGCGGCAGCGCCGGTAGGGCGGTCGCGCCCCGTGCGCCGACGCTGTATTCCGCGACTGACAGCGTCAACCGATTCATGGGCTTGTCGCCATCGGAGAAAACCAGCGTCGCACCCAGGCCGGGCGGTGCCAGAAAGACCGCCTGGCGAACGCCATCGGCGTCTTCCATGCGCGGGCCGCGCGGCGGCGCGGCCGCCTCGTCGGGCGGTAGGTCGAGTACGCCGGCTGGCGCGCCGGGCGGGATCAAAACGACTTCGGGCAGCCACACGTATTCCTGCCAGGGAGTCATGATTTGGCGCTGAACAGGTAAAAAGCCCTCTTTCTTGTAGGCGAAGACGACGGGGCCACCGCCGTTGACGGCGAGGTCGTAAACGCCATCGGCTTCGGTGCGCGTACGGCCGACTTCGGGCTGTGCGGGTACGCCGACTTCGACGCCGGCCAACGGCGTCCCATCCGACGTGAACACGCGCCCGCGCAACACCGCGGCGCGCCGTCTTTGTAGGGCGCCCTTGACCGCGCCGAATTGGCGCGGCGACTTACCCGTGAACAGGAAAGCCGAAGCCGGCGCCAGGCTCACGGGCGCTGGGGTGTAATAGTGATCGCCGGGCGCCGGCTCGTCGTCTGACGGCGTTTGACGTTGTATCGGCGTCGAGACCGACGGCGGCTGCGCGGAGTTAAACCATCCTCTAAAGCCGAATAAAAACACCGCCGTCACGGCCGCCGAACTGGCCAAGACGGCGAAAACGACTGCGAGCGAGCGTTTTGACATGGTTGGCTCCGCGGCGCCCGCGACGGCGGCCGATCTCGAATGTTCGGCGACGATGAATATGTCTTGGAGTGTAAACCCGCAGGGGCCGGCGGTCAAGAAACGCCTCGGCCTGGTAGAGTGTCCGTTCGCCCCATAAGTCCCATAAGTCGTATAAGTCCTATGGGACTTATGGGACTTATGGGGCAAACGGAGACGGTCTCATGCAATTCACGCCGACGGCGATTCCTGATGTGGTGATTATTGAGCCAAGAGTGCTAACGGACGACCGCGGCTTTTTCCTGGAGACGTTCCAGACGCGCAAATACGCCCCGGTCGGCGTCACGGCGCCGATGGTTCAGGACAACCATTCCGGCTCGCGGCGCGGCGTATTGCGCGGCCTGCACTATCAGATACGCTGTCCGCAGGGCAAGCTGGTGAGCGTACTATTTGGCGAAGTGTTCGACGTGGCCGTGGATCTGCGGCGGTCGTCGCCGACGTTCGGCCAATGGGTCGGCCTGACGCTGACCGCCAAGGACCGGCGGCAAGTGTGGGTGCCGCCTGGATTCGCGCATGGATTCTATGTTCTCAGTGAATGGGCCGAGGTTTGTTACAAGGTGACGGATTTCTACAATCCGGAGTGTGAACGGACGCTAATCTGGAACGACCCGGAAGTCGGCGTCCGCTGGCCGTTGGCCGATGGCGAGGCGCCGATGTTGTCGCCGAAGGATGCTATGGGGCTGCCGCTGTCGCGGGCGGAGGTGTTTGAGTAGGTTTCTCTGCCGGAACAGCGGCCTCCGCACTGCGCTTTACTTACCGTCTTTCTCCATCTCCTTAAGGAGTCGGTCAACGGCCCGGTCCATGGCTTCCCCGCGAACGCCCTTGAACTGGATCGTTCCCTTGGCATCGAGTACGTATGTCGTCGGCCAACCGTTGACGTTCCATTTCGTGGAGATCGGGCCTTTCGTGCCTTCGGGGCCGTTCCAAAATGAGCGCCACGTAATGTGTTCCTTTTCCATGGTCTTTTTTAGCTCGTCCTTGTCGGTATCGCTGTTGACGCCGACAAGAGCGAAGGGCTTGTCTTCGAGCCGTTTCACGAGCGACCGCTCGTCTGCGTACATATAGCGGGAAGGGAGTGACCAATTGCCCCAGAAGTCGATTACGACCACCTTGCCGCGATAGTCGCTCAGCTTGAGGGGTTTGCCGTCTAGATCATCGCCTACGATATCCGGAGCGGTCTTGCCGATGGCTAGGTTGCGGAGTTCAAACAATTCGCTAGCGGCTTGATCGGCGATCGTGCTACTCGTAGGCAGGTACAAACGCACGTCGCCGTATTTGGCAGCGGCCTCTTCCAGGACGGTCTCCGCTTCCTTGGCAAGTTTATCAGCATCGGCGTCCTTAAGTTTCATGGCGTCTTCCTTGCCAAGAAACTGTTCCATGCGTTTGCCTTCTCCGGGACTCTCCTTGAGCTTTCTGACCCCCTCAGCATCTTTCTTTAGGAACTTGCCCAGGCTGAGGCAGGCAATTCCCTTGGCGTCTTTCGCCGGGTTCTTTGCCAGGACGGCGCGGAGCAATTGTTCCGCTTTGAGCGAGTAGTACACATAAAAGCTAAGATTGCTCAGAATGGGGCTGATTTTGGGATCGTCCGCGTGATCTTTGATTAGCAGGTCCAGGACCCTGGCCCGTCCTTTTTGGCTCTCGTCGTTACTGCCGAAGTAAGTGGATAGAAGCCATTGCAAAGCCGTGAAGCTCGCTTCTTTGTCGTTCGGATTCTTCTCCAACAGATCCCAGAGCTTGGCTCTCGTTTCATCGGGCTTCGGATAGGCTCCATTGATCTTGAGCCGCTCTTCGTCGGTCTTGGCATTCTTCAACTTTTCTTCGTTGTTTTTGATGAAGTCCCTCATGGCTTTTTGATTCGCCGTGATGAGCGCATTCACGTCCTCAGCGACCTTGGACTTCTCAGGTTCCTTGGCTTCATCTTTCTTGCCGCCTATCCCCATCTCCTTGAGGAGCTGATCGACGGCCTTGTCCATGGCTTCGCCGCGAACGTCCTTGAACCGGATCATTCCCTTGGCATCGACCACGTATGTCGTCGGCCAACCGTGGACGTTCCATTTCGTGGAGATCGGGCCGCCTGTGCCTTCGGGGCCGTTCCAAAACGAGCGCCACGTAATGTGTTCCTTTTCCATAACCTTTTTTAGCGCATCCTTATCGCTATCGCTGTTGATGCCGAGAAGAGCGAAAGGTTTGTCTTCGAGTCTTTTCACGAGCGACCGCTCGTGCGCGTACATAGCGACGCAGGGGCCTCACCAATTGCCCCAGAAGTCGATAACCACCACCTTGCCCCGATATTCGCTCAGCTTGAAGGGTTTGCCGTCCAGATCGTCGGCTACGATATCCGGAGCGGCCTTGCCAATGGCTAAGTTGCGGATTTCAAACAGTTCCCCAACAACTTGATCGGCGACGGTGGCATCCTTCATGGTATTCGGGTTCTTGTACAAAACCGCGTCGCCGTATTTGGCAGCGGCTTCTTCAAAGACGGCCTCCGCTTCCTTGGCCAGCTTATCTGCGTCAGCCTCCTTAAGCTTCATGACGGCTTCCTTGCCAAGCATGGATTCCAGCCGTTTGCCGTCTTCGGGATTTGCCTTGATCTGCTGGACCCCTTCGGAAACAGCCTTTAGGTACTTACCCAGGTTAAGGCAGGCGCTGCCCTTGGCGTCTTTCGCGGGATTCTTTGCCATGACGGCGCGGAACAATTCTTCGGCCTTGTCTGAGTAGAGGTAGCTAAGACGGTTCAGCATGAGGCCGATTTTGGGATCGTCCGCGTGGTGTTTGATTAGCATGTCCAAGACTCTGACCCGGCCTTTTTGGCCCTTGTCGTCATAGCCGTAATTGTTTAGAAGCCATTGCAAAGCCGTGCGGGACGCTTCTTTCTCGTTCGGATTCTTCTCCAACAGATCCCAGAGCTTGTCCATCGTTTCATCGGGCTTCGGATACGCTCGGCTTTGGTAGATCTTGGACCGCTCTACGTCGGTCTTGGCGTTCTTCAACTTCTCTTGGATGTTTTGGTCGTAGTCACTCACGGCTTTTTGATGCGCCGTGATGAGACCATTCACGTCCTCAGCAACCTTGGACTTCTCTGGTTCCTTGGGTTCAGCTTTCACGTCGTCCCTGGCCCAAAGCGCCGGCAAGCCAGCCAGCATCATTACGGCCCATACAGCGACCCATCGCATAGTGATTCCTCCCATGAATGAAAGAAGTGGAGCATCTACACGGTAAAGGTGAGAAGCGACCAACGCAAGGGAAAAGCGGTCCTTTTTGTTCTGTGCTTCACACCCCGCCGGCCGGCGCATCGTTGTTCTCAGGCCGGCCCTCGATGTAGAACCAATTGTGGATCGGCTTAAGGATCTGCAGCACCTCGTCTAGGAGCTGCCCGTCGAGCGGCTTCGCCGCCCACTCCGCCCACTGATGCACGCGGCCGGCGTCGGCCGAGCCGGTGACGCAGGTGGTCATGTCCGAGTTGCGGATCGAGAATTGCAGCGCCAGCTGGGCGATGTCCACTCCCTTCGACTGGCAGTGTTCCGCGGCCTTGCGGCAGACTGCCCGCACTTCCGGCGTCGCCTTGTGCCACGGCGGCAGCGTCGCGTTGGTCAATAGCCGCGCGGAGAACGGCGCCGCGTTCATGACGCCCACGCTCTTCGCCTTCAGATACGGAACCAAATCCGCCAACATCGTGTTCTGCAAAGTGTAATGGTTGTACGAAAGCATCACGTCCAGAGGCGCGCGGTCCAAAATGTACTTGAAGATCTTCATTGGATAGCCGGACACGCCGACGAATCGGACTTTACCCTGCTGTTGTACTTTGCGCAACGCGGGCAACGTCTCCTCCACGATCTGATTCATGTCCACGAACTCGATGTCGTGACACAGCATAATGTCGAGGTGCTGCACCCCCATGCGGTGTAAGCTGACATCTACGCTTTCCACAACGCGCTTGGCCGAGAAATCGAAGTGGTTGGCGTCATAACGGCCGAGCTTGCTCCCAAGCAAGTAACGGTCGCGTGGTACGCCGCGCAGGGCGACTCCCAACAACACTTCGGACATTCCGCGTCCGTAAAAGGGAGAAGTGTCGATGAAGTTCATGCCGAGGTCCAGCGCGACGTGGACGGCGCGCAGCGCCTCGTTGACGTCAACAGGGCGGAACTCTTGTCCCAGCGACGACGCCCCGAAACTCAACACCGGCAAGGTGAGTCCAGTATTTCCTAACGCGCGACATTCCATGATTGCTCCGCCGTTGGCCATTCGCTCCGCGAATGGCATTTGATCTCATGGTGGGCCACTCGCGCCGACGCCGAGTAAGACGGCCCCGTCTTGAATCGAGGCGGAACCTTTTCGACTTCGGCCGCCTGAACGGCCATAAAGAGCATCAGCGTCAGAAAACCGGCAACAATCGGCCCACGGGCTACGCTAGTCATAAACTTCTCCTTGGAAGCACGAACACGCGGGCGAGCCGGGTCGCGTAAGCGCCCGGAGATGCTTTCCACGACTGTACCGAACTCCGGGCGCTTACGCGACCCGGCTCGCCAAGAGTCTCCGGGCGCTTACGCGACCCGGCTCGCCAGGCCCGCTGTCAAAAACAGCGCCGAACGCCTTGCCTGAACCCACGCGCGGCCCTATTATGGTGCGAATCTACCGTTTGGTCCGGACGATCCGCCAGCCGTCCGCCTTTTTCAACCATACCCGTCCGGGCCGCCTCACTTAATGAGGCAATACCCGGCTTTCGAGGCGTCTTCATGAAAATCCTGGTGGGATGGGACAACGCGGAAGAGGCCGCGCTCCTGGAACTGTATCTGTCGGCCGGCGACCACGAAACCAAAGCCTTTCTGGACGCCGACGAGCTGAAAGCCCAAGTACGCGAAGGCAGCTGGGACGTGATATTCCTGGCGATGACCTTCCCTAAGACCGCCGAAGAAGGCTACGCCATCTTCGCCGAACTCCAGGACGAACCGACGCCGCTGCCCGTTGTGCTTGGCTGTCGTACCACGGAGATGATGGGCCTGGTCAAATACTTAACCCACGGACTGCGCTTTTATCTGATCCGCGACGAGCGCGGCGACTTCATGTTTCTGGCGCTGTCTAGCATGGAGTCGGCCGTGGCGGCGGTACACGCCGACCGGGCCAAGGAATTGGCCTCCCGGCTGCGCGAAGAGATGGACGGTGTGCGCCGCCTTCAGGAGTCGATTATCCCGCAGGGCATCAGTATGCCGCCGGGCTATAGCGTCTCGGCCCGTTACGAGCCGGCCGAGGTCAACGTCGTCGGCGACAACCCGGTCGTGATGGCCGGCGGCGATTACTACAACGTCTTCCGCCCCGACCCGCATACGCTGGTGGTGCTGATCGGCGACGCCTCCGGCCACGGCCTCAAAGCGTGCATGTCGATCATGGCCATGCACACGCTGATCCGAATGCTCGGCGGCGACGCCTACCGCGACACGGCCGCCTTCGTCACGGCGATCAACGACCGGCTGTGCGAAAACTCCATTGTCCAGAGCGGCGGCGGCTTCATCACCCTCTTCTACGCGGCCATCGACACCGAGACGCACACCATGCACTGGACGACGGCCGGCCATCCGCTGCCGTTGTTGCACCTGATGGCAAGCGGCGAGGTGAAGGCGATCGGCGACGGCTCCGAAGGCGGTATGCCCTTGGGCATCGCAGCCGGCATCCCCTACGACGCCGCTTCATTTGTCTTGCCGGAAGGCAGCCGCGTCCTGCTCTACAGCGACGGTCTGGCCGATTCCTTCCCGTTGAAAAAGGAGAAGGGACACGAAGCCTTTGGCGTGAACGGCATCACCGCGGCGTTGCTCGCCTGCCGCGGCAAGACGACCGACCAGACGTTGGAACATTTGTTTGAGAGGTCGAACGCCTTCACGCTCGGCGCCGGGCGCGTTGATGATACTTCCGTCGTGTTGGTGGAACGCGCGCCGGCCGTTTAGCCGCGACC
>DHJA01000112.1:36297-37111 GCA_002404095.1 Planctomycetaceae bacterium UBA4732 | reverse complement strand
GGGTCGCGGCTAAACGGAATCTCACCACCATTACGTCACATGAAACGCCTCTTTCAGACACGCCAGCGCTTCTAGGCCGCGCTGGCCGTCCACCACCACGCTCACGCGCACCTCGCTCGTATTAATCATGCTAATGTTGATCCCGCGCTGCGCCAGGGCGCCGAACATCCGCCGGGCGGTGCCGGTGTGCGTCCGCATTCCGACGCCGAGGATCAATAGCTTGGCGATGTTCGAGTCGGCCGCCACCGTCACGCCGGGGTCGCTCTTCGCCGTCACAACCCGCGTCAACGCCAGCGCCTTCTCCACGTCCGGCTGGGCCACGCTGAACGATAGCTGGCCCTTGCCTCCGCTCAGGTTCTGCACGATCATGTCCACCACGATGCCGCCAGCCGCCACCGCCTGGAAGATCTCGGAACACTCGCCCGGACGATCCGGTAGCTGGAAGACCGTGATACGGCCCTGGTCGGTCGTCAGCAGCACGTCGCTCACCAGTACGTCTTCCATGCTGCTCAATTGCTGCGTCAGCGCAGCCAAGTCGCGGCCTGACTCAGGCCGCTCCGCGCCAGGCGGCCGGAGCTGATACGGCGACTCGCCCGAACCCGCCGGCAACCCCGCGCCCGGCCTCGGCTCGCGCAGGTCGAAAGCCTGATGCACCGCGCGCAGGGCGCGCACGCCGTCAGCTTTATCCACCAATACGGATATTTTTATATCAGCGGTCGTAATCATCTTCAAATTGACGTTCGCGCCAGCCAAGGCCGCGAACATGCGCTCGGCGACGCCCGTATGCGTCCGCATCCCGGCGCCGACGATCGAC
>DHJA01000112.1:13828-36193 GCA_002404095.1 Planctomycetaceae bacterium UBA4732 | reverse complement strand
CGGCGCCGACGATCGACACTTTGCTCACTTGTTCGTCGTAGTCGAGCGTGGCGCCCCACTCGGCGGCCAATGGGCGTAGCACCGTCAACGCGCCGGACAGTTCCGGGGCCGGCACGGTGAAACCGACGGAGGCCCGGCCGTTGCTGCCGACGCTCTGCGCGATCATGTCCACGACGATGTTACGGCCGGCCATCGCTTCAAAGATGCGATGACTGACGCCCGGCCGATCCGGTACGCCGTCGAGGGATACGCGGGCCTCGTCGCGCACCATCGCGGCGCCGCACACCACCACGCCGCGCATCCAAGCGGCTTCTGGCACGATCCAAGTGCCGCCCACGTCGCTGAACGACGAACGCACCTGTACGGGCACGCCGAACTTCTTGGCGAATTCGATGCTGCGCGAGTGCATGACGCCGGCGCCGACGCTGGCCAACTCCAACATTTCGTCGTAGCTAATGGCCTCCATCTTGCGCGCCTCGGGAACGATGCGCGGGTCGGTGGTGTAAACGCCGTCCACGTCGGTATAGATTTCGCAATCGACTTGCCCCCCCCCCCCCCCCCCCCNNCTTGCGGTCGAGGGCCAGGCCGCGGACCTTGTCGCGCAGCTCCATCGAGTCAACCTCCTTGATGAGGGTGCCGGGGTGGTCGGGTTCGAAGGAGCGGACACAGATGACGACATCGTTGACCCAGCCCAGCTCCACGGCTCGAGTCTGCATCACCTGGGCGCCCTGGTGGGCCAGCTCGAGCATCTCCTCGTAGCCGATGACCGGCAGCAGCCGCGCATCGGGGACTACCCGGGGGTCGGCGGTGAAGATGCCTTCGACATCGGTATAGATCTCGCACCGGTCGGCACCCAGCCGCGCGGCGAGGGCGACCGCGGTGGTATCGGAGCCGCCGCGGCCGAGGGTGGTGATGTTGGAGTGTTCGTCAATGCCCTGAAATCCGGCCACGATGACGATCTGACCGTCGGCCAACGCCTGGCGCATCCGGGCGGTGGAAATGCTTTTGATGCGGGCCTTGGTGTGCGTACTGTCGGTGACGATGCCGACCTGGGCGCCAGTGAAACTGATGGCGCGCTCGCCGAGCGCCTGGATGGCCATCGCCATGAGGGCGATGGAAATCTGTTCGCCCGTTGACAAAAGCATGTCCATTTCGCGGGCAGGCGGCGCGTCACTCAGCTCGCGGGCTAACTCGATTAGCTCGTCGGTGGTGTCGCCGCGGGCGCTGACGACCACGATGACCTGACAGCCTTCCTGTTTGGCGCGGATGGCCTTGCGCGCGGCCGCCATGATGCGTTCCGCGTTCTTGAGGCTGGTGCCGCCGAATTTCTGCACGACCAGACGCAAAGCAGATCCTCCTATGCCACTCCTCGCCCCGGTACTCCGGGGAGTGTATCGACCGGGGACATGGGTAACAAGTTACCTACTCTCATTCTGAGCGTTTTGATCGATGGAGGCAATACGGTGGACGCCGAACTTGCCCGCGAAGCCATTTGCTGGTAAATTTAACCATACATCGGAGCCGCGCGGTCCGAAGGCCGCGCGGGGAAGGAACCGCACCGAGAAGGGACTCAGGATGAGAACCCGTGCTCGTCGCCTCACACCGCCGGCCGACGCCAACGAACTGCTCGCCGCCCTCCGCGCCGGCCGTCTTATTTCATCTATACAGCTCCGTCAACTCGCCATTGAATGGTCCGAGTCGCGCCCCGATGAACCGGACGATCCGGTCGAAGGTACGCGGCGCCGCGCGCTGGAGCTAGTGGCCGCCGGCCTTCTCACGGCCTGGCAGGTCGATCAAGTCTTATCCGGCCGGGCGCGGCGGCTGCACATGGGCCGCTACCGTTTGCTGGAATGGCTGGGCGCCGGCGGCATGGGCAGCGTTTATAAAGCCGAACACCCTCTTATGAAGCGCGTCGTCGCTCTGAAGATTCTTGGCGACGCGCCCCGTCGCAGTGCCGTGGAATTGTGTCCGAACGCGATGCGCCTGGCCGCCGCGCGCTGCCGGCGCGAGGTGGAGGCCGCCGCCCGCCTTTCGCATCCGAACATCGTCGCCGCCTTCGACGCCGTTCGCGCTCGCGGCAAGCTCATCCTCGTCATGGAGTACGTCGAGGGCGTCGATCTCGGCAAGCTCGTCGCTCAGGCGGGGCCGCTGCCGACGCCGCTGGCGTGCGAAGCCGTCTGCCAGGCCGCCCTGGCGTTGCAGTATGCCCATGATCGCGGCTTGCTGCATTGCGACGTGAAACCATCGAACTTGCTGCTGGTCCATCCTCCCGTCCCTAAGTGGAATTCCGACGCCTTAATGGAGTTGATAGACGGTCGGCGCCCTATTCGGGTCAAGCTGCTCGATATGGGCCTGGCCCGGCGGATTGACGACTCGGACGGGTTGGCCGAGAGCGACCTGGACGGTACGCCTGACTATTTGGCGCCGGAGCGCGGCGGCGGTGATCCGCCGGACGGCCGCTGCGATCTCTACAGCCTTGGATGCACCTTTTACCATCTGCTTACGGGACAACCGCCGTTTCCGGGCGGCGACTGGGCGGGGAAGCTGCTGCGCCATCGGCTCGATTCATGCGTTCCCATCCGTACCCTGCGGCCGGACCTGCCTGTTAAAGTGGCTGCGGTCGTCGCGCGTCTTATGGCCCGCGACCCGGCCGACCGCTATGCCACGGCGGCCGACGCGGCGAGAGCTATCGAAGCCTGTAGTGCGGCCGTACCGCTGCGTAATTCGGCGCCGCTCGCGGAGCGAGCGGCCAACAACCAACAGCCGAAGCGGATTCGCCCAGGCTTGGCTCTGGCGATTCTCCTTGTCGGCGCGCTTCTCAGTGGGGCGGCGTGGTGCGCCCTACCGACGGCGCCACGACCGACGACAGCGCCTCCATCTGCGACTTTCTTTTCCTTTATTGTGGAAGGCCGGAGGGGCGGCTTTGCCTCGTTGGCCGAAGCGGTCGCGGCGGCCGACGACGGCGCCGTCGTGACCATTGGCGGCGCCGGTCCCTATCCGACGCCGCCAATGGCTTGGCACGGGCGCTCGCTGACGATGCGGGCGGCGCCCGATTGCCGGCCTTGTCTGGAAATTCAGGGGTCCGCGTCCGACCCGTGGCAAACGCTGCTCACCACGGATCGCGACTTGACCTTGCAAGGCCTTGACCTACGTTCACTGCCGGATCGATCAGGGCGAGGCGCCGGCGGCCGACTGATCTGCTGCGAACGGGCCGACCTGCGCCTCACCGACTGCCGTCTCTCGGCGCCGGACGGGGCGGGCGTCGTCCACCGCAACGGTGGCGAGTTGTCGCTCACCGGCTGCCGCGTCGAAACCGACGGCACGGCCGTCTCGGTCGAGGTCGGCGAAAAGCAGTCTTGCCAGATACGAATTGTAAATACACTGCTAGAGGCACGAGCGCCGTCGAGCGCGGGTCTCGCCTTATGGGCGTCGGCAATCGGCCAACCGACGACGGTCGCGGTAGAGTTGACCAACGATACCTTCCGGGCAAATCGAGCCATAGCGTTGACAGCGCTTCCGGCGAGTTTGCACGTCACGGCGCGCGGCAACGACTTCTTGTTCCGCGACGGACTGCTTGCCTGTGCCGGCTATGCGGATCGGCAGGCGTGGACGCGGAAGACGACCTGGGAAGGCGAAAATCGCTATCACGGCTCCGGTATATGGCTAACTCTCGACGGCCGGCCGACCGAGGTGAACGGTCTTGCCGCATGGCGAGACTTGTGGCGCAACGCCGAACTCGGTTCGCGCGCGAACGGCAAAGTTCCCGCGGCCGCGCTGGTACGCCCCGGCAGCTGAGCGGAGTCGTTCGGCAAAGTGAGTCACTACAATAGTCTCGGGCATGGCGGTTCAGACTCTCGGTTCCGAGCAAGATAGGAGGCCATAGTGACTACCCTGGCAGATCGGATCACGGTAGACCCCGAACAGTGTGGCGGCCGCCCTTGTGTTCGGGGCATGCGAATCCGTGTCAGCGACGTACTAGACCTGCTTGCGAACGGACTCAGTCCAGAACAGACCATTGAGGAATTGCCGGATTTGGAACCGGCGGACATCCAGGCGTGCCTCCGGTTCGCCAGCCGGCGCGTGGCCGAACCTGAGCCAGTCGCATGACAATCATTTGGCTGGACGCTCAACTGCCGCCGTCGGCCGCCGCGTGGGTCACGGCGACATTCGGGATTGAGGCCCACCCCGTCCGCGTCCTGGGCCTGCGCGATGCGAAAGACCCGTCGATCTTCCAAGCCGCCCGCGCCGCGGGGGTAGTGGTGATGACCAAGGACAGCGACTTCGTAGAGATGTTGCAGCGACTCGGCCCGCCGCCGAAGGTGCTGTGGGTGACTTGCGGCAATACATCGAACTCCCGACTCCGTGAGTGCCTCCGCCGCGATTTGCCTGCCGCGGTCGCGCGTTTGGAAGGCGGAGAGAGTTTGCTCGAGATCGGGGATGTTCCATAGCCGAGAAGGCTGCTCTCGGAGGTCCGCGCGTGGACGACGGTGGTCAGCCTCCCTTAACGGTCGCCGCCTCCGCGAGGTTGTCGAACAAATAGACCAACGACTTAATAAGGTTCTTCCAGTCGCCTTCATCAAGGCTTTCGTTCGGCGCGTGCGGGTTGCTGCGTGGGTCGTCGATGCCGAACAGCAGCGCCGGGGCGCCGCCGAACAGGTCCGCCAACGGGCCGACGAAGCCGATGCTGCCGCCGCAGCCGATCGACGCCGGCGCCTTGCCATAGGCGCTTTGCATCGCCTTGACCGCCGCCTCGAACGTCGGGCCGGTCGGATCCGTCATCCACCAATTCACTTTGCCCGCATCCTTTACCGACACCTGTACGCCCCACGGCGGATCATCCGTCAGCACGGCCTTGAGCTGGGCGAACACTTCCTCCGGGTCCATGTCCGGTACGATTCGGCAACTGACGATGGCCGACGCCCTCGGCAAGACCTGGTTCGACGCGCCCCGGATTGAGCTGGCCTCTTGCGCGATGATTGTCACCGCCGGCAGCCGCCACGTCTGCTCGTTCGGATCGACGCCTTTTTCGAGCGCCAATTGGACGCCCGGCAAGACGCCGCAGTCCGCGCGCCACTTACCCTCGTCTCCTGGCAGCTTTCGTATCGCTTGCCTCTCGGCGGCCGTTAACGGACGTACTTTGTCGTAAAAGTGCGGAATGGGCAGCCGGCCGTTCTTCCAGTACAGCCGGGCCAGGATCACGTCCAGCGCTAGCGCCGCGTCCGCCAGGACGCCGCCGGCCACGCCGCTATGGACGGGCGTTCCGGCGCTTTGTACTTCGACCGTCGCCGCCACGATGCCGCGCAGCGAGTAGGTGAGGCTGGGCATTCCGGTTTCGACGTTGCCAGTGTCGCAGACGACGATCACGTCGGATTGGATGCGCTTCTTATGTTCGTCGAAAAAGGCCAGCAAGTTGGACGAGCCGACTTCTTCCTCGCCTTCCACAAGCATCTTCACGTTGACGGGCAGTTTCCCCTTGGTCTTGAGATAGGCGGACACGGCCCCGAGTTGCGCGGTGACGGCGCCTTTGTCGTCGGCGGCGCCACGGGCGTAGAGCCGGCCGTCGCGGCGCGTCAGCGTCCACGGGTCCGACAGCCATTTCACTTCGCCCACGTCATTGACCGGCTGTACGTCGTGGTGGGCGTAGAGAAAGACCGTGGGCTTGCCGGGCGCGCCCAGCCATTCACCGTAGGCGTAGGGGTTGGAATTGCCGGTGCGTAGCACGGCTGTGTTTTGCAGGCCGGCCGCGCGCATTTGTTCGCAAGTCAGAGCGGCGGTCTGTTCCACTTGCGGCTGATGGTCGCCGTCGGTGCTGATGCTCGGCACTTTGACCAGCGCGGCGAGGTCGCCGACGAGACGGTCGTGGTTACTCTTCAACCAGTCGAGGACGGCGGGATCGACGCTCATGGTGGTGGTCCGTAACTTTTTGCCTACTAGCCCGGAGCGCAAGCGACGGGTTTCGACTAAACCCGTCGCTTGCGCTCCGGGCTAGTAATTCATTCTGTTAGTGGTTCTTTACAAAAGTCCGAGCCAATGGGCCAGCTTGGGAAGAAAGATCATCAGGCCAACGGCGCTGGCTGTCAGACTGGCCAGCAGCACGGCCCCGGCCGATACGTCCAGGGCCGGCCAGGCGCGATCTTTCGTCGCTTCGTCAAGGCCGCGGAATAGCGTCTCCAACGCGCTGTTGAACAACTCGGCCGTGAGTACGAGGCCGATGCAGCCAAGCAGGACGCACCATTCCCACAACTCGCATCGAAGGACGAGACCGGCGGCCAACACCAAGGCGGCCGTGAAGAAATGAACGAAAAAGCTGGAATGGCCGCGAATTCCCCATTTGAGACCGCGTAAAGCGTCTTTGAACTTCGCGGGCCAACCGCGGCGCCGCCGCGCGGGCGGTGCGGCGGGTTCCAGGTACGCTACGGCGTTCGGTTCGATCCCGATCATCGGTTCCTCGCGCCGGAGAGGAAAAGCGCCTCGGCAGGGCCTGGGAAGTGATGTTAGCCTAGCGTCCGGCCGTCCGCCCGTCGAGGGCAGTCGAGTCGATCAGCGCCCGCCGAGTACGCTGCCCGGCCCGGCCGCGGCCAAGGCGCCGGGCCGGCGACTGGGCGGCACCAGATTCGGCACGATCTCGAACACCAAGCCGACGCTGCTGGTCAAGGCGTTGTAGGTGAACCCAAGCGTCACCTGGAGATCCTTGCCAATGCGCGTGGCCGACACCATGTTCGACAGCGCCTGGTTGTTGCCGAAGTCATAGGTGGTGCTGGCGTTAATCGCATATTTCGGACTGATAATATAGGTAACCGCGGCGGAAACCGCCCGGCTGTTGATCGGTTCGATTTCGCGGTAGCCGAAGTAGAAGCTGGTGCGATCCGGCCGGTTCACAAAGGCGCCGACCGTGAAGACGCGCGGGCCGTTGTCGATGGGGTCGTACCAGCCGCTGCTAATCAGCGACGTCTGGTCGCCTAGGTTCCAAATATAATCGTACTCCAGAAAGGCAAGCGACTGGCCGAAATTGTCGCGGTTCGCTTCGGGAAAGTAAGTACCCGACAAGTCCAACGACATCCAGTCCACGATGTGCTGATCGCCGGGAAAGCCTCGCTTCGTCTGCAAGCGCTGGCGAACGTCCACTTGCAACTCGTTGACGCGGTCGAGCGTGTCGATGCGGTCGTCCACCAGCCGGCGGATGGCGTACGCCTGCGGATCGAACAAGGGCGACGTGGCCAGGAACTTGCCGACGGCAGGATACAGGGCCGGGTCGCTGGGCCGAATGTCGCGCAGAGCCTGGTCCGAGGCGTCGTCGTTCAGGCGGTCCAACTGGGGAAGGGCCGTGTATCGAACGTTGCTGTCGGCGACGAAGTAATTGGCGCTGGCCACGATCTTATGGTTGATGCCGTTGACGTTGAACAACTCACTCTGCAGTTCGGGATAGAGACGAGTGAAGGGAATGCTGGCGCGAACGCCGCCGCCGCCATAGACCCGGCCGATGTCGTTGCCGTTAAGGTCGTTGGTATAATCGGCCAAGAGCAGCGTGGCGTAGGGCACGGTCTTCACTGGACCGAGGTAAAAAGGCGCGCTGAGTTCTTGCTGCAAATGGAAACGGCCGGTGGCGTCATTCTGGTCGGTAGGACTGACAGAGACTTCGGTCGCGTTGGACCTCGTGACGTCGCTGCTCGGCAGCAGATGATAATAGCCGGCCCCGGCCCAGGCGTTGTAGGTGAGGCGGTCGAAGAACGACTGGCCGATGAGGTAGCCGTTCACGCTGGGCAGTTGTTCGGTATCCGTGACCCATTCGCGGATGCGCGGCTCGACCAAGCCGGTCACCGCCCAATTTTCATGTTCGGGCTGCTCTTTCACATACAGAAAAGTGGATTGATTTAGTTCGCGATCGAATTCCTGTTTATAATATGCTTCCAAGAAATTGTGATCGCTGAGTGCGGATACCTGGGCTTGTACTGACAATCCGTAAGGCAGATCGTAGACGTTCTCGCGGAAAAGGAATCGACCGCGGAAATCTTGGGGCGTGAACGCACCTGGGAAATTCTCGCGGTTGCCGCCGAGAAGGTCGTAGGCGCGATCCGACATGGCGTAACCCTTGACCACGCCGTCGTACTTCGCGGGGACGCCGAATAGTTCCTTGCCGGAAAAGTCGAACTCCGTTCCAACGCCCGGCCCACGCCGGCTTAAATAGTTCACAGTGCCTTTCCAGCGCGTGCCCTCAAGCGCCTCGATGCCGAACAGTTCATAAAGGTTCAGCCCGATGCCCGCTTCCACACCGTATATACGATTAAAGCCAAAGCTGACGTCCGTGAGCGGGCCGAAAGGTTCGCGGGCGTCGCCTGCGACATAGGGCAAATAGAAAAAGGGCACGTTTTCCAAATCGAAAAAGACGTTGTGCGCCTCGACCAGCGTCTGGGTCCGCTTTTCTTGCTGGCCGGTCTTACGGTCAAGGACCGGCATTCCGAAAATAGAGAATTTTGGCGAGGTTTTATCTTCCACCACGGCGTCGGCAAAGTAAACCTTCAGGCCGGGATCGGACGGCAGTTTACTGGAAAAAATCTCGGCGCGGATCACCTGATACTTTTTGGGCGCCAACTCCAACAGTTCGTCGGCCTTGATATATACGTCGTCGGGTACGCCGGCTTTTTTAAGTTGCACCGTCGCGCTCAGGGCGACGGCTACATTATGATTGACGTCATAATATACCTCGTCGGCGCGGAGGATGCGCAGATCCGGGCCGTCGGTCTCACGGATTTCCACGTTGCCCGAGAGATAAAACTCCAATTCGCTGGTACTTTGTCCCTTGGAGTTTTGTAGATTGGCAATCAGTTGTTGCGGGTCGCGTCCTTTGGTCCAAACAACGAGGCGGTCGGCCTCAATGTCGAGTAGGCCGACCCCTGGCAAGTTGGCGACGGTGAGAATGACGCCCCCGGTGACGATGACGGCTTGTTCGCCGTCGCCGAGCGGTTCGCCCTTGATGTCGAAGCCTTGGGCGCCGCGCGGCGCCACGCTGAACTGGCGCGGCGGGCCGGGCGGTGGCGGCGGAGTTGGCGGCCGCGCGGCGGGCTGCGACGGCGGCGGCAGCGGGAGCAGGGACGCACCAGGCGGCGGAGGCGGAGGAGGCGGCGACGGCGGACCCACTGGAACGGGCGGAGATTGCGTTCCTGGAGGAGTCGTGGGAGGTTGCGGCGGAGGCGGTGGACCGCCCTGGGGTTCTTCGTAGCCAACGCGACGCACCGGCCCAGGCGGTTCGACCGGCGGTTTTGGCGGCGGCGGCCAGTTGGCGTTGGCAGAGGTTTTCGGCGCCGGGGCTACAACGGGGGTCGGGGCCGAAGTCCCGCGTTCGGCCCGAGCGCGTCGGACCAGCGGATCGTCGGCCAGCGATTGCTGCTGGACTTTGTTCTTGTACGCGCGCAGCTTGAATTCGCCGCGTGTGTTGAGTGATACCAAAGCGCGAGGCGCGGCCCGAACGGCCGTGCTATTGTCGATCTGCACATCGCCCTCGGCGTAAACGTCCATGTGCAAAATGCCGCCGTGGAGATCGACGAAGGCGACGGCCTCACTGGCGCGAACCTGAACCACGCCCTCCTGAACGAGTACCTTGCCGCGGGCCAGAACGATGCGTTGACCGTTTTCGACCCAAGTGGCAACGTCGTCGGCGCTGACCACGACGGGCGTGGAGTCGCCAGCGACATTCCGAGTTAGACGCGCGATATCGGCCGCCGGGTCTGGCGCGGGCGCGGCGGCGCGTTCCTGAGCGGCGAGGTTGGGCAGACCGCCGCACACCGCCGCCACGGCCGCGGCGACGAACGCTCCTAACAGACGGCGGAACCTGGATTGCCTCACAATGGGGCCTCCGGAAATAGAGCCATCAAGGACGCGACGTAGGGGCGGCGGATTATAGAAGCGAAGGGAATTGTGTCAAGACGAGGTGCGCGAGGAGGGTGTCTCCCAGGGCGGCCATTGACGCCCAGCCCGGCAGCGTCATAATGGACGACGTGAACCGAAGTCCACATAGGAAGCATGGCCAGCAACGAGGAGGAGCGGACATGAACCGAATGGTGGTGAAATCCAGGGTAGGCAGCGACGGCGTCTTGCACCTGGTGTTGCCGGTGGGCGTGGAAGAAGCGGACAAGGAAGTTCTGATTACGGTGGAACTGGCGACTCCTAAGAAAGTGATGACTCAAGAAGAATGGGGCGCCTGGGTCGATTCGATGGCCGGAAGCATCCCCGATCCGACTTTTATCCGACATCCGCAAGGGAAGTACGAGGAATGGACGCCCGGCCCGGCAGCGTCGTAATGGACGACATGAACCGCAATGGGAGCCGGCGTGTCGGACTATGTATTGTAATGAGCTTTTATGCTGAACGGGCCGGAAGACGATCGAGCGGCGCCACAACATTCGATGAGGCGATTTTGTGCTGTTCGGAATAGGCGTCGCAGGCGTGGGTCAAGGATATCTGCTGGAGATTTTTCAGCGTGACGGCTCGAGTACATTTCCATCCCAACCTGATTTTCTCCGTAGGTACGCAGGTGGTGACGCTTGTGGACGGCCCCGGCGCCGTCGGCCTCGTCCCTCATCCGCGCGGCACGGTCGGCGTCGTCGTGAAATCGCCGACCGACCATGAGCATTCTTACCGCGTCCGTTTCCCCGACGGCTTGGAGACAACGCTCAAACCGGGCGAGGTCGCGATGCTGGCCCAATTTACGGAGGGGGAGATCGGCGACAGCACCCTTGCCGCCGCCCGAACAGACCTTTACGAGCGGGTTATCTTTCGCTGCGTGATCGGCTCGCAGGCGTATGGCCTTGCCGACGCCGAATCGGACGTGGATCGCCGAGGCATTTTCCTGCCCACGGCCGATCTTCACTGGTCGCTCTACGGAGTGCCCGAACAACTGGAGAACGACGCGACGCAGGAAGCGTACTGGGAACTCCAGAAGTTTCTCATCCTGGCGCTAAAGGCCAACCCGAACGTCTTGGAGTGCCTTTACACACCGCTGGTCGAGACGGCGACTCCGCTGGCCAAGGAACTGCTGGCTATGAGGTCGATCTTCCTGTCGCGTCTGGTCTACCAGACCTACAACGGATATGTGCTGTCGCAGTTCAAAAAGATGCAAACCGACATCCGCAACCACGGACAGGTCAAGTGGAAGCACGTCATGCACCTGATTCGGCTGTTGCTCTCAGGCGTCAGCGTGCTTCGAGACGGATTCGTGCCCGTCAAGGTGGACGGGCACCGGGACCGGCTCTTAGCGATCCGGCGCGGCGAGGCGCCCTGGGACGAAGTGGAGAACTGGCGGCTCGACCTGCACAAGGAGTTTAACGCGGCTTTTGAGACTACGAAACTCCCGGAGCGCCCCGACTGCGAGCGCGCCAATGCGTTCCTCATCCGCGCGAGACGATTGGCCTTGGCGGAGGCATTGCCATGACGCCCCTACCCTTGCTCATAAAGCAGGTTGAACAGCATCCGTACCCGCTGCTCTTCGCCACGATCAGCGGGGCGCACCTCTATGGCTTTCCGTCGCCGGATTCGGACTACGACCTGCGCGGCGTCCACCTCCTGCCGCTGAAAGATGTGGTGGGCATTAAAACCAGGCCGGAAACCATCGAAAAGTCTGGCGTTCACGACGGGATGGAAATAGACTTGGTGACGCACGACGCCAAGAAGTTCTTCAGCCTGATGCTGAAGAAGAACGGCTACGTGCTGGAACAGGTCTTTTCGCCGCTGGTCGTTCACACGACGCCAAAGCACGGCGAACTGAAGGAGATCGCGGCCCAGTGCATCACCCGCCATCACGCCCACCACTACTTCGGGTTTGCGGAAACCCAGTGGCGGCTTTTCGAGAAAGAGAACCCGCCGCGCGTCAAACCGCTCCTGTATGTGTACCGTGTGCTGCTGACGGGCATTCACCTAATGAGGATGGGCGTGATCGAAGCGAATCTAGTCCGCCTGAATGAGACGGAGAAGCTGCCCTACCTCGACGACCTTATTCAGCGGAAGGTCGCCGGTGCGGAAAAGGAACGGCTGGCCGAAGCGGACCTTGCCTTCCATCACAGCGAGTATGGGCGGCTTCGGGGAAAGCTCCAGACGGCCCATGAGGCGAGCGCTTTGCCGGAAACCTCACAGGGAGCAGAGGCATTGAACGATTTGCTTGTCCGCATCCGACTCGGCGACGCGCCAAGGAGTAATTCATGAAGTTTGTCGATTATGCACCACCGGCCTCGCCGTCGCTTGAACAGCAGCGGGATGCTTTGCAAAAGGGTCTTGGCCGGGCCATGCAGTGGGCCTTGGTGGGACAGCTCAACGACGAGCCGCTTTTGGAGGCCTGTTTACAGGACCAGCGCCATGATTCGCAGCTCGAAGCCTGTCGCGGAGACTGGCTTTGGGAAATAGTCCGGACGGTCGGCGCCACGGATCGCTTTCGTGTGCCCATCCTCCATGCGTTGTATGAGCTTTCCGACGATGGCAGCGCCGATCAACTGTGCGGACTCGCCCGCTGTTACGGGGCGACGGGGGATGAGCCATTCCGCACACGGCTGTACGAGATCGTCGAGCAGAAGCCGTTCCCTTGCCAATGTCCGAGTCTCGGCGAAGAGGAAATCATCGCACTGGATGGCGAGCAGGCGTTCCTGTTTGCCGCGAAAATGCGAGGCAGGAGCTTGGCGAAGCCGGAGGAGTGGGATGACGGGAGTCTCGGGCACTTTGCAGTCGAGCGTTTTGGCGAAGAGCGCGTCAGCGCTCTTCTGGACGGCTCCTCGGATGCGGAAATCACGCGATTTCGAGAGTGCTGGCGGCGCATTGAACTTCATTGGACCGAACAACGCCGAAATGGTTCGCAAGAGGGCCGAATGGCCGCGACTTCCGTGACGAAGATCATTCAAGAAGCCGAAGGCGAGAGCATGTGTTATTGGTTCATGGGATGGGGGAAAAACGCCAGCGAAGCCGACTTACTCATCGTCCTTCAACGTCTCTGGACCGAACAGGATCCGAAAGTAATCGTTAAACTTCTCCGAGTCTTTTCGGGCCGCGCGTTACCCGAGTTCGACGCCCGGTTTTTCGACCTATGTAGGCACGGCGACGAGGAAATTCGCAGGAGAGCGTTCCATGCGTTGGAGCGGAATACCCTTCCGTTGATACGGGAATTCGCCCTAAACGAACTTCAGAGGGGAATGCCAGATGAGTCTGTGGTCGGACTTTTCATTAACAATTATGGGCAAGGCGACGAACAGCGGATACTAGAGGCAATGGTATTGCCCGACGATGTGTGCCTACTTCATTGGCTCTTTTATGACGTTGTTGAGATTCTTGAGAAAAATCCCAAGGCCGACTGTTCGCAGTTGGGGCTTGTCTGTTACGTCGTGACCCCTTGCGGGAACTGCCGCTTTCGCTCCGCCCGTCTCTTGCTGAAACAGCAAGCGGCGCCCCAATGGTTGATGGAAGAGTGTCGGCACGACTCGGGCAAAGAGTGTCGAGAACTATTTGCGAATGCCGCCGGATCGACGGAGTAACGAGTAAGATGGCATCAGAGGAAATGGAAAAGACGGCGAACGAGGAGGACCGGACATGAACCGAATGGTGCTGAAATCCAAGGTCGGCAGCGACGGCGTCTTGCACTTGGCGTTACCGGTTGGCGTGGAAGAAGCTGATAAGGAAGTTCTGATTACGGTGGAACCGATAACCCCTAAAAAGGAGGAGACTCAGGAGGAGTGGGAAGCCTGGGTGGATTCAATGGCCGGAAGCATCACCGATCCCACGTTTATCCGACATCCGCAACCTGAACTCGAGGAACGAGACTCTTTTGAATGATTTACCTCCTGGACTCGAATGCCTGCATCGGTTGGCTGCGTCAGCGAGAGCCAAAACTCGTGGCTCGCATCAAGCGGGAACCACGGAGGAATATCGTGCTTTGTTCCGTGGTTGTCGGCGAGTTGCTTTACGGCGTCGAGCGAGGTGCGGCGGCGCAGCGAGCCAAAAGCCTTCTACGGGTGGAACAACTCCGACTCAGATTCGCATCGATCCCATTCGATGATTCGGCCGCCGAGGAGTACGGTAGGATTCGGGCGCACCTAGCGAGCTTGGGCCAGCTCATCGGCGCCAACGACATGCTAATCGCGGCTATCGCCCTTGCCAACAGTTTGACGTTGGTGACGCACAACACGACCGAATTCCGCCGAGTGCCGCAATTGTTGTTGGAAGATTGGCAATGAGGGTTCTGACCGCCCCTAGCGGCGTCTTCGGTTGACGCCCGGCCCGGCAGCGTCATAATAGATGACGTGAACCGGAGTCCACTCATGAATCATGGCCAGCAGCCATCCGACGACGCTTTCGCCGACTTGCGTCGGATCATCGCCAAGCATTGGGGCTTCACCACGCTGCGCCCCCTTCAAGAGCAGGCCATGCAAGCCGTCCTCGACGGCCGCGATTCGCTCGTCGTCATGCCCACCGGCGGCGGCAAGTCGCTCTGCTATCAGGCGCCTGCCGTCCAACGCGGCGGCGTCACCGTCGTCGTGTCGCCGCTCATCGCTCTAATGAAAGATCAGGTGGACGGCCTTCGCGCCAACGGCGTCGCCGCCGCTCAGATCGACAGCTCTCTCTCCGACAGCGACCGTTTCGCCGCCGAGGTCGATCTGCGTCAGGGTGACACTCGTTTGCTGTTCGTGTCGCCCGAACGGCTCGTGTCGTCCGACTTCTATCGCATTTTACAACAGGCTGGCGTCCATACTTTCGCCATTGACGAGGCCCACTGTATCAGTCATTGGGGCCATGATTTCCGTCCGGAATATCGCCAACTTGCCCGCCTGCGCGAGTTCTTCCCCGGCGCCTCCGTCCACGCCTACACCGCCACCGCCACCGAACAAGTCCGCCGCGACATCATCGCCCAGCTCGACCTGCGCGACCCTGTCACGCTCGTCGGCGTCTTCGACCGGCCTAACCTGACCTATCGCGTCTTGCCGCGTCACGACCTGGGCAAGCAGGTCGCCGAGGTACTCGACCGGCACGTCAACGAGGGCGGCATTATCTACGCACTCCGCCGCCGCGATGTGGACGATTTGGCCGCGTCATTGAAAGCGAAGGGCGTCAACGTCGTCGCCTACCACGCCGGCATGTCGGCCGACCTGCGCCAGGAGGCGCAGGAGGCGTTCACGCGCGAGCGCTGCGACGTGGTCGTGGCCACGGTGGCGTTCGGCATGGGCATCGACCGCTCCAATGTCCGCTTTGTGCTGCACGTCGCCATGCCCAAATCGCTGGAACACTATCAACAGGAAACGGGGCGAGCGGGCCGCGACGGCCTGGAAGCCGAGTGTGTGCTGCTGCACTCCGGCGCCGACTATGTGACGCTGAAGTCGATCCTGGAGAAGTCGGCCAACGACGCGGGGGCCGACGCGTCGTTCCTGCCCAACGCCCTCAAACACCTGGAGGACATGGACCGTTACGCGCGCGGGGCGGTCTGTCGCCACCGCGCCCTGGTCGAGCATTTCGGCCAGACTTACGCCGCCGAGACGTGCGGCGCCTGCGACCTCTGCCTCGGCGACGTGGAGGAGGTTCCCGGCGCCCTGGTGACGGCTCAAAAGATATTGTCGTGCGTGGCGCGCGTGAAAGAGAGTTTTGGCATCGGCCATGTTGTTTCCGTGCTGCGCGGCGAGGAGTCGGAGAACGTCCGCCGCCGAGGCCACGACAAATTGACCACATTCGGATTGCTCAAGGGCGAGAGCAAGGCCGACGTGCGCGACTGGCTGTACCAGCTGCTGGGCCAAAAGGTGCTGATGCAAGTGGGCGCCGAATACCCTCTGTTACATCTGAATGAGGCGTCGTGGGAGGTGATGCGCGGCCAACGTCCGGTGCGGCTGGTGCGGCTGGTGCGTCGCAAGAAAGGCGAACGGCCGGAGAAGTCGGCCGCGGCCGAGGTGTCGTGGGAAGGCGTCGATGCGCCGCTGTTCGAGGCGCTGCGCGAGCTGCGACGGCAGATCGCCCAGGAGCGCGGCGAGAAGCCGTACATGGTCTTCGGCGATGCGGTGCTGCGCGAACTGGCGCGCGTTCGGCCGTCCACGCCGGAGCGGATGCGGTACATTTCAGGCATTGGTGATGTCAAATTACGCGATTTCGCGGATCGGTTCCTGCCGCTTATCGCGGATCGTTGCCGCGAGCGCGAGCTGGCAATGGACGTGACGGCTCGGCCGGTCTCGCTTGCGCCGCCACGGGCGCGGCCTGTGGACAAGCTGCCGGCGCGCGGCCAAGCCGCTTTCGACCTGTTCCGCAAGAACACGGGCATCGCGGACGTGATGCGCCGGCTGAACTACGCACGCTCTACCGTCGTGGAGTATCTGGCGGAATACATCCGCGTGGAGCGGCCGGCGTCGATTGCGGTATGGATTCCCGAAGAGGTGGTACAGCGGGTGACGGCTGCGGTGCGCCAGGTCGGCGGCGAACGGATGAAGCCGATCTTCTTGGCGCTGGGTGAGAAAGTTCCTTACGACGACATCCGGCTGGTGCTTGCCTACCTGCAATCGCGGGTAAGCGAAATGGGAACGTAAGCTCGTCTTGCTCAGCAGATTCACTTCTGGGCCTTCCACCACTCCAGGGCTTGCTTTGCTCGCTCGCGGTAGTACGCCTCCGGGTGCGCGCCAGCCTCGATCCAGTTCTGGCCGGCGCTTTTTTCAAACGCAATCAAAGCTTGATAAATATACCGCCCTTTCTTGGGGTTGTCCTGCGCCGCTGCCAGGAACTCCGCCAGGGCCGCGCGCGCCTCCTGGCCTTCCATCAGGCCGACCGTGCGGATCACCACGTAAACGGCCTGGGGCGGCTCCAACTCGTCCAGGACTTTCTTCAATTTCGGAAGAGCTTCCTTCGGAGCCGATCCTTCCAGCGCGTATATTGCGGCCGTTTGGATATTCTGGTTCGGATCGTCTAGCAGCTTGATCAGCGGAGCAGACACCGCCTTGCGATCCTGACTGTACCGCAGGGCTAGAATGGCGGCTAGCCGGCGATCAAGCTTCTTCTCCCCGTCCAGGAGTGCGACCACTTCGGGGGCGTTGAGCTTCTCGCCGGCGCGGTATAGGGCGAGGAAACACGTCAGCCGGGTCGCGGAACCTTGCCGCTTGTCCGTGGCGATTTTATCCAGTTGCGGGGCCAGGCCGTTCGCCCGCAAATTTGCCAGAAGGGGGATTGCTGCGTAGGCAATGCCGGCGGCGTCGCTGTCCGCGGCCTTTGGGGGTGGTTTTTCGTCGTAGCCAACCAGGTCCAGCAGCACGGGGGTCATCGCGGCGCTCAGTTCTTCGCCCTGCCAGGGCTGACGGCCCGCCCGCTCCGGCTCCAAGACTTCCGCCAGTCTGCGCGAGATCGTATCCGTGAGTTCCCGCCCGTCGTCGCGCTCCCGGCTCCGGGCCTGCCGGATCAACCGGTGTACGACCACCTGGACCTGCTCCTTCGACATCGCCTCCAGGTCTGTCGATATCTTTTCCTTGTTCGGCTCCCACCATCCATCGATCAGCTTTTGGACGCCCGCACGCATCGACGTTTTCCGATCAGCCACATTCTGGTAAGGGCTGTCCACGTCCTTGCCTGTCAGGATGGTTAGCGTGTCGGCGTAGGCCTGTATGTTCATGCCCCCATTGCCGTTCGCCGCGTGAAGCACCATGTATTTCAATAGCAGAGGGATGGCGGCTTTCGCCCGCGTCCGGCGCAGGATGGCCACTGCCTCCATGTACGCCGTCCAGCGGTCACTGTTGTTCGTTCGCTCCAGAAGGCGGGCGGCCTCGCGCAGCGGCTGGGGATCTTTCTCCTTCTTGAGCAGTTCCTCGAAGTCAGCGTCCAGCTTTTGAAGCAGCTTATCCTCCTCGGCCGAAACACAGCAAAGCACACCTACTAGCATCAGTGCATACATCCGGTGACTCCCTAGATGGGTCTGACAGCCGCTGTTGCCTAATCTTACCCAGGCGACGGCTTCCTGGGAAATCGTATTCGAGTTACCCTCGTTCCCAAACTCTGTTGGGAACGCACTCCGTTTCGCCGGGTGCCATGCTTTCGTGGGTCAATTTGTGGACAGAGGAAGCGGCAAGACCACCGCGAAAGCATGTCTACCTCGCGGGGTAGACATGCTTTCGCGGTGGTAGCTCCTGGGATTTCTCCCCTCGACCGGATCCGCGAAAGCATGGCACCCGGCACTGTCCGTTCAAGTCAAAACATCCTGCCCAGCGACCGCACCAGCGTATTGAGCAATTCATACGCCAGCAAGCAAATGAAGGCCGTGGCCCACAGGAACAGCGCCACGCGCCAGCCCCAGCTAATGCCGGCCGTCTTCGGAGCGTCGGGCGCGGGGGGCGCTTCCACCGCGCCCTGCGGCGCCTGTTGGATGTTAGCAGAACGAGAAGCGGCGGGTTTTGTCACGTCATCGGCCTCCGAACCAGCCCCAGCGGGAAAATGTCAGGTAAAACGCGAATAGCATGAGCAGGCCCAGCAAGGCCAGTCCAATGTACGTGGCGAAGGCGCGAACCGCGTCCGACGGCGGTTTGCGACGAATCAGCTCGTAAATCAAAAAGACCATGTGGCCGCCGTCCAGCACCGGGATCGGTAGGAAATTCATCACCGCGAGGTTGATGCTGATGATGCCCAAAATGAGGATCAAGTTAAAGGGATCCCGGGCGGCCTCAAACGTCATCTCGGCGATGTCGAGCGGGCCTTGCAAGTTCTTCGTGACGGAGATGCGGCCGGTCGCCATGCTCACCAGTCCCTGACAGATCTGACGCAGCGACGCCCAGGTCCGATGCAGGCCCATGCCCAGCGCATCGACGACATTACCTGCCTTTATTAGCTTAAAGTCGGCCAGTAAGGTCAGGCCGCGGTCGGCCAACGGCCACGTCTTGTCTTCGGCCGGCTCCATCTCGAAGTCGGTCGGCCAAATGGCGCCGCCGCGCCAGACGCGCACGCGCACCCCGGATACGTCCGGCGTTTGCAGCATCGTGTGGAAGTAAAACGCCCATTGGTCGTAGACTTCTTCGGTCGAGCCGTCCGGCTTGATGCGCTGCGACTTGGTGTTGTCCCAGACGCCCCACTTACCGACGTCGTCCTTTTTGAACTGGCGATAGCTGATCTCGTCGATGCGGTCGTTCACCTGGAGGCCGGCCTTGGCGGCGGGCGATCCGTCGGCCACGCTCACCACCGTACTCTCAACGCGGTACGCGATTCCCAACTCCGGCAGCGCCATCGGCGACGCGGGGCTAAGAGGCAGTTCCTGGTCGAAGCGCCAACGGTCGTCCCAGTCCAGCGTCAACAGCGTATCTTTCTGTTCGTGCCCTTCCCAGCGCTTGACCGTCAGGACGACTTGGATTACGGATTTAGCGGGCGCCTTGGCGGCCGCCTCTTCCAGCGCGAACGGCAGACGCACCGGGTCGAGATCGTCCGCGCGTATCTCGCCCAACTTCGCTCCGCCGGCGGTCACGGTCGCCGCCGTGATCACGTCGCCCGGCTGGACCTTGTCCGACGCGGGCGAGCGGTCGCGCACCGCCGCCACCTCACCCATTTTCATCTTCAGACCGAGTGTGGCGTGGAACGCCGGCGGCACGAGGACGTTCACCAGCGCCGAAGTCGTCACGTCGTTCGCCGCTTTCTTCACCCGGAGAACCTGCACGACGCTCGGCTTGCCGGCCAAGCGCTTCATGCGCTCCTGATAGTCGAAGAAGTCGTGATCTTCCCCGCCGCCCGGCTTGTCCTTCAAGGTCTTGATGTTGAACAGATCGTCGGGATGGTCGGGATCGGTCGTACCGACGATCACGTCGTCGAAATCGAACCCGTTGGCGGGAACCTCGACCGGCCGGCGCGTTCCCGCGCGCTCGACTTCCAGGGCGATTGGCTTCCCGTCGAGGGCCGTCATGCGGCGGCAGAGTTCGAGCGCGTCGAACGTCCCCTTGCCTGCGTCATGCGTCAGTTCGAGCATGTATCCGCCGCTGTCCGGAGTGGTCGTGGCGGTCACCACGTCGCCGGGCTGGAGGTCCATTGAGCGGGCGGCCGCGGCGGCCGAGTGGTAGCGGGCCGGCTGGCCGTAACCGGTAGGAAAGTCCTTGGCTGAAGGAACCTTGAGCCGGCCGGGCGGCTGTACGCCGATCACCGGATTGGGGTCGCCGGGGTCGCGGCGCGGCCGCAGCGCCGCCTCGTGTTCCACGCTTTCCGAGCCGTCGCGCATCGTGTACTTGACGTGAATGATGCTGTTGGACCACGACAGGCCGACGGCTTCCTTGAGCGTTTCAAAGTTAGGGTCGCGCGTGCCGTTGATGTCGGTGAAGACGGCGCCGCTGGGGATGCCTTCCTTCCAGGCGGGCGAGCCGGCGTCCACGACCGCGACGGCCGCCGGCGGCATCGGCATACCGTGGAACTGGTAGACGAGGACGAAGCAGACGCAGGCCAGCAGCACGTTCATAAAGACGCCGGCCGAGATGATGAGCATACGCTGCCAGACGGTCTTGTTCTTGAAAGAGCGCGGATAGTTCTCGTCCTCATCGGCGTCAGCCCCTTCGCCGACCATCTGCACGTAACCGCCAAGAGGGAGAATAGCGATCTTATAAAGCGTTTCGCCGTAGCGGAAGCTGCAACCGGGCAGGGCGGGGCCGAAGCCGAGGCTAAACGTCTGCACATGGACGTTACACCATTTGGCGACGAGGAAATGTCCGAGTTCGTGGATGAAGATGACGAGACCCAGGCCGAAGACGACTTCGGCGGCGCGGATAACGCCGTCGAGGCCGGCATTGTAATACATCAGACCGACGCAGGCGATCAGGACGACGAGGATAGGGCTGTTTTGGCGCAGCCAACCCATTGGCGTCAACGGCGCAACGGCCTCAGGCGAGCCGGGGGCGTCAGCCCCCGGATTCTGAACCGGCGCAACTCCATTCGGCGACGGGAGGGGCGGCGCCACAATGTCAGCCGGCGTCAGTGCGTCGGGGCGCTTCGGAGACTGCTGTTCCAACGGCCTACCTCCTGTCGCGCCCGGCGGTCGCAGACGGCGAGTTCCGTCAGCGTCGGCGCCGGGCTGTAGTGATGATGATCCAGGGCCGCGCGGCACGCGCGCGGCACGTCCGGGAAAGCCAGTTCTCCGGCGAGAAAGCGCTCCACGGCCGCCTCATTGGCGGCGTTGAGCACCGCCCCACAAGTACCGCCGCGTTGGGCCACCTCGTAGCCCAGCTGCAGGGCCGGGAAGGTTTCATGGTCGGGCTGCTCGAAATGCCACGCCGACAATTCGCGCCAGTTCAGCCGCCGCGCTGGCCCACACACACGGTCAGGGTACAGCAAGGCGTACTGAATCGGCAGCCGCATGTCCGGCGGCGACAATTGCGCCAACACGGCGCCGTCCCGGAACTCGACGAACGAGTGAATGATCGATTCGGGATGGATAATAACCTCAATCTGCTCGGCCGGCAGGTCAAACAGCCAGCGAGCTTCGATCACTTCCAGCGCCTTGTTCATCAGCGTGGCCGAATCGACGGTGATCTTACGGCCCATCCGCCAAGTCGGATGACAAAGCGCCTGCTCGACCGTCACGTCTTCCAGTTCAGCGCGGCAGCGGCCGCGGAAAGGCCCGCCGCTGCCGGTGAGGACAATGCGCTCGACGCTATCGGGCGGACTGCCCTGCATGGCCTGAAAGATGGCGCTATGTTCGCTGTCCACGGGCAGCAGCCGGCCGCCGCGCCGCGCCGCCAGTTCCATGACCAGGGCGCCGGCCATGACCAGCGTTTCCTTATTGGCCACGGCCACGGTCTTACCGGCCTCCAGCGCGGCCCAGGTGCCGACCAACCCCGCCGCGCCGACGATGGCGTTGAGTACCACGTCCACGGCGGGATCGGAGGCCATCGCCGCCACGCCCTCTTCGCCGTGCAGAAGTTTGCAGCCGGCCGGCAGCCGCGAGGCGTCGAGTTGGCTGGCGGCGCCGGGATCGGTGACGACGACCCAGCGCGGCCGATGCTTTTCCGCCTGCCGCAGAAGCAACTCGACATTGGCATGGGCGCTAAGACCAACAACCTCCAAGCGATCCGGCAGAGAATCGACCACTTCGAGGCAGTTGGTTCCGATGGAGCCGGTGGAACCGAGTACGACCAGGCGGCGCGGAGGCTGCGTCGGGGAATGGCGGTCGGCGGTGGACACGATGATGTTGGTTCCGTGCCGTGGAGTTCTGTTCAGGGCGCAACCGTGCGCGTCTTGGCATTGTAGTCCGGTTTTGACGGCGGCCGCAAGTTTACTTGTCCTCCATGCCAGTCGCGGCCCGCGCCAACGGCGATTGGCTAGAGTTCGCCGCTTTCCCGTTCGATCTATCCTTCCTGTCCACCGTTGCACCTACTGCATTGTCACGCATGGATTGATAGGTGGCACGGGCTTCCAGCCCGT
>DHJA01000112.1:0-13769 GCA_002404095.1 Planctomycetaceae bacterium UBA4732 | reverse complement strand
GCTTCCAGCCCGTGCGGTTCCCATTCACGGGCTGGAAGCCCGTGCCACGCGACCCATCAAGCCACGACGGACGTTGCTCTACGCCGAGACGCACATCATGTTCGACGAGATGGATCGATTGCGCGACGAGAAGGAATTATCCGGCCTGCTGACGCACTATTCCGTCCTCGGAGCGGCGGATCGTCAGGTCTGGCAGGATCGCCTGCTGGACAGGGAAGGCGTGGAGGCACGGCAGTTGGTCCGGTTCTACGGCGAGCTTTTGGCCTACGGCTGGCTGGACCAGAACACAGGCCTAACGCCGGTGCTGCGTCGCGGCGAGGCGCCGGCGAGCTACCGGATCACGACGGCCGGCCTACGGGCGCTGAAGCAACTGCGGGCCGAGCAGACGGCGGCGTGTTGACCTGGTCGGGCCAGTCCCGCCAGCGGGCGCACTGCCGCCAGAACGCCAGCGGATTTTCGTAGACCACTTTGCGAATCAACTCCTCGCCGTGTCCGCGACGACGCAATTCCAGGATCAACTCCGGCACGGCCAACGGATCGGACTTACCCCAGTCGCCGGCGGAGTTGGCCATGATGCGCTCCACGCCGACCATCTCGATAATGTCTGCCGCCCGCGCCGGCGTACATTTCGTCGTTGGATACAGCGTCATGCCGCACCAAAAGCCGTTGTCGAGGGCGAGGCGGACGGTGTGTTCCTCGACGTGATCGACGAGGACGCGCTCCGGCTTGACGCGGCTGTCGTTTTTGAGCACATCGAGGATCATCCTTGTCCCTTTATACTTGTCCTCCAGATGCGGCGTGTGGATTAGGATCAGCTCGTCGCTGCGCATAGCGAAATCGACGTACTCCTGAAAGATGGTCGCTTCATTGCGCGTATTCTTGTTCAGGCCGATTTCACCTATTCCGAGGACGTTGGGCTTATCGAGGTATTCAGGGATGAGAGCGATGACCTCGCGCGACAAGGCGACGTTCTCGGCCTCCTTGGCGTTGATGCACAGCCAGCTGTAGTGACGGATGCCGAACAGGGCGGCGCGTTTCGGCTCGACTTCCGTGAGGTGGTGGAAGTAATCGCGGAAGCCTTCGGCGGAGCCGCGGTCGAAGCCGGCCCAAAAGGCGGGTTCGCTCACGGCGGCGCAGCCGCTCAGGGCCATGCGGTGGTAATCGTCGGTGGTCCGCGAGATCATGTGGATGTGCGGGTCGATAAACGCGACCATTGAACTTGACTCCTTATCGGATAACTGTTTGCGTCAGATGGATTAGCGAGTCAGGCGCCGAATTCCCCATGCAGATCATCTCTTGATCGGCGCCCAATCGGCCTTCAACCTCACGCTTGCGATTGAACCTGCAATGCCCGCCAGCATTTATGTGGCCGACGCCGAGGAATTACCTCGCTATGGCTTCCCTTTCCCCTCAATTAGCAACTCCGCCTCTCGCAGCAAGGCTCGTTGTTCGTCGGAGCCGCCATCTTTTTCCAACACATGGCGCGCCGCGTGTACGGAGATTTCCGCCTTGGGTTGTCCCAAACGATAGTGACACATCGCGCGAACGATTAGGTCGACGGGTGGTGGAACGGCGATGGCGAATGCGTGGTTCCTTATCGTTAGTAGATTCCAGGGCGACATCAGCATACCAGCGGCCGCGGAGACCCTTGGCACATCGATTTGCCGCAGAGTGGCCAGCGCGTCGGAATACCGACCCAGGCGAAACTGCGCCAGGCTAATTATCTGACGGCTAGGCTCCTGTCCGGCCTGTCCGGGCAGCCCAGGATCGATGACTCCGGCACGGCTCTTTGCCTCCGCCCAGCGCAAGGCGAGTTCATACTGTTCGCGCGGACGACCAGGGGCGTAAACGAGACGATTGCCTATTCTCCAATCGTCGGCGTATCGGTTGCCGTCACGCCAATACCGGTCCCCCCTCAGCCGGGCGGCCTCCAGTTCGTCGCGGGCGGCTAAATCCCAATGTTCCGCATCGTATAAAGCTCTCGCCCGTCCGCGGTAATTCAGCCAAGTTGGCTCCGCCGCGATGAGGCGATTATAGAGGGGAAGGGGAGACTTCGATTGCTTGATCTCTTCCCGGAGCCAGTAGAGGCGGTCGGATACTGCCGATCGTAGGATTGAAGCGTCCGGATTCGCGTCGAGATCGTGCGCCAATTCTTGCCGCTGATTCTCCCAGGTTGCTTCGTCGATCGCACTGTACCGGCCGTCTTGATCCAACTGGCCGCGCGTTATGACGCGGCACCATTTTTGGACGCCGGGTTTACAAAAACGGACTGACGTAAACTGATAAATAATCGACTGCTAGATCATCAGGAGAGGTGCCAGAGCGGCCGATTGGGCAGCGCTGGAAAAGCCACCTTCTCGATCACGGAGTGAGTGCTGGCTTCCCGGCGTCCTTTGCTTCCTTCAGCTTCTTGCGCCACTCATCGGCTTTGTCTTTCTCGCCCGTGGCCTCGTAGAGCTGCACGAGCCGCTCGGCAGCCTCCGGAACCAGAATCCGCCCGATTCCGGGGCCCTCCCCAAGTACTGGCACCCCTGCGGTATCCTTCAACCCCTGGTAGCCTTTCAGGAGGTATGGCTCAGCATCGGCATATTTGTTCTGGCCGACCAAGCTGGCTCCGAGCAGGGATTTGGTGACGACCGTGTAATACATCGCAGGGGTCTTGTTCTCGCGAATGGAGAGGCACTCTCGGAGCACGGCTTCCGCCGCCGCCCATTTGCGTTGCTGAAGCAGATTGCGGCCGAGGGGCTCGAGTGTAAAGGCATAAGGCAAGGGTAGCGAGTCCGCTTGGCCATGCTCCTTCTGGAAGTCGAGCGACTCGCGCAGGAGCGCTTCCCCCTTCTCGGGTCTCTTCGTTTGGGCGTAAAGGTTAGCCAGGGGCCATACGATCATCTGCGTTTCCACATCCCCTAACCCTCGCCTGCTTCGGGCCAAGCCGAGACTCTCGACAAACAGCTTCTCGGCGGAGTCGTAATCGCCCATTTCCATCGCGCGCGATCCATAGTAATAGCACTCCGTCTGCCGCAAGTGCTTGCTTTCGTCTTCCGCCTTGTCTCGATCGGCTTTGGCCTGTGCTTCGGCTTTCAGGGCTCGGTCCCGATCCAGGTCCGCCAGGCCCTGAGCTTTCCTCGCCTCACGCTCGGCTGCCGTCGCCCGGATCGCCTGCCAGGTCGTACTCGCCAAGCCGGCTACGAGAGCCGCGAACAACAGGCTGGCGGCCAGCACTCTCCCCTTGTGCCGGCGGATTAACTTCCACATCCGGTAGCGCGCGGACGGCGGATGGGCCTGCACCGCTTCTCCGGCCAAATGCCGCTGCACGTCGGCGGCGAAACCGTTGGCCGATTCGTAACGCCGCGCCCGGTCCTTCTCCAACGCCTTCATCACGATCCAGTCGAGTTCATTGCGGAGCAAGCCCGTCAGCTTCTTCGGCTCCGTGCCGCGGTTGGCCGAGATGCTTGGCAGCGTATTCGCGGTACTCAGCCGGGTACTCGGTCGCGGCGGCTCCTCCTCGCGGACGACGCGGAGCATTTCCAACATCCCCGCCTTCTTCAAATCGGCGCTCCGGAACGGCGGACTGCCGGCCAGCAGTTCGTAGAGCAGCACGCCGAGCGAGTAGACGTCGCTGCGCGTGTCGATGTCGAGATTGTTGAGGCTGGCCTGCTCCGGACTCATGTACTCCGGCGTACCGACGACGCCGCCGAAAGCCGTCTGGTAGGAACTGTCCGTCAACGCCTGGCCCGTCGCCTTGGCGATGCCGAAGTCGATCACCTTCGGCACGGCCTTGTCGTCGTACAGCGCGATCAGCACGTTCGATGGCTTGATGTCGCGGTGGATGACGCCTTTCTGGTGCGCGTGCTGGATCGCCTGGCAGACCGGCACAAACAATTCCAGCCGCTGCTTCGGGGTCAGTTTGCGGGCGTCGCAGAACTCCGTGATTGGTACGCCCTTGACCAACTCCATAACGAAGAAGGGCGAACCCGCCTCCGTCACGCCGCCGTCAAGAATCCGGGCGATGTTCGGATGATCCATCACCGCCAATGCCTGCCGCTCCGCCTCGAAGCGGGCCAGCACCGCCTTCGAGTCCATGCCGGATTTAATCAGCTTGACCGCCACGAAGCGCTTGACCGGCTCCGTCAGCTGCGCCCGCCAAACACTGCCCATGCCCCCTTCGCCGATCAACTCGATCAGCTTGTACTTGCCCGCGATGACCGTGTCGAGGTGTTCGCCCGGCAGGTCGGTCGTGGCGTTCGGATCGGGCGCGGCTTCGCCTGGCGCCGCCGATGGTTCGAGAAAGCCGCCCAGGCGCTCATGGTCGAGCAACAACGATTCGACCCGCGACCGCACGGCGCGGTCGTCGCAGGCCAGATCGAGGAAGGCGACGCGCGCGGCGTCGCGTAGGTGCAAGGCGGCGACAAACAGTTCGCGCTCCGTCATGGCTGACTCCCGATGCGTCCGGTTAATCTCCGTCTATCTATGCGTCAAACGCAGACGAAGTCGGCAATCTTTTTCGCAAGCATACGGGTCGGATTGCGTTGGGTGCCATGCTTTCGCGGCCTCAGTCGGGGACGAGAAATCCCAGGAACCGCCGCCGCGAAAGCATGTCTGCCGCGCGAGGTCCACATGCTTTCGCGGCGACTTCGCGGCCGTCTCGGTTCTGAAAGGAGCCGCGAAAGCATGGCACCCAACGTAAAAGGCACCCAAGTAAAAGACACACAACCGGAATCAGTCGGGTCGCATCGCTCGGCGCAGCCACGAGCGGGCGTAAGCCCAGATGTCGTGGGCGGAGCGGACGGACATCCCCAAGGCGGCGGCAACTTCGTTCGTCGTCATCCCGCTGAAGAATCGCAGTTTGACGAGAGTCGCGGCCTCGGGGTCGGCCTGAGCGAGATCGTCCAGGGCTTCGTGAACGCTGAGGAGCCGTTCGTCGCCAACCGGGGAGGCAATCGCCATGAGATCGACGGCCTCGCGTTCGGCCAGTCCTCCGCCGCGTTTGGCGGCCATTCGCCGGCGAGCGGCTTCCACGAGGATGCGCCGCATCGCCTCGGCGGCGGCGGCGAAGAAATGGCCGCGATTGTCAAATTGCTGGTCGTCGATCAGCCGCAAATAGGCCTCATGCACCAACGCCGTGGGGTCGAGCGTCTGGCCCGGCTTCTCGAGCGCCATCCGCGCCGCGGCAAGACGGCGCAGTTCGTCATAGACGAGCGGCAGCAACTGAGCGGCGGCCTGGGGGTCGCCCGCTTCGATGGCGTTCAAGATGTGGGTGACTTCGCTCATGGCGCCACGCGAAGTAGCCGAAGACCGATTCTGGCCCGGAAACCGGCTTACCAGCAAGATTTTAGCTACCGTTCCAGCAGAAAAATAGGTGCGGGTCGATGTAATTCATGGGAGTTTCTCTCAGGAATGAGACGACTTACATGATTGTTATCCATTATCAATGACGAGTCAGTCCTCCGGCCAGTCCCCTTCGTCGCCGTCATGCTCTCGGGCAATCACGTGTTCAACGTGGAAAGTAGACGCGGGGGCGACAAAGTCGGGAAGGCGGCGGTAGTCAGACCGCCGGCCGGCCCGTTCGCGGACAAGTTGGCGAAGTAGCCTTGTCATCAGGCCTCAGCTGAGTGCTTCAGAAGCGCCCGAGCCTTGGCCTGAAGGATGGCGATAAAGTCAACGGCGTGGACGTAGGTTTCGTATTCGCGGCGTTCGTCGTCGGAGAGTTCGCCCTCGTTGCACTTGCGGGCGAGCTTGTCGATGTGGGTCTGCGCCTTGGCGTCGAAGCGCAAGCGGACGAGTTTCCGCGCCACCTCAGGAGTGAGGATGCGCGCGAGAGGGTCGATGAGCCGGCCGAGGACAGGTTCGTCGAGTGTCTTCATGGCTCAATAGTACCCTGTATAGCTGGAGAAGGAAACACGCACCGGGGGGCTAACGCGGCTGCGGCTTTTCCCATTTTGGGTCATAATCCAGCGAAAATATCTTCTGAATCCGCTCCGCCCGGCTTCCCTTGCGGTCGTGCAGCAACTCCAGCGCCTGACGCATCTTGGCCAGCCGCGGATCGCTCTCCACTTCGGAAGCGGCCGCGCCGCGGTCGATGCGGTCGAGCATGGCGGCGAGATCGAGCAATTTGCTACGAGCTTCGAGGAAGTAAGCGTCGAGCGCTTGGGCGGCAGGCAGAGGTTGGATTTTCATAGCGATGGGGGGGAATAGAGCCGTTTGACTTCGAGGTTTACAAGTGTGTTCAGACTGCCGGAGCGGAAGCCTTCCAGGTCCAGTGTTACGAAACGGAAGCCGAGTTCTTTTAACCGTCGTACCAAACCGTCGCGCACGTCGGGTGCCGCGAAACGGACCAGTTCCGACGCCGGCACTTCGACGCGGGCCAATTCGCCTTCATGCAATCGTACCCGGCACTCGCGCAGGCCGAGATCGTGTAGATATTCTTTCGGCGGCTTCGACGCGGGCAGTGCGCTCGGTTGTCGCTTCGACGCCGGGGGCGAGTCGGCTCGACAGGCAAGGCGACGCCGGCTTGTCCTTCTCGTATTCGTAATCCACGCGCCGTGGATGCTCTGGGGTAGCGTCTGACGGAAGGTCTCGTGGCTGATCGACTCCACGAGTACCCATTCCACGATCTGGTCCGCCCACAGTCGCAAACTTTAGTGGGCGAAGCCTGCGGGCGGAGACCCCAAAATTGGCGCCATAATCCTTGAAACAGTTGTTCATTACCATCCTAATTCGTTAGCTTGACGCAGCACTAATGAGTGTTCGCGACACGGAGGCGCCTGTCAAAGATCAAATTGCCCAGGACGCCTATTTCAGCTTGCGCCGAGTTCAACGTTGCCGTCACGGAGAACGGGTTTGCTTACCCGCCACTCGCGTTCCGTGCTAACAGAACCAGGGCATCCACCACCTTCGCCGTCGTGTACTCATCCGCCTCCGCCGCCACCGGCAGGTCCAGCTTGCGGATCGCCGCGCTCGTCACCGGACTGATGCTCACCAGTTTCACGTCGCCCGCACGGATGCGGCGGCGGGCCGCCGGGTCCAACGTGCGGATCAGCGCCTCCGCGATCTTGGAACTGGTCAGCGTGATGTAGTCGATGTGTCCCTGACTGATCTGCTCCAATAATTCCAGGTCAATCTCCACAGCGTCCACCTGGGAGTAGACGGCGATCTGCTCGACCTCCGCCGCGTGCGACAATTCCTCTCGCAATAGGTCGCGGCCACGGTCGGCCCGCGCCAGCAGCACGCGCTGCCCCGCCACGCGCTCTTTGAGGGCGGTCGCCAGACTTTCGGATCGATATTCCGGAGGTATGAGGTCCGGTTCGAGGTGATATTCGCGCAGGGCGTCGGCCGTGGCCGGGCCGATGACGGCCAGGCGCACCGGTCCCAGCGCCCGCAGGTCGCGGCCGCGGTGCCGTAGGCGCCGCATGAAGAAATGGACGCCGTTGACGCTCGTGAAGACCAGCCATTGATAGCTCGCCAGGTTCGCCAGCGCCCGATCCAACGGGGCGTAGTCGGCCAACTCTTTCACTTCGACCGTGGGCATCACCGAGACGATCGCGCCCAGCTGTTCCAGTTGCCTTACCATGTCGCCGGCTTGGTGACGCGGCCTTGTCACCAAGACGCGCTTGCCGAACAACGGCCGTTTCTCGAACCAGGACAACCGCGGCCGTAGGGCGGCCGTCGCGCCGATGATGAGCAACGCCGGCGCCTTCAACCCGGCCGCTTCAACCGCCGCCGCGAGGCCGGATAGCGGCGACTCGATGGTGCGTTGCCGGCCTGTCGTGGCCCAATGCACGGCCGCCGTTGGCGTGTCGGTCGCCATGCCGTTGGCGAGTAGGTTGCCGACCACGTTCGGCAGGCGCGCCACGCCCATGTATACGACCAATGTGCCCGGAAAGCGCGCGAGCGCGGCCCAGTCGAGTGGGTTATGCGTCTTATCGGGTCTCTCATGTCCGGTAACAAAAGCGACGGCACTGGCGTAACTCCGGTGGGTCAGCGGCAGGCCGGCATAAGCCGCCGCGCCCAGAGCGGCCGTCACGCCCGGCACGATTTCATACTCGACGCCGGCTTCGGCCAGCGCCTCAGCCTCCTCGCCGCCTCGTCCGAATATGAACGGGTCGCCGCCTTTGAGACGGACCACGCGCCGGCCGGCGCGGGCCGCGTCGATGAGCCGTTGGTGAATGTTGTGGATGCGTTCGGGATGACAGCCGGGAAGCTCCTCGCCGCAAATGAACTTCGCCGTCTCCGGCGCGAAGGCCAGGAGACAATCGGGAACGAGCCGGTCGTACAGCACCAATTCGGCTTGCGCCAGGCACTCAACGGCGCGGAGGGTGAGCAAACCGGGGTTGCCGGGACCGGCGCCGACCAGGGCGACGGGGTGCAGCTGCGCCGAAGGCAAACCGACGTCCGTGTTCATTAGGCGGCCCCCTATAAATAGTGCGGAGAGGTGGGTTCATCCTAGCAACTTTTTGGCGAGCCGGGTCGCGTAAGCGCCCGGAGTTTCCCTGTAATCGCCGAAACCACCTCCGGGCGCTTACGCGACCCGGCTCGCCTAGTCGAGACAGTATCGACAAACTGCGCCGTCTATACCATCTAAGCCAAGAAATGCCGGAAATGCGGCGCATCTTTTCCGCTTGCACCCTTTCATCCCTATACTGATGGTCGATAATAGCAGCGGGCGCCGTCGGCCTGGAACCCGGCGCGACCCAAGGAATGGGAGTAGAGAAGATGCGCCAATCTTTCCTGTTATGCGTTCTGCTGCTTGTGGGCTGTGAAGGCGTGGCGGGGCCGCGGGTTCACCGCGACAACCCGGTGCGAGTAGACGATCCCCGGCTGACCATTGATGAACAGCAACGCCGGCAACGGGATCGAATCGCTCTGCCGGATTCGTCGCCGAACGTCGGGCCTCCCACATACCTGGAATCCCCTGGGGCGCCTGCGTCGCCGCGAGCACAGTAGCACGGCTTCCAGCGACCGGCCTCCTCGGGATGCAACCGTGAGAGGCACCCATGAAGCGCATGTTGTGGATGTGTACCGGATCGCTGTTGTTGATTCTAACGGCCTGTCAGGCGCCGGAGGAACGAGCGGCCTTGCGTCCGCTGCCGGACGACACGCCGCCGTTGCCTTATGCTGAACTGCTAACGCGGGCGCGTTATCAGGCCACCCTCGCCACCGAGGCGTTCTACGTCGATAAATGGACGGAAGTGGAAGACGCCGCGCGTGGTCTGGAACAGACGGCCCGCTTTCTGCCCAAGGCCCAGGACGTGCCCGCGAAACAGAAAGACGCCTTGCCGGTGGTGAGCGGCGACCTGTCCAAGGAGGCCGGCCGTCTGCTGGCGGCGGCCCGCACCAAGGACGTAAAGGAAGCCAACGACGCGCTTCAGCACGTCCATCTCGTGGTGCATGAGTTGCGGCTGGATAATTGAGGTTCTGTTCAGAACGCGGTCCCCTCCGGGTCGCGGCTAAACGTTTAGCCGCGACCCGAAGGGGGAGCGCGGGGGGATAAGCATGGAACCGATCGAACCATTTTGGTTCAAGCAACGACAATGCAAGGCGGAGCCGGCCGGCGACAACGGGCTGCGCGTAAGCGGCCCCAACTTGCCTGAGACGTTTCTCCGCATCGAGCGCTCCGGCGACGACCGCTGGCGCGCCGCCCTGCGGCTGAGCGCCGACGGCCCCGACGCCTCCTCTACCGATCCCGAATTAAAGACGCCGAAAGAGGCGTGGGAAGCGGCCTTCGAGTTGTACCGCGTACGGATGATCGTGTAAGCGAGTCAGTAGTGCAAGCCGCTCTTGCGGACGTGGACCATCGGTTTGCCGTCGCCGTGCGTCGCGCCGGCTGCCACGCGGCCGATGAACAACTCATGGTCGCCGACGGTATGTCGAGACATGACGCGACAATCCAGATAGGCTAAAGCGTCTTTCAGAACCGGCGCGGCGCCGTCGGGCCGCTCTACTTCCAGGCCGTCAAAGGCTGGTTCGTCTAGGCCGAAGCCGCGGCCGAAATGGACTATCAAGTCGGTGCTGCCGTCGTCCTCCAGAATGTTGATGGTGAACCGCGAGCCGACTTCCAACCAGGCGTTCATGTCACGGCCCTGCCGCAGACACATCAAAGCCTGCGGCGGGTCGAACGAACACTGCTGCACCCAGCTGGCCAACATGCCGGTTTCGGCGTCGCCGCGCCGGGCCGTGACGATGAACAGGCCGCTCGGTATGCGCCCCAGGGCGGCCGCCAACGGCTTCAGCCGGTCGTCGCTCATCCCATACTCACTTCTTCAAAAGTTCGTCCACCAGCGGCTCGACGTACTCCGCGTAATTGGCTTTCGCCCCCTCGAACTTGCCAGCGATGCGTCCTTCGCGGTCGAACACGAACACGGCCGGCGGTATGTCGATCTTTAATCTCTCCGACCACAGCTCGGACGATTCGTCGAGGCGAAGATTCGTGAAGTCAGCGCCTTTGGCGCGCAGAAACTTGAGGATTCGCTCCGGCGCGTCTTTATCTTCGGGTTCGTCAAGACTGACCGACACGGCGACGACCCCGTCCTTGGCGTACTTGCGTTGCATCTCGACCAGATGCGGAAACTCCTTTTTGCACGGCAGTCAGAATTCACCCCAGAAATCGACGACGACGATCTTGCCTTGAAGGTCGCGGATCGTGCGGCCCAGGTCGGCGTATTTGACAGTCTTGAGCGCGACCGCGTCGTCAGCCGGCGCCGCGCCAAGGGGCGTCGCCGCCAGCAAGACCAACAGGGCGGTCGAGAGACGAGGGAACAGACGCATCAATCGTTTCCTCCGAAAGAAGGGAGCGCCTTCAATAGCGCCCCTGTTATCATGGTAGCCGTGAGCGGAGAGGGATGCAAACTCCCGCGACCCGACGCGGCGATCCTTCGCGGAGAAAAGGGCAAATTAGTAAAGCCTCCTCGTTTGGCGCATCGCTTGCATAGCATCCGTTGAGTCCTTACCAGCCTTCGTGGAGCGCGGAATCATTCGCATTGAGTATTGGCGAGCCGGCTCGCCTGCAACAGGAGCAGACCATGACAACCGGCGACATGTCGATGCGGCCATTTGGTCATACCGACGCGAAAGTGTCCGCCCTCGGCCTGGGCGGACATCACCTCGGCGACCTGAAAACCATTGAGGAGGCGATCCAGCTCGTCCATGAGGCCGTGGATGCCGGCGTCACATTTTTCGATAATTGTTGGGAGTATCACAACGGCAAGGCCGAGGACTGGATGGGCCGCGGACTTACTGGTCGCCGCGATAAAGTCTTCCTGATGACCAAGGTTTGTACGCATGGCCGCGGCAAGGACCTGGCGTTGCAAATGCTGGAGCAATCGCTGCGGCGGCTTCAGACCGATCACCTCGACCTCTGGCAGGTTCACGGCGTCACCTTCGACAACGATCCGGAGCTGGCTTATCGCAAAGGCGGCGTCCTTGAAGCGCTGGACCAGGCCAAGAAACAGGGCAAAGTTCGCTTCGTCGGCTTCACAGGGCACAAGGAACCTGCAATCCATTTGAAGATGCTGGAACTCGGCTATCCATTCGACTCGGTGCAAATGCCGCTCAACCCTTTCGACGCCCACTTTCACAGCTTCGAGAATCAGGTGTTGCCCGAGGTGGTCAAACGCGGCATGGCGCCGTTAGGCATGAAGAGCATGGGCGGACGGCCAGACGCCATCAAGAAGGGCATCCTCACGGCGGAGGAGATGTTGCGTTACGCCATGAGCCTGCCGGTGACGACAACCATCGCCGGCATAGACGCGCTCGACGTGCTGCACCAGAACTTGCGTGTGGCGCGTGGCTTCAAGCCGATGACACGCGACGAGATGGATGCGCTAAGGAAGCGTTGCGCGGCGACGGCGGCGGATGGGCGCTACGAAACGTATAAGGTGTCCCTCCGTTTCGACAACCCGCAGGCGCGATTGCCGCACCATTTCCCGCTCGATTCGACGCAAAAGGAAGTCAAGGAAATGCTGAACGGCGCCGGAGCGAAGTAAGAACGACAACAACGAGAGGATAAAGAGATGAAGCCGCAAGATAACCATAGCGCCGGGCCGGATCGGCGCGACTTTCTGCAAGCCAGCCTGGTCGGAGCGGGGGCGGTCTTGGCGGTGCCATTGCTGGCCGCGGCGCCCGACCCGCTGCAATTGAGCGACGTGGGTGCGGACAAGATTCCGCGCAAGCCGTTCGGCAAGACGAACGAGCGCCTCTCGGTGATCGGCCTCGGCGGTTTCAGCATCGGCAGCGCCCCTTCGTACAAAGAGGCCGAGCAGATCGTCCATGAAGCCATCGACGCCGGCGTCAATTTTTGTGACAACGCCTGGGAGTACCACGATGGCCGCAGCGAGGAATGGATGGGCCGCGCGCTTAAGGGCCGCCGCGATAAAGTATTCCTGATGACCAAGGTTTGCACCCACGGCCGCGACAAGAAAGTGGCGATGCAACAGCTGGAAGAGTCGCTCAAGCGCTTGCAAACGGACCATCTGGACCTATGGCAGATCCACGAAGTCGTTTATGACAACGACCCCGATCTGCACTTCGCCAAGGGCGGCGTCGTGGAAGCGCTGGAAGAAGCGAAGAAGGCGGGCAAAGTGCGTTATGTCGGTTTCACCGGCCATAAGCACCCGAACATCCACATGAAAATGCTGGCGCACGACTTCCCCTTCGATTCCGTGCAGATGCCGCTCAATTGCTTCGACGCCTCTTATCGCAGTTTTGAAAAGGAAGTGCTGCCGGAAGTGGTCAAGCGCGGTATGGCTGGCCTGGGTATGAAAAGCATGGGCGGCGGTGGTCAGCCTATTCTGGAGGGCGCGATCACGCCGCAAGAGGCATTGCGTTATGCCATGAGTCTGCCGGTGGCGGTCACGATCAGCGGCATCGACTCGTTGGCAGTGCTGCATCAAAACTTGGCCGTCGCGCGTGGCTTCACGCCGATGAAACTGGATGAAATGGAGGCGTTGCGCAAGCGCTGCGCCAAGGAGGCCGGCGACGGCCATCTGGAACTGTACAAGTCCACCAAGAAGTACGACGGCGCGCTCGGCCGCGAGCAACACGGCTATCCGACGGTGCAGGAAATGCCGCTGTAACAATAAATCGGGCGAGCCGCCGGGTTTATCCCGGCGGGCCGGACGGCGAGCGTACAGCTTGCCGCTCGCCAGCCATTTTTTTCGGCTTTCCGTTGACAGTCGCCGCAGCCGTCCTATAATTCTCTTTGCCCTGAACTCCTGAGAACGGCCGATGATGAGTATCAACATTATCCAAATTAGCGAGGCCCGGTAGCGCTCTATCCACAATGGGTATCGGATAGAGCCAAACCTGTGCCGGGTTTGGCTTTTTTGTTTGGCTGACGCGGGTATAGCTCAGTTGGCTAGAGCGCAGCTCTGATAAAGCTGAGGTCCATGGTTCGAATCCATGTACCCGCATTAAGAGATGTTAAATGGAGTTAAATCGGGCCGCGGAGCCGGGGATGTAGCTCAGAGGGAGAGCATCGCGTTTGCAACGCGAGGGTCGGGGGTTCGAGTCCCCCCATCTCCATACGCCGGAGAAAAAAGAAAAGAAAATTCCGCGAGAGGCGTTGACGATCCGCGACGGCCTCTCTAAGATTGATGAAGCAACCGATTGGTGTGTAAGGACTTACACAACAGCAGTCGGATTGCGCTTGGTCTGGGCGAGAGTCGCTGCACTCACAAGCGTGCATCGACTCCCGGTCAGCAGGTAGTCTGCTGAAGGGTTGGAAGTTGGCCGTCCTCTGGATGGCCAGCCGTTCTTTGACAATTAGGGTGAGC
>DHJA01000126.1 GCA_002404095.1 Planctomycetaceae bacterium UBA4732 | reverse complement strand
GGGGCGGGGTTTCCCCGCCCTTCTTAACCCGGCGGGATAAACCCGCCGGCTCGCTCGATTACTTGGAAGGGTTCTACGTCGGCCGCCGGAGAGGTTCGTCAGGCAACGCCACTTCGACAAGATCAAGCCACGCCGAGCCGGTACTGGGCGCGTCTTCGACCCCCGGGAAGCGGACCAGCCGGCCCGTCGTCTTGAGGACGTGTTCGCGGAAGGCGCGGTAGTCGAGCAAGTCCGACGCCTCCATTTGAAGGTCCGTAATGGAGTCGGTTCCGCGCTCGAGCTTCACCGCGAACTGGCACGGGCCGCCCGGCCCCACAAAACGCCGGATGCTCTGAAACTTCCACCCTTGTCGTGCCGAATCTTTCACGCGCGCCTCGCTTTCATCCAAATAAACGGCCCTTGGGCGGCGGTGTGCGCGCCTCATCGGCCTCCTCCAATCCACCACAAAAACGCCGACAACGCAACGGATCATGCCGACGACCCAGAGAACCCCGCGTCCGAGCGCCCGTGTAACCGCTCCGGCACTTCAGGTCGTTCGCCCAGGGTGTAGCTTTCGATTCCGGCAATCACCTGAGGAGGGCGGGGAAACCCCGCCCCTACACCCAACAATCGTAGGGGCGGGGTTTCCCCGCCCTGCGACGTTAGGGGCGGGTGACAGAAACCCCGCCCCTACCCCCAAAATCGAGAGGGCGCCCTCGGCGACTAACCCGAAGCGCAAGCGAGGGATTTTGTCGAAATCCTCGCTTGCGCTTCGGGTTAGTCTAATCGCGCTCTTTTCCCGCCTTCTCTAGTCCCTTGGCGATCCGATTCGCCCTCCGAAGAAACTCTTCATACTCCTCAGCGCTAACGACCGTCCTCCGATAATAAACCAGAAGCATCCCCTCATGGATTTCCAGATTCGTGCGTTCATCCTCCAGGAGAAGGTCAATAAGTTCCGGCGTCATGATTCTTAGGATCGCGGCGCGGTCCTCGCCCACCAATGCGAAACGCCGGTTAAATTCCTTCTCGCCGGATATTTTGAATGACTCGCCCGGCGGCGCGCTGAACAGAACCTGATCGATGCGGTCGAGCCACGTCTGCGGCACGACCGCGAATGCCGGCAACGCCTCAAAACCTTCGGTGAATACCGCAACCGTCTGGCTTTTAACATAGTGCTTATAGCCCAGCAAATGAAGCGAGGTATAATCAGCCGCGATTAGCGGCCTTCCTTTGTAAATCCCCTCTAGCAAGTTGGCGCCCTGTCCGGAGTGGGCGACTCGCAGCAGATCGAGGACAGGAAAAGACGCGAGAAAACCGACCTGCTCCAAGTCAGGCTGAAGGGTGAAGCGAAGGCCCAGCGCATCGCCCATCTGGGCCAACGCGAGAGAACGTTTGGCGCGCGACCGGCTTCCCACCACGAGCAGCGCGGCCGCCAGGCCCACGAGCGGGAGCAAAAAGGCGGAAAGGGCGACGCTCTGCGACCAGTCCGGCGCGAACTGACGAACCGCCGCCGCCAGGCCGCAAGGACAAATCACGCCAAGGGGTATCGCGACCAGACCTCCGTAAAAGATCATCGCCAGGAAAAATCGCCGTCTTTGCAGATCGGCAATAGCCTGTATATTGTCACCTTCGGCCAGGCTCATGGCGTCCTCGTTCATGCCACCAAAATCGTGTATCCCCGCCGCGGCACACCGTCCACGGCGCCGAATGTATCCGCGACCAACTCCGCTACCGGCTCGGGTTGCTTCGTCACCAGATAGAAGCGGCCGCGCGGCCTCAACAGTTCGCGCGCCCGCTCGATGAATAGCCGGGCGACGCTGTGGTCCGCGATGTACGGCGGGTTGGCCAAGGCCACGTCGAACGGCCCCCCTTCCAACCCTTCCACCCTGCTCGACGCCACCGCCTGAAACGACGTTACGCCGTTGGCGCGGGCGTTCAGGTCCGTCAGCGCCACGGCGCGCACGTTGCTGTCCACGAAGGCGATGTGGCCCTCCGGCCCGGTCTGCCGTGAGGCGAAGACTCCGGCGACGCCGCAGCCGCAGCCGAGGTCCAGTACGCGGTCGCCCGGTTTGAGGGCCGCCGTCTCCGCCAGCGCCCGCGCGCCGTCGTCGAAGCGACCGTAAGTGAACACGCCTGGCCGTGAAACGAAACGGCACGACGGGCCGTCCAGCACGCGCGCCTGAAACGTCACTTCGTGCCGCCGTCGCGGCCGGTCGCCGGCACGCGGCGCCCATAGCACGGTGTTGATTTCCGTGCGAACCTCGTGGGGACGGCCGAAGACCTTTTTCAACAAGGACGGAAAAAAGGGATCGGTTTCATAGGAAGACCAGACGACCAGCGCGCCGCCCGGCCGCAGAACATGGAACGCCTGTTCGATCACGTCGATTTTCAGCTCGCGTTCGCCGCCGCGCGCCGGCATGTAGATGGCCGTCTGAAACTCCGCCGGCAAGTCCCAGAGGTCGGGCGCCGTCGTCACTTTCGCATTGATGTTCGCCTTGGCCAACGCTTCGCGCAGCCTTTCCGCCTGATAAAGATCCATTTGGTAGCATACCGCCTCGGCGCCGTCGCCGGCGCGCAAGAGGTTGACGACCTCGGCCGGCGAACCGAGTACGACGACCAGCGGCGCGTGCATTCTGGCCCGCACCGTTTCGGGCACGGCGCGTTGACTTAAGGGAACGAGGCGGCGGGTCCGTCGGCTCATGGGGTCGCTTTCCATGTGTGGTGTGGCACGGCCGTCTCGGCCGTGCGGAAGGTACAAAGGCGAAACACGGTACTCCGTCTTTGGCCACGGTCGCGGCGAAGCTGCGTCTCGGCCGTGCGGAAGGTACAAAGGCGAAACACGGCCGTCTCGGCCGTGCGGCAGGTGCAAAGGC
>DHJA01000066.1:28654-28903 GCA_002404095.1 Planctomycetaceae bacterium UBA4732 | reverse complement strand
ACTCGTCAGCGCGATCGCCGCCGATCCGGCGCATCCGCTCACCGGAGCGCGGGCCGATTTGCTGCGGGCCATGCGCGAACAGGCCTGGTCCGCCGGTAGGGTCGTGGTGGACCATCGCTGGAAGTACGCCTCCATCATCGCCCAGGCGTATCGGCACGGCGTACCGCTTACCGTCCACCCTGGCATCGGCTACGACATTATTTCCAATCACCCGATCTTCAATGGGGCCGTTATCGGCCGGGCGGCGGA
>DHJA01000066.1:28117-28510 GCA_002404095.1 Planctomycetaceae bacterium UBA4732 | reverse complement strand
GGCCGTTATCGGCCGGGCGGCGGAGTGGGACTTCAAACTATTCGGCGGCTCGGTCGAGGGGTTGGACGGCGGCGTGGTTATGTCGGTCGGTTCCGCTATTATGGGACCGCAGGTGTTCGAGAAGAGCATCAGCTGCGTCAACAACCTCCGCCTTCAGGGCGGGCGCAGCGTCGTCCACGATCATACGACTTACGTCGTAGACATTCAGGACGGCGGCGGCTGGGACTGGACGCAAGGCGAGCCGCCCAAAACGAACCCGGCCTACTATCTGCGCTTTTGCAAGAGCTATTCACGCATGGGCGGGCAGATGCACTATTTGCAATGCGACAATGCGATGTTCGTGCATAACCTTTACCATGAATTGTGTAGCAGTTCGTTTAGCCGCGACCCGAA
>DHJA01000066.1:1924-27987 GCA_002404095.1 Planctomycetaceae bacterium UBA4732 | reverse complement strand
CCCTGCGGGTCGCGGCTAAACGAATTTCTCGTCGGCGGCCAGCATTCGGTCCACCAATTCGCGCGCCGCTTGCGGCGTTTTGATGGTCCCTTCCAACTGCCCTTCACGCACGGCGTCGAGCAGGCGTTTGTAAATCGGCCCCGGCGCGACGCCGGCGCGTTGTAGGTCATGGCCGGTCAACAACGGCGCCGGGTTGAGGTCGTCCGCTGACCACTCGCGCAACAACTGTTCGCAGTAAACGACATGGTCGTCCATCCTATCGCTGGCGAGTGCGTCCGCTCGGTGCAGGGCCAGTAGGTCGCGGACGCCCGGATGTGCCAACAGCGTCTTCACTTTGCTCATCCGCATCTGGCGGACGTCGGCCAGAATCTGATGCTTCTCCACCAGCCATTCGACCCTTTCCCGCTCCTCATTGGATGTCTTGAGGCGCAGGCAGATTTCCGACGCCATGCGCCGGCCGACGTGCTCGTGTCCGTAGAAAGTGTAGCGATCCGGCGTCCGGCCCACGGTGCGCGGCTTGCCCACGTCATGCAGCAAGGCGGCGAAGGCCAGCGGAAACGACGGCCCAGCGCCGAGCCGGTCGAGTACGAGCAAGACATGCTCCCACAGATCGCCGGACGCCCAATCCGTGGCGGCCGGCATTCCCGGCGGCGGCAATCCCGGCCCGTCGGCGCGCGGCAGACCTTGCGGCAGACCACACATGGGCAGCAGTTCCGGCAGCAGCGGCTTCGCCAAGCCAAAGTCCATGAACAGCCGCATGGCCAACGCCCGACGGCCATCCACCAGCATCTTGCGGAACTCGTCGGCGACGCGCTCGGCGCTAACTACGACAATTTCGGGGGCCATACGCCGAATTGCGTCGGCGGTGGCCGGATCGACGGCAAAGTCAAAACGCGCCGCCAGACGCACGGCCCGCAGCATTCGTAGCTTGTCCTCGGCAATGCGCCGAGTGGGATCGCCGATGGCGCGCAGCATGCCGTTCCGCAGGTCGTCCTGGCCGCCGACGTAGTCGATGAGCCGGCTTTCCAGCGGGTCGAAGAACATGCCATTGATGGTGAAGTCGCGGCGCTCGGCGTCCTCGCGCGCTGACGAAAACGTCACGGCGTCCGGCCTTCGGCCATCGCTGTAGGCGCCGTCGGATCGGAAAGTCGCCACTTGAACCTTGAGCGGGCCGGCCGAGGTGCGTGGGCCGAGTACCTCGACGACGCCGAACGCCTCGCCGACGGCGACGGTGCGGCGAAAGAGTCGGCGCACCTGCTCCGGCAGCGCCGATGTGGCCACGTCATAATCCTTGGGCGCATGGCCGAGCAGCTCGTCGCGGACGCAACCACCCGCCCATAACGCTTCACAGCCGGCGTCGCGCAGGCGCCGCACTACCTCGACGGCGAACTCGCGCTCAGTCGGCGTCGGCGTCATGCGCTTCGTCCTCGTCGGCGTCCTCGGCGGAATCCGCCAGCCCCTCGGATTCCTTGACCCAGATGTATAACTGGTTGCGGCCGTAGGAGCGCTCTTCCCAGTTGACGTGATCGGGCAGGCCGCTGAGATCGACGCCGCGCTCGGATTGCAGGACTACCACGGAACCGGGATGGATCTTTGTCTGTAGCTCGCCGGCCAGAGTCAGCATTTCGTCGAGCCGGCGGGTGTAGTCCGCGAAAGGAGGACTGAGGAAGACGGCGACAGGTTCGGCCGGCGGCGCCCAGCGTTCGATCCAACGGTAGACGTCGGCCCGGGCGATGCGCGTGAAGGCGCCGACGCCGAAAGCCGCGATGTGGCGCTCCAACTCGGCGCTCAAACGGAAGTCGCGTTCCACGAACACGACGGACGCGGCGCCGCGACTGAGCGCTTCGAGGCCGACGACGCCGGTGCCGGCGAAAACGTCGAAGAAGGGTCGGCCGGGCACGGCGTCGCCGAGGATGCTGAAGAGCGCCTCGCGCACCATCTGCGGCGTCGGGCGGAGATTCGTATTGACGGTGCAAGCGAGTTTCCGGCCCCGCAGTGAGCCGGCTACGATCCGCAGTTGCGTGCGCATGAAAATAAGGCCTCAACTAGGCTGGGAATACCCTTTGAGGTAAGCAGATTGGGGGGCAAATGACAAGGGAGCGGCGAATAGCGGTAGCGTTGCATGGAGGCATATCGATTATCACCCTATGGGTGAAAGGATGATATTGACATTTGCTAATTCAGGACTATAATCTCATTATGGAGACAGGCCGCTGCCTTGGAATGCCATCATGGAAGTTCAGTTTGTCAACGCGGACCTAGATCGCCTGGAGCGCGACGGGGCTTTCGACGGGGGATACCCAGCTGAAGCAATACGCGGCTTCCGGAAAGTTATGCAAGTTATTCGGGCGGCGTTGGATGAACGCGATCTGTATGCGATGAAGTCGCTCCATTTCGAGAAGATGAAGGGAAGCAGGCAAGATGAGCGGTCTCTGCGGTTGAACAAGCAATGGAGGCTGATCGTTAAAATTGTCGCGGCCACGCCCAAGAACATCGTGGCGATCCACGGGATAGAAGACTACCACTAAAAGCGCGAGGGTGAAGATGTCCGTGCGCGTTCCTGCCGAGGTGTTTCCTCCTGGGGAATTCATTCGGGACGAGTTGGAGACGCGAGGCTGGACTCAAGGAGACTTGGCGTTCATCCTCGGTCGTCCGCTCCAGGCCGTGAATGAGATTATTGCTGGACGAAAGGCGATCACCGCGGAAACCGCGAAGGGGTTGGCCAACGCCTTCGGCGCCAGCGCGGAAATGTGGATGAATTTGGAGGCCGCATATCGGTTATCGCGGACCGACGGCGACGGTGACGTGGCTCGTAGAGCAAAGCTGTACGAGCTGGCGCCTGTCAAAGAAATGGTTAAACGGCGATGGATCGGTGAGACGACGGGCATCGCGGCTTTGGAGGGAGAACTACTGCGGTTTTTCCAATTGAAAGACTTGGAACAGGAACCTGAACTGTCGTTCGCGGCCAAAATGTCAGCCCCCTATGGCGCCTTGTCGCCGGCGCACAAGGCATGGTTTTGCCGGGCGAAGCAGCTGGCGCGGGCCGTCGGCGCCGCCAAGTTCAAACCACAAGCTCTGGAGCAGGGGTTGACCGATCTGCGACAACTGATCGCCAGCGAACAGGACACGCGCCGAATCCCCAAGGTTCTAGCGGAAATGGGGGTTCGTTTAGTCATCGTTGAACATTTGCCTAAGACGCGCATTGACGGGGCGGCCCTCTGGCTCGACAAAGAGAAGCGTCAACCAGCAGTAGCTCTTTCCTTGCGCTATGACAGAATCGATTCCTTCTGGTTCACCTTGGCGCATGAGATGATGCACATTCGACACGGGGATGAGTGGTCCGTAGATGACGCCCTGGTCGGAAAAGAAGCCATTCCATCGACGGAGAAGCCGGATTATGAGCAGAGGGCAGACCGGGAAGCCGCCGAGTTCCTTGTGCCAGGGTGCGAAATCGAAGGGTTCATCGCGCGCGTTCGGCCCCAATACTCCAAAAACCGGATAATTCAGTTCGCCAATAGGATACAAGTGCAACCCGGCATTATCGTGGGCCAACTACAGCGACGCAACGAAATCGGCTGGGATCATAGCCGGGAGATGCTGGTCAAGGTGCGGGCCGTGTTGCGAGAGGCCGCCTTGTCCGATGGGTGGGGAGACGCGCCGACGACGTAGAAGTACGCAATATGCCGGCGGAGTATCGTCCACTGCCGGCAAAGGGCTGGGGCGGGCGTCTACCGTCACGGCTTGCTCATGCCGACAAAGCTGCCCTCGTTCTCGCGCGCCAGCGCCCACAGGAACGCCCCCACGTCGGGGCTTTCATAAAAGAATCCGACCGTGTTAAGACGCACGCGCGGCTTGCCGTCGAGGTCGCGGTTCCAATCGGTCTTGAGCTTCTTACGGACGGCGGCGCCCAGCCGCGTTCCCACCTCCACGTCCGTCAGCTTGTCGGCCTTGATTTCTTCCGGCGTCACGCCTTCGCCGAGGTTGGGAATGCCGTCCGAGCAAAAGTAAACCGTGTCCAGACCCTGCGGCCTCATGCGGAAAACCGCCTCCATCGCGCCGTACATATTCGTACCGCCGTTGGGTTTGATGGCCGCCAACGTCTTGAGGACGAGGTCCGCGCTCGTCGCGGGATCGAAGTCAAGCCATTCGCCGTTTTTACCGAGAGGAAATATCGCTTTATTGGAAAAGGCCACGACCTGAAACTTCCGCAACTCCGGCAGGCTGCGCATGATCTTGGCGACGATTTCGCGCACGGCGACCCACTTCTGCGGCGCGGGGGTGTTGTCGTCCAGGTATTCCATGCTGCCGGATATGTCCACCAGAAAGACGACGCGACGGCCGGTTAACGTGATGCCGGCGAAGCGGTTTTCGGCCTCCGCACGCACGCGCGCCGCTTCGGCCCGCCACTGCGCCTTTTCAGTCTGGAGCGCGTCGAAGTTGCTCCGCGCGCTGGCCAACTCCTTGCGGCCTCCTTCCAATTCCTTCTTTAGCGATAGCATTTGCTCCTGACCGGCCGACCATTTGTCCTTATACGGCCGGAGCAGGGTTAGTTCCTTATTGCGGTCTTCTAAATCCGTGTCTAGCCGCAGGCGGACGGTCTGCAAGGCCGTCAATTTCTGGCTGGCGTCGTCAAGTTCCTGCGAACGCTGGGTCGCGTCCTTCTGGGACGCCAGCAGTTTCCGGGCCGCCGCGTTCAGGTCTTGCGAACGCGCGGCCGCGTCGGTTTCGAGCGTCTTGAGCTTCGATTCATCGACGGCGTACTGTTCTTGCGCTGATTTCAGCTGAGTACGCAGGCCGGGCACGAGGTCGGCGACGCCCTGAAGGTCTTTGATACGGCCGCCGGCGTCGGTGAGTTTGCGCGACAGATCGTCGGCGCGAAGGCGAGAGGCGGCGAGGTCTTTGCCGCGCGCCGTCAGATCGGTTTGCACGGCGGCCAGGTCTTTGCCGCGCGATTCGAGATCGGCTTGCAGAGACGTCACGCGCCGCGTCGCCTCATTCCATTTTTGTTTTAGGTCGGCCAGCGCCGCGTCCTGGGCGTCGGCCTGGGCCTGGACGGCCGCGCGTTTTTGCTCCAGCTCGGCGATGGCGCTTTCCTTCTGCCGCAGAAGGCTGCCGGAGTCGTCTTCATGCTGCTTGGCGTCGCGGAGGTTGATGAGCCAGAGCAGAATGACGCAGCCGAGGGCGCAACACAGCACGTCCACCATGGAGAGATTGAAGATCGACGGAATCTTGTGGCGGACGCGCATGGTCGCTTCGCTCCACTCGTTCAAGCTATAGGTATCTACACAAACACAGTCTTCGTTCGGGGTGCCATGCTTTCGCGGGCTAGTTCGGAGACAATATCCGGTCCCGACCCTGCGAAAGCATGAGTCCTCGCGCGGCACTCATGCTTTCGCGGCGGCTCCGACGGGTGGACGGTGCTGAAAAGAGGCCGCGAAAGCATGGCACCCAATTTGTGTAGATATCCATGCTTTCAAGCCGTGGTCATCAGTCGGCGTTGTTCCGCTGGCCGGCCGAGGAAGCGCAGCACCGGGCCGCCGGGGCCAAGACGAACCCAATCGCCCGAATGCAACGGCGCCTGCTGATTCACCTGATGTTCGTTGAGCATCGTGCCGTGACGACTGCGATCGCGCAGCAGGTAGGCGCCGCGGTCCAGGGCGATCTCGCAGTGCCGCGCCGAGACCGATGGATACAACTCCGACTCGAATACCATATCGCAAGCAGGGTCGCGGCCGAGGACGAAGACGGCTTTGGTCAACGGATGTTCGTGGCCGCGGAATTGCAAACGGGCCGGGCCGCCTTCGTCGGCCGTGGCCGGCGGCAGCGGCGCGGCGTCGATGCGGCCGCGCGCCAATTCGCCGCGAAGCACGCGCCCCGCCAGGTCGTGGGCCGCGCGGGCCGCGGCGTCGGCGTCCAGAATGTGGACGCGCGTCGCCGTCATGTCGTCGTCCAACGGCAGGTTGGCGCCGAAGTCGCCGCCGTCGTGTGCAAGCGGAGTGCGGACGATGGCCGGCCGTTGCAGATGGTCTTCCAACGCCGCCGTCAAGCCCGGCAAGGCGCCCGCGGCCGCCGTCGCTATCAGCGCCGCCGTCGTGCCCTGCGCGGCCAGCGCTGAGGCAAACGACTGCATCTCTATTAGGGATTGTCGCACAAGCGGAGCGCAGAAGTCGGCTAATTCGTCAGGCGGCAACATTAGGTTCTGATACCACTGCGGCGTCTGCACGGTCAACTCGACTATGCCGCCGGTGGGGCCGCCGGATGCCAGGAGGCGCGATAGCTGATCGTACAACGATTGCTCGGCGTCGGCCGAGCCGCGCGGGTCGCGCCGGCTCATGCGTACACAACGGCTGGCCGCGCCGTTGAGGAGGCGATTCAGCCAGGCCGCGAGGCCCAGGTGCGGGCAAACGTGCGTCCGAATCAGCTGAACATGGTCCGCCTCGACGGACACGGCCGACCACGTGAGGGCGTGGCCGTCCACGTCTACGACCAGCGCCAAGCCAGACCACGACAGCCGTTCGTAGGCCGCGAGAGCGGCGGCCGTCGGGGTCGGTGTGGCGCCAAGGAGCGGCCAGCGCGCCTTGCCGGCGAGTTGCAACGCCTGGACTTCCTGGGCGTCGGTGAGGTAGGTCGGCAGCGTCAGGACGACGCCTTCGGCCCGGCCGAAGGTTTGGTACAGGCGCTCGAAGACGAGACTCATGGCGCCGGCGGCGTCGAGACGGTGACGGTTGCCGGTCCACTCGCGTTTCTGCCCCAGAATGGGGAGGAAATCAAGACAAGCGAGGTGCGGCGCCTTACGTCGCAGCGCGGCGCCGGCCGTGCCGACGACGGGAGAGCGATCCGCGAGACTTACCGCCACCGGCAACTCACGGCGGTCGTCCTCCAGGTTGAGGCCGACGGGCGCGCCCTGGCCGGCGCCATAGACGGCGCGGGCGCGCGTGGCGTTTAAGTCCAGGCCGACCACACTCATGGGGGTCTCCTCGTTGATTAGAGGCACTAACTTTTTGCCTACAAGCCCGGAGCGCAAGCGATGGGTTTAATCAAAACCCGTCGCTTGCGCTCCGGGCTTGTAGTTCATTCTGGTTTCATCACATCCGCATCGACTCCGCGTGTTCCGGCTCATGTTCGTAGAGCCGGGCGACCAGATGTTCCAAACAATACTGCTGACAATCGAGCACCACCGCCTCTTCGTCGCGCTGCACCGAGTGGATCAAAAACATCAACACCAGGCTCAACGCCAACGCCACCAATGTGCAATCAAAGGCGACGTTCAGATGAGTGGTCGCCTCCTTGATGAACGCCGCGATCTCCATCTGCGTCTGACCGCCCATCGTTAAACTGGTCGCCAGACCGCGCACTGTGCCGAGGAAGCCGATGGCGGGTATAGCCCATGCCAGATAGTGAATGGTGGCCATACTCGACACTAGCCGGCCGAGGTCCACGTCGGCTTGCGTGCGCACGGTCTCGGCCACGTCTCGGCCGGAGCGGCTGATGGCGTACTTGCTCAACGCCAGCCGAATCATATTGGCTAGGATATAGGGTCCGCCGTGGGCCGACTGCTGTTCGACCTTGCGCTGGAGCAAGCGGGCGTCTTCGGGAAGAATGCAGACCCCGACTTCCGTCGGCAAGAGGTCGAGCGTGAAGGCGCGGCGTTGGCGGCGCATTTCCAGATAGCGATGCAGCAGCATGAAGCCAGCCCAGGTGAAGCAGCAGTACGAGACGATTTGTTCGGGGCCGAGCAGCAGCTGGGAAATGCGCCGCGGCGTCCACTTGGCCAAGCCTTCGCCGGTCACACCGGCCGAAGACATTTGCCACAACGGAATGCAAATCGCGCAGACCAGGGCGACGGCCAGCACAAGCCAGGGCCATTCGCGCGTGGGACGCTGGGAGGGAGTGTACGCCATGCAAACGATCCAATAAGCGCCCGCGCGGGCGCGGGAGGTACATACGAGGCTGCAACGAATTGTGGGACATGAATCGGTAGGTTGTCAAGCCTCGCGCGAAAAAGGTTCCTGTCGGAGCATAAGTTTCCCGTCGACCGGGAGGGCGGCGGATAGGATGATGGTGACGTCCTTCCCAGACTCTACTCCGGGGTGACTCGTGGCTTTCAGTGATTTTGACCTGCGTACCGCCGTTCAGACCTTCGGACTTCGTGAGGAGCGAGATACGGACCTGTTCGCGGGCGTCGCGCCGTTGGCGCCGAGCGACTACATTCAAACGTGGCTGGACGAGTTCGCCCCCGTGGCGATAGGCATCAATACGGAGATGGCGCGCCGCGAATTTATCACGGGCCCGTTGCTCACGGAGGCCAAGCGTCGAGCGGTCGGCCCGGTAAATGTGTTTCCAGGCATGGCGCTGGATGCGGACAAGGCCCGCGGTCTCAACGGATTTTGTGACTACTTGATTGCCCTTTCCGCCGAATTCTACTATCTCAGTAGTCCCTTAGCGGCCGTGGTGGAAGCCAAGCGAGAGGACATTGTCGGCGGAATGGGTCAGTGCGCGGCCGCCATGCTCGGGATGCGGATTTTCAACGAGCGATACAACACGTCGTTCCCCGTGTTACACGGCTGCGTCAGCAGCGGAACAAACTGGCACTTTATGCGCTTGGATGGGGATGTGCTTTTCATTGACCGGCGCGAATACTACCTCGGCGAGGCCGGCTTGATTCTCGGCATTCTGGTCCAGATCATGGGCGGCCCCAAGACCGACGGCGCGGTTCGGGCCGCCTGATCGCCTCATACAATCTCCGCATGGACCCCGAATCGTATCTCGCACTGCTCGCGTCTCGCCTGGCCGATGGCGTCGCCCGGCTGCCGGAAGCGACCCGCGTCCGCCACGCCGCCTACCTCGGCGCCGCCCAGAACGCCGACGGCGGCTTCTCCGGCCGTGAGGGCGGCTCCGACCTCTACTACACCGGCTTCGCCCTGCGCGGCCTGAGCGTCCTCGACGCCCTGACGCCAGAAATCTGCGAAAAGGCGGCTGGATTCTTACGTCAGAGCTTGACGCAATCGGCCAGCGTCGTCGATTTCTTCTCGCTGCTCTACGCCTGTCTCTTGGTACAGGCGTCCGGCGGCCCCGATGTGCTGGCCAACAGCCCGGAAGACTGGCCCGAGCGCACGGCCGCGACATTGGAGACATTCCGCGCCGCCGACGGCGGCTATACCAAGACTCCCGGCGGCGCGTCGGGCAGCACCTATCACACCTTTCTCGTCGGCCTTTGTTACCAGCTGCTTGGCAAGGCACTGCCGAACCCGACGGAGATTGTGCGTTTCACGGCGTCACGGCGCCGCGAGGACGGCGGTTTCGTGGAGATCGCCCCGATGCGCCGCGGCGGCACGAATCCGACGGCCGCCGCCGTGGGCTTGCTGCAACTGACGGGGTCGGAAGGTGCCGCCCTACTGGCCGAGATGCGCGACGGCGTGGCAGCGTTTCTGGCGGGCATGGCGTCGCCGGAGGGCGGCCTGCGCGCCAACGGCCGCGCCCCACTGGCCGACCTGCTGTCCACGTTCACGGCGTCCTGGACGCTGCACCAACTCGGAGCGCTGGACCGCATCGACGGCGACGAGGTGCGAGCTTTCGCGCGGGCGGCGGAACGGCCGGAAGGCGGCTTCCACGGCGGCATCTGGGATGAGGGATGGGATGTGGAGTATACGTTTTATGGGCTGGGAGTGTTGGGGTTGTTCGCCGCAAGTTAGGCGGCAATGGGGGAGGCAATGGTACGCCGGGTCTTGCTACAATGCCCGGGTAAGGAGGAACGCCATGACCGCTGCTTCATCCGTGATCCATAGCGACCCCGATATCCTCGGTGGTACGCTCGTTTTCGTGGGCACGCGCGTCCCGGTTCGCACCCTGATCGACTACCTAGAAGCCGGCGATGCCCTCGGTGAATTCCTGGAGGACTTCCCCAGCGTCACCCGCGATCAGGCCGTCGCGGCATTACAACTCGCCAGGGAGATGCTGACGGCCCATGCGAATCCTTCTTGATGAGTGTGTGCCGCGCCGATTGCGACGAGAGTTGGCGGGCCACGATGTATGGACCGTTACCGAAATGGGTTGGTCCGGCAAGAAGAACGGCGAATTGTTGACGCTGATGGCCGCGCAGGGATTTGAGGTCTTGCTCACCAGCGACCAGAACTTGCGCCACCAACAGAATCGCAAGGCGGCCGGCGTCGCCGTGGTCGTGCTTGTCGCCGCGAGCAACCGATTGGCCAATCTCGTCCCGCTGATGGCTTCCGCGCGAGCGTCGTTAGGCTCGCTTCGCCCAGGCGCGGTTGTGGAAATCACCTGATCCATAGATTCCTGGCCGCGCAAAGAGGCATACCCATGAGTCTCACGCTTGACCTGCCGCCCGAACTGGAAACCGAACTCGCCGCCGAAGCCGCCCGGCTCCGGCTGCCCATCGCGGAGTACGTCCTGCGCGTCCTCGCCGTCGGCCGACTTCCGAACCCTATGCCGCGAACCGGCGCGGAGGTGGTCGCCTATTGGGAGCGCGAAGGACTTCTCGGCACGCGGCCTGACATTACAGACCCGTCTGGACACTCCCGCGCCTTGCGGGAGAAAGCTGAAATGAGAGAGCGTCTGTCCGAACCCCAGAAGCGCGAGTTGGATCGAAGAATCGCGGAACTAGAGGCTAATCCGCAGAACGTGCGAACTTGGGAGGAAATCAAGGCTCATGTTCGAGAACCCAAAGATGGCTCGCGCTGAAGGCATAAATCTTGCCAGCGGGTTGTTCTGATTATTACCGGAGGAAAACTATGTCGTCCTCATTGTCCGCACTAGACATTACTCAGTTAACCATGGACCAACGGCTAGAACTGATCGGCCTCCTCTGGGACAGCATCCCGGAATCGACAGAGGCTTTGCCGATCCCGGAGTGGCACCGGCAGGAACTGGAGCGACGATTGGCCGCCGCCGACGCCTCGCCTGAGTTGGCCATTCCTTGGGAAGAGGTCCGAAAGCGCCTGCGGGGAAATCTATGAGTCTTCCTCTCGTCTTGCGGCCGGAAGCTCAAACCGACCTGCTGACCGCGCGAGACTGGTACGAGCAACAGCGTTCGGGTCTTGGAGACACATTTGCCGATGCGGTCGAGCAAATGTTTGACCGGATTGACGCGATGCCGGAGTTGTACGAATTGGTACTCGCAAATGTGCGGCGCGGAAAGCTGCGGCGATTCCCCTTCGTTGTGTTTTATCAGGTGCTGGCCGACCGGATTGAGGTGATCGCCGTGTTACACGGCAGCCGAGATCCGAAAGTCTGGCATGACCGGATCTGACATCTAGGCAAAGCAAACGGCATGGATGAGTTTCGCCAGTTGATCGAACAGCACGGCTTCGCGATCCTTCCTGCGGCGCTCCCGACGGAAGCGGTAGACGCACTGGCCGCCTCCACGGAACCCTTATTGGAAAACCGGCCGGGCGGGCTGTACGGCGGGGTTCGCGATCTGTTCAACCTTCTGCCGGCCGTGAAGACCTTGGCTTGCTCGGCAGCCGTGCGGAGTTGGGTGGAACCGATTCTTGGGCCGAACTGCTTCGCGGTGCGCGGACTGCTTTTTGACAAAGACTCGTCCTCGAACTGGAAAGTGCCCTACCACCAAGACCTCACCATCGCGGTTCGGCGACGGCTGCCGGCGCCGCAATTCGGCCCGTGGTCCATCAAGGCGGGCGTTCCCCATGTGCAGCCGCCCGTCGATGTACTGGAGCGAATGCTGGCCGTGCGAATTCACTTGGACGATTGTGGACCAGAGAATGGTCCGCTGCGCGTCCTGCCTGGGTCGCATCGGTTCGGGGTGCTGTCGGCCGCCGAGGTCGGTAACTGGCGGAGTAGAGTTCAGGAGGTAAGTTGCCATGTCTCGCACGGTGGATTGCTGGTGATGCGCCCACTTTTGCTGCATGCCTCTTCGCCTGCGTCGCGGGTCAGCCATCGGCGGGTGATCCACCTGGAGTACGCCGCCGCGCTGTTGCCAGAAAACCTGGAGTGGCATGAAGCGTTGTCGTAGAATGGCCCACATAGAACCAAGATAGAGGCAGAAATCATGGACGCGCCAATCCGGACCAGTTGGGCGGCGGCGACCGCGCTCGTCACGGGCGTGTTGTCGCTCGCCTGCGGCGTTCTCGCCGTCGTCACGCGGTTCGATCTATTCCTTATTGGCGTTGTGGTCTTCGGAATCCTGACCTTCGCGCTGGGAATCCGCGGCTGGATGGCGGTGAAGCGGTCCCCCGCCGTGCTTCGCGGAAAAGCCCTTGCCGTCTGGGGCATGTTGATTCCCGTCGGCGGGTTCGCCCTCGGCTTCGGGCTTTTGCCAGTCACCTGAACGGTGCGCGAAGCAGCCGCCAGGTTGACGGCGATGAATAATATGAAGCAGATTGCATTCGCCATGCACGCTTATGCCGAAGCCCATAACGGCCGGCTGCCGCCCGCCGTCCTGCGCGACGCGCAAGGTAAGCCGCTGCTCAGTTGGCGCGTGTTGATCCTGCCCTATCTGGAGAAAGAGAGCCTTTATCAGCAGTTCCACTTGGACGAACCGTGGGACAGCCCCCAAAACATCGCACTTTTATCATCAATGCCAAGGGTCTATTTCGCGCCGACCGAACTTCCGGTGGACGCGCGGGCTGAACTGTCCTCCACGTTCTATCAGGTGTTTACCGGCGAAGAGACGGCGTTCGAGTATCCGCAAGGATTGCGCTTTCCCCAGGACTTCTCCAAAGGCACTTCCAACGTCTTTCTAGTGGTTGAGGCGGGGCAGGCGGTTCCTTGGACCAAACCGAGCGATGTGTTTTACGATGACGACGAGCCGTTTCCGTTATTAGGAGGCGTTTTCACTGGGGAAAGTCGGTTCAGCCTGTTCGGATCGAACCGGGTCAAGGGCTTTCACGCCGCTATGGCTGACGGGTCCGTGCGTTTCTTCCCATCCACAACCAGCGAAGTAACCCTGCGTGACGCCATCACACGGAGCGAAGGCCAGCGGCTAAAGAGCCACTGGTAAATCCTTTACTCCCACACCGCCGCCTCTTCGCCGTCCAGGCGCAGCGTCAGACATTTGGCGCTGCCGCCGGATTTCAGAAACTCGTCCAGCTCCACTGCCACCGGCGTATAACCCGCCGCCCGCAAGTCCGCCGCCAGCTTGTCGCAGCCGGCGTTCAGCACCACCGTCTTGCCTACGACTACCGCGTTGCAACCGAAACGCTTCGCCTCGTCGTCCGCCGCCGCGATTAGCCGCGGTACGTGCGTCTGCAACACGCGGCGGCCGTAACCGTCGAACGCATCGGGGTAGTACAACGCCTCGCCGGGCGCCAGTGGGCAAAAGCATGTATCCAGATGGTAAAAATACGGATTGACCAACTCCAAAGGCAGCACTTGTCGATGCAGTAGGCCGGCGAGGTGTTGGCAGCCCTGTACGTCGCTGCGAATGCGATAGCCGGCGATCAGCGACGCGCCGCAGAATAAGGCGTCGCCGGCCCCCTCGAAGAACGTCTCCGGCGGCAGATGTTCCACCGTGTAGCCGTGGGCCGAAAACCAGGCGTCGAAGTGCGGCGACTCGCGGGCGCGAACCTCGTGGCGGAACCGTGAACTGTAGAAACGGTCTTTGAACACAAGCCCCGCGTTGGCAGTGAACACCAAGTCGGGTAGGCCCGGCCGTGGCGTCATCAACTCGACCTGTACGCCGAGGCCGACGAGCGTGTCGTGCAGTCGATGCCATTGGGCGCGGGCGCGATCGGGCGAACTGCCGCGCGATCGGCTCATCCAGGGATTAATCTCGTATTCAATGCCGTAAAAGTCGGGCGGGCACATGAGGATGCGCGGTTGACGCATGATGAGCCTCCCGGCGATAATTCCATAGGACTTATAGGTCCTATAGGACTTATAAGTCCTATGGAATTGCTGCGACGGCTGCCAAAATCTCCTCAATCCGCCGCACACATCCCGTCAGCGAGGCGGCCGCCATCTGGAAGTTAGTGTGGTCCGAGACGCGATGGTGTTCGGCGGCAAACAACTCGGCCGCGCGGCGCAGCTTCGGCAATTTACCCTTAATCCGATGCAAATACTCCTTTAAGTCGCCGCGCTGCCAGGCTGGCTCGACGGCCCGCACATAGTCGAACACGGTGCGCGGCACGTCGAGAAGCTCTTCATCGTCCTGGATTTCGTCGGCGTGTTTAAGGAACGTCCGCACCATCCAGGCGTGGGCCAGCACCGTATTGAGCTGTTGCACCGCTTCCTCGGGCGTCATGGCCGTATCGCCTCCGAGATAATAGGCGCTGACGCGCGGGCATGGGCGGCGTGTTTCGCCTCCGTCAACTCCTTGGCGAACAGCACCATGCCGGCCCCGACGCCGGCCGCGACGATGCCGACGTAGAGCAGCCAATGCGGTGGTTCCGTCGGCGGTCCCATTGTCCAGGGCGCGTCTGGCGTGGGATGCCAAAAGAGACTGACGATGGTGTTGATGACAGGCGCTAGCGCGAAGATCACCGGGGCGACGTAGATTCGCGGCCCCTGGAACTCGAAGGTGGCGAAGATCACGCACAACGCCCCGACGGCGCCGGCCGCTCCGGCTAAGGTGGCGAGCGTTGTTCCGGGGATGTTGAACGTCGGGAACCCTCGCATTCCGAACATGCCGAGAGGAAAGAGAATGGCGATAAGGAAGTAGGCCGCGCCGACGCAGAGAAAGGAGGCGTACGAACTCTTGAGGGTCTTGCCGCCTTGTGCGATGAGCGGCACATACACTCCCCAACTCAGACCGGCTAAAAGGACAAACAAGAGGTAAAGAGGGTTTGATTGGGCCGCCGGCGCCTTCGCATCCACTGCTTCCGTGAGTTCCTTGGCGAGAAGCACAAGGCCGGCGCCCGCTCCGGCGAACAAGATGCCGAGGTAGAGGGTCCAGTGGGGCTTCTCGCGGGGTAGGCCGATGGTGAACGCCCCCTCGTCGGGGTGCCAGAACAGGCTGACGAGAGTGTTAATGACGGGCGCAAGCGCAAAGATTACAGGAGCGACGAAGATTTTCGGCCCGTGAAATTCTCCCACCGCCAAGATCACGCACAGGGCGCCGATGGCCCCGGCTACACCAGCAAAAGTGGAGTATGTAACGCCACTGGCGTTCCAACTCGGCCCTTTGCCGCGCGCCCACAGAACCGCGAGCGGTAATAGGATGGCGATCAGAAAATACGCGGCGCCAACACAGAGAAACGCCGCGTAGCCGTTGAAGTGCAATTCCTTACCGCCCTCGGCGACCAGCGGCACGTAGACGCCCCAGCACAGGCCGGCCAACGCCACGAAAAACATCCACACACGAGACTTGTGCATTATGGATTCCTTAAGGCGGGTATATTTCTTGTCCTTACGAGCCGCGACCGTAAGGGAGCGGTATTCGTCCCGCACCCTTACGGTCGCGGCTCGTATATGACTTATTCATGCCGCAACGCCGCGACCAGCGGCGCCCGTAGGGCCGTGGCCGCCGCGACCGCGCCGACGGTCAATCCGACCGCGACCGTCGCCGCCAGCACCGCCGTCAACTCCAGCCACGGCGTCCCCGCCGCCTGCCGGACCAGATGCGGCGCCGCGGCGGCCAGCGCCGATCCCGTCCCGATCACCAGACCCAGCAGCAATAGAAAGCCGTTCTCCGCCAGCACCAGCCAGATCAGCGTCAGTCGGCGGAAGCCGAGCGCTCGCAGTAAGGCCAGCTCGCCGCGCCGTTCCCATACGCTCCGCAGCAGCACCACCGCCAACCCCAGCGAACCTAAAATCAGGCCCAGTCCGCCCAACGCCTGGAACGTTGACAAATAGGTATTCTCCACGGCGAGATAGGCTTGCAGACGTTTCGCGGTCGTTTCGGCCTCGAAACCGCGATCCGCCAGTGCCGTGTTCAGCAGCGTCCGCACTTCTTCCTCTTTGCTCGACGGCGTTTCGATCAGGAAGAAGTTGTATCCCTCTTGGGTCGGATAGAGTTTAAGAAAATGCTCCTCCGATAAGAGCAAACCACTTTGAAAGACGCTGTTTTGCAACAGACCGTCAATGCGTACCGGCCGCGTTACGCCATCGTCGGCAGGCGTGTCCAGCACGTCGCCCTCGCTTTTCTTCAGCACATACACGACGCTGTTCTGTTCGCCGAACGCCGGTAGCGGATCGTCTGTCCGATGCAGGACCAGCCACGAATTAGCGCGCTCGGCGTCGGTCCTCGCATCGGCGTCGGCGAAGCGGAAGCCGCCGCGCTGGATAAGCGCCGCCGGGACGCCCAAAAAGCGCGGCCGCTGCGGTACGTAAAGGTTGAGGCAGCTGATGTCATCGCCGGCGTGAACGCGGAACGGGTAGATGGTCGTATGGCTTAACAGATTGTCGGCCTCGTTCAGACGGTTCTCAAGTTCCTTGCCGTTGTATTTGTGCTGGTATTGCAGCTGGATCTTGTCGGATATTTCCGCTCGCCCTTTATCGCTATTAAGGTCTTGGACGATGGGCAGGTCGGACTCGGCGACGAGAGCGAAGCCGCCGTCCGGCCCATTTTTGTCGTGGCCGCCGGGTGCCGCCTGCTGGCGGAACGCCTCGACAGCGACGATCAGGAACACCGCCGACGCCAGCATCCCGGCCGTCAGCAAGCTGCGAACGCGGTGGCGGGCGGCATTGCGCACGCCCAGACGCGCCACACCCCACCAGCCGCCGCCTTCGACCAGTCCGTGGCGCGTCCCCCGCATCCACGCCGCCGCGGCCGCCAGGCACGCGATCAGCAATAAGGCGCCGCCGCCGAAGAACGTCAGCGCCTGACCATCGCCGCTCGGCACGTACCAACCGGCGATGGTCAGGGCGACCGCGCCGATAAGGGAGATAATCGCGATCCAAATACTCCTTCGCGGCCGCTTCCGACCGGCTTCGCTCTCGGTCGTGGTCTGTCCGGCGAGAAGGGCGCTCGGGGCGACGCGGCCCAGCGCGAACGATGCCCAGAGGATGGTCAACACGCTCACGACCAGGGAACCGGCGCCGCCGTAGACGAAGCTGAGGATGGTGTAATGCGGCCGTAGGAACGACTGCAACGCCCCGCCCGGCCAGATGGCGCCGAGGAACCGCACCAGTAGAGCGGCGTAAGCCACGGCGGCGAGACAGCCGACGACGCTGCCCGTGACGGCCAGCAAGGCGCCCTCACCGAGCAGCAGCCAGCGGATCGTCCAGCGGCGATAACCGACGGCCGTGAGCAGGCCGAACTCGGACGCCCGGCGGTCGAGATTGAGGCGGAACAGCAGGCCAACCAGCATTAAAGCCGCTACGATCAGGAAAAAGCTAAAGCCAATGAACAGGCCGGTGAAGTCGGTGCTGCCGCCGCTGGCGCTGAGCGATTGTGCCTTGACCGGCTGAAAGACCAGCCCCGCTTGTTCCGGGTTCAAATGGGCGAGTAGGCTTTTCTCGAACGCCATTTTGCTATTTTGCAGGTCCGCTTTATCCTTGGAAGCGAGGCGGATCGAGGTAAGCTCCCCGAAACGGCTGCCCCAAAGCTTTTGGCCGATGGCGAGGTTGACGTAGGCGCGCGGCGCCGCCCGATATTTGTCCCAAAAGCGCTCGTTAATGTCGCCGCGCTTGATGCGCTTGTTATCGAAGGGAAACGGCGGATTCCAGTCGCGGATACTGGTCTTGTCGGTCACGCCCGGCAGTTCCGGCGTCAGCCCCGGATCGGCGGCGGGGCCGGCCATCGGGATCGTTCCCGCCAGCTTGAATTTCGCAGTAACCAGCGTAAATTCGCCGTGCTGCTCCGGCGGGTAGTAGGTGAGCGTGATCGTGGCGCCGGGTTTCGTGGTGAGCGGCGAACCGGGCCACTCGGCTAGAACGATTTCATCGTCTTTCAGCGAATCCACGCCCTTGGGCAAGAACGGCCCCAACGGCGGCGCGGCGGTCGGATCGAGCGCGGCCACAACCACATACGGCACATCGGCCTTGCCGTCGGAAAGGGTGTCGGCCAGATACACGAGCGTCGGCGCCGGCGTCAGGCCGGCGTCCTTGGCGGCCGTCAGCGCCGCCGACTCCACGGCCGGCTCAATCAGGAGTTGCCGACTTTCAAGAGTCAGGAAATCTTCATGGGCGGTGGGACCACGGACGGTCAAACCCCAGTCGTCGAACGTGAGGTTTTGCTGGAACGCCTTCTGCAATCCCGCCTTGGCTTCACCTACAAGGACTGTGTTGACGCGGTTTTGCTGCCCTAGCACTCTCTGCAGCGTCTTTAGCTGAAGGAAGGCGTTACGCGGCGGCTCTGTCGTTGGCGCAAGGTTGAAATGGTTTCCGAAATCATATTCTTCATTGTCAAAAACCCTGATGACCGTCGTGTCAACGACCGACACTACGGCGTCGGTGTCGCGCCGGCCGAGTAACGACTCCGGCGGAATGACGCCGGCCTTACCGACTCGGAAACGCACCTTGTCGCCTTCGTGTGCGCCGAGGGCGTCCGCAAGCGCCTTGCTTAATGCGACTTGGTTTTTGTCCGAATCCCAGATGGCAGGATCGCCATTGTTGCCGGAATGATCCATATGCCAGCCCAACCAGCTCGCCGGCTTCCAGAAGCTGCTATTCACACCGATGACGTTGACCTGCCTTACCGGCGGGCCGTCTTCCCCAACCGACGCCGTCCCCCGTACAAGGATGATCGCACTTTCATGCACCGCAGGTAGATTCTCGGCAGCCTTCTCTCGGAAGAAGCGGCCACCGATCAGCGCATCGTCGATCCAGAATAGCCGGCGCCACGCCAAGTCGCTCAGGCTGCCGCGCAACGAGTCGCCGACCAACAGCGCCCCCGTCAGCACGGCGGCGCCGACCACGACGCCAAGGAACACAGCGAGATTGCCGCGCCAGTGATACAGCAGATTCCGAAGCAGCAGACGGAACAGCGTCATGTCAACGGCCCCCGATCCGTCGCCGTATCGGGGCGTAGTCGGCCGTCGTCCATGACGAGTACGCGCGGCAACAGGTCGGCCAGCCGCCGGCTATGCGTGACGACGACGAGAATGGTCTGTTCCTCGCGGTGCAAGTCGAGCAGCAATCGGCCGATTTCGTCGGCCTTGACGCGATCCAGGTTGCCGGTCGGCTCGTCGGCCAGCAGTAACGGCGGGTGATGGATTAGCGCCCGCGCCACGGCCACACGCTGCCGTTCGCCGCCGCTTAACTCGGCCGGCCGATGATTAAGGCGGTCGGACAAGCCGACGCGCTCCAGCAGTTTCAGCGCCCATGCCTTCGTCTTGACGCGATCGTCGTGCCCGGCCAACGTCGGAATCAACACATTTTCCAGCACCGAACACTGCGGCAATAGGTGGTGGTCCTGAAAGACGAAGCCGATGGAGCGGTTGCGGAAGTCGGCCAGCTTCGGCTCCGACAGGGCGAAAGGGTCTTGGTCGTCGAGCCGGACGACGCCGCGCGTCGGCCGGTCGAGCGTGCCGAGGATGTGCAATAGCGTGCTTTTGCCGGAGCCGGACGGCCCCATCACGGCCACGGCCTCGCCGCGCTGGATTTCGAGACTTACGTCGCGCAACACGGAAAGCGGACCACTCGGAGTGGGATAGTCCTTATCGAGGTGTTCGACGCGAAGCGACATGGGCAACGGGGGGTCAGGGGTGGGAGAGCAAAGCCAAAGGAAGTGTATGCGGGGATGCGGCGGGCGTCCCGCTTACTGCGTGCGCGGCTCATTGGAGCCGCGCACGCAGTAAGCGGGTGTTGATGCGCCGCGTCACCACAGCGTATCAACGCGCGGCGCGGGCCGCGATCCACGGCGGTTGATCCAGAACATCAAGCCAGCGCCGGCGAGCGCCACCAAATGAAGGAACACGACCAGATCGAGCCAGATGGTCCGCTGTAGCGACTGCCGGGTCAGACCTCGCATGATGGCGTCCTGCCGCACCTGCTTGGTCGGGGCAATGCCGGCCTCGCCCTTCTCGGCTCGGGCGGCGTCGCGCTTCTCGGACCGGGCGGCGATTTCACTGTCGGTGCCGGCGAGAACATTGTTTACCAGGCTGAAGCCCAGCACCAGTTGCAGGACCAGGAACAACAGGAGAATCAGGTTCAGCCCGGCCACGATTCCCCAGCGCCACGGCAATAGAGGGTGCGCAACGGGCGGCAGTTTATGCGGCGGCAAAAATGCCAGCGCCAGGCAGCCGAGCGCTATCAGGAGCGTCGGAATGAATACCAGGAGGTAGAAGATCAAGAGAACATTATACCCCGGCGCGGTGGTCTTTTCGGCGCCCTTCTCGGTGTACTTGGGGAAGGGAGGCGAGTCCTCCGCAACGTCCGAGTCAAGGCTGTAGCCGCCGAAGGGAGCCTGCCAGCCATACTGCCAGGCGTCGGCGACGCCTCCTGGGTAGACGCCCACCCAGGGAAAGAACATTAGCACGAAGACAAGAAAGAGCGCGACCGGAGCCACATATTGAAGGACTTTTGGGCTAAACCAGATCGTATATTTGCGCTGATAGCCTTCCGGCGTCGGCGCGGACGGATAGGACGGCTGCGCTTCGGTGAAGGTCGGCCGCGGCCCGGACGGCGGCGCTCCGCCGGTGAAGGTCGAGGGCGCTCGAGAGGTGAGCGGCACTTCCTCAAGGACCAGATCGGAGACGGGCGACGCCGCCGCCGGGGGAGGCGGCGCGACGGGATCTTTCAGCCCATAGGTGTTTGCCGGGACGGGGGGCGCGACGCTCGGCGGCGGCAACGGCGCCGTGGCCGAAGGCGGCGCGGCCTGCGTCGGCAGCGCGGGCACGGTGAAGGTGCCGGAGCAGAGCGGGCAGCGCATCGGCTGGCCGGCGTACTGTTCCGGCACGGTGAGCGGTTTCTGGCAATTCGGACACAACAGGTTCATATGCGATCGTCCTACAGATTCGGGATACGGTTCGTGCGTCACAATCCCGCGCGGAGAGTTTCATGTCAATGGCGCGAGGGCGTTTGGTCGGCCGCGTGCGCCATGAAAGCATACGGCAGCGATTCAAGCAAGTCCGCGGCAATGAGAGAGGTTTCGCCCATGGCGTCGCGCGCCAGATCGCCGGCCGAGCCGTGCAGGTATACGGCCAGTTGGGCGGCGGCGAACGGTTCCAGTCCCTGACCCAGCAGAGCCGCGGTCAGGCCGGTCAATACGTCGCCCGTACCGCCGGTGGCCATGCCCGGATTGCCGGTGTCATTGACGTAGAGGCGCCGGCCGTCGCTGACAAGGGTATGTCGCCCCTTGAGTACCAGGACGACGCCGTGATCGGCGGCGAAGCGGACGGCCAATTCTTCTCGATGAGCCTGGACATTCGGCACGTCGCAGCCGAGCAAGCGGGCGAACTCGCCGGGATGCGGTGTGAGGACGCACGGCCCCTGCCGGCGCTTCAGCAGATCCAAAAAGGGCGGCAATGCGTTAAGGCCGTCTGCGTCAATGACGAGCGGTAAAGTCGTCTTTTCGAGTACGGCGCGCACGACTGAGGATACGCCGTCGCCGCGTCCCAAGCCGGGGCCGACGGCGGCAACGGTGCTTTGGTTCATCGATTCGACGAGTTCCTGCCCGGCATCGGAGCTAAGGCGGCCGTCATTGTCTTCGGGAAGCGGAACGGTCATGTAACAGGGATTGCCGGCGGCGACGATGGGCAGGATGCATTCGGGGACGGCAACGCGAACGAGTCCGCCGCCGCCGCGCAGGGCGGCGGCGGCGCAGAGGACGGCGGCGCCGGACATACCGCGACTGCCGGCGACAATGAGGACGCGGCCGAAGTCTCCCTTATTGGCGTCCAGGTCGCGGGGAGCGAGGTGGGGAACCTCGCGGACGATGTCGGGAGTCGGCGTTGGCATAACGGCACTGCGAAAACGAGAGCGGGGACGCAACGGCCGACGCCGGCCGTGACCGTATTCTTTTTATCGGCCGGGCCGGTTCCGCCAAGCGGAGGAGCTTATCCGGGTTGACTGTAGGAATAATTTGGACGGTGCGCACCGCGTGATAGAACGTGTGAGCGTCCGTTTGGTTGGTAGGAAATTGAACCGGGTAAGAAGCCCGCGGCCGCAACGGCCACAGCATCTAGGATGGCTACCGAGAGATCACGCCGACCAGACGAGTTTAGCGATGCCGAGTTTGGCGGCGGCGTCGGTCACGACCGCGCGAGAAGCGTCGTCGCTAAACCGGTTAGCCGATTGCGTCAACAACACCCCGAACGGACAGGCGCCGCGTAAACCAAAGCTACGCTCATGCCCTGCCATTAGCACCGCTTTCCACCCCGCGGCCGGCCCCCAACAGATAATACGGCCGTCAGAGAACTGACTGCCGTGGGGCTTGATGAATACCCGCGCTACTTCGGCGGTTTCAGATACGCCCAGGAGTCGGAACGGCGTCCGGGCGTCGGCAAGCCGGGCTTGGGGATAATCCTTCAGCAGCGAGTCCTTGATGTAAACACGAACACGGCGAACATCCAAATATCTGGAGAGAACACCGCCAACTTGGGCATCGCTGGTCCAGTTCGCATAATGCTGGGTTTTACCCGTCGGCCCGAGCGCCAGCCAGTCGAGTGTGTCGGCCCGTTCCCAAAGAAGGTCGCGGAGCCGGTCGCGCACTTCGTCGGGCACGCACATTGAACACCCCCAGGCGGCGGCGGTCTTGGGAATTCAAGGTCAGGCAGTTCCAGTTGAGCGTCGCCCTGGCGTAGTAAAAGGTCCGCCTGGTCGAGCATCCATCCGCCGCGCGTCATCGAAAACTTGCTTGACGATGCGGGCGGCTTCCTCGTCGCGGGTGGGAAGGATGAGACGGCGGCGCTCGCCCCTGCCTCTTGAGACGGCGGTCGCGTGGCGCCGGATTGCTCGATTGTGGCCCGAAGAGAGTTCCAAAACGAAGTGAGCCGAGGTTTCCTCCGGCTCGCGGGCTTGCACAAGAGATACTCAATAGCGTGTGAGAGCCGGGGCGGCCGCTGCCGCGCGTAGGTGCGGACCGGGTGGACTTGGTAGGATCAACGCCGGCCAATCGTCTACAATCCAGCGAGAGGCGCGGGATGCGTCGTACCCGAATCTAATCGGGTGCTGTTAGAATACTTTCCCGCCCGGTGCGACGGCATTGGCCCAGGGGGTAATGAAAGCCATGTTCGTGACCAGACTACTACCGGCGGCGGCCTTGGCGCTGGGCCTATTTCTGACCGCCTCCGGTGCGAGCGCGCTTGCCTTGGGCGACCCAGCCGGGGTGGCGGACAAGCCGGTGGAGCCCGTGTATCTCCAGAAGTATCGCGTCCGCGACCAGCAGATCGAGGCGGGCTTCGTGCCCGAGGAGACCGTGATCGTCCTTGGCGAGCCGCCGAAAGTGGCGTTCACGGTCAAGAACCTCTCGGACAAGCCGTTTAGCTACGCCTTCGGCGGCGACTACCGCGGGGCTGGCCGTCACGAGCGCTTCAAGGTCTCCGCCCTCGACGCCGGCGCCGACCCACTCCGAGACCCGGTCGCCGACAAGGAGGGGAGGAGTTTTAACGGAGAAGGCCCCGGCGGGTTGCGCCAGGTCAAACCCGGCGACGCCGAGAAGCAGGAGTTGGATCTCGGCCAGTATCGCACCTTCGACAAGCCCGGGGTCTACACCGTGACGTGCCGATTCGGGCTAGAGGAGAATTTCGGCGCCGAAAAAGCCGCCGCGACGGTGGAAACAACCTTCCGCCTGACGATTCTGCCGCGAACGGATGAGAACGTGCGGCGGGTCGTCGGACGTCTTGTCGGACAGGCAGGGCGGAGCCATAAGGAGGTGCTGGCCGGCGTCATCGCTCAGCTGTGTTCATTCGCGAGGAAGCAGGCAGTGCCGGACCTGGCGACGATGGCCGCGGAAGGCGACGCGGAGCATCGCGTGGCGGCGCTGGGCGGCCTGGGTCGGTTCACGACGCCCGTCGCGGAGGCGGCGGTGCTGAAGGCGTTGCGCGATCCGAATGAGGCGATCCGGGCGGCGGCCGCGGCGGCGCTAGGAGAGATGAAGACGGACGCGGCCGTGGCGGCGTTGCTGGGTCGCCTGCCCGGGGAGAAGCCGGCCGTGGCCGGCGCCGTCCTGCGAGCGATGGGGACTACGCAGTCGCCGCGAGTGTTCGAGCGCCTGGAGAAGGCGCTGGCCGACGAGGACGCGGACGTTCGCCGCGCGGCGGTGCGCGGCCTGGCCCTATACGGCGGCGATCGCGCCATCGCGGTCCTCAAGCGCTGCGCCTCGGACGAGGATCTGGTGCGCCGTGAGGCTGCAGTTCAGGCGCTAGAGAGCCTCCGCCAGCCCTTGCAAGCCCAGTGGCTACAGCCGCTCATCCTGGCGGGCAGGCGTTACGGCTACCCGACCAACGACGGCCCCAACCCGAACGAGGCGCTGCGGCTGTTGCGGATGTACGCGGGTGACGAGGCGGCGCCCGCGATGGTCATTTGTCTGGACTTCGAGAACCCGGCCGTCCGGTCCTACTACAACTACGTGATCCTGGGCGCGCTGGAGGCCACGCCCAGCGCCCCGAAGGTCACGTGGCACAACGACCCGAACGCGGATGGGACGCCGCAACAGATCGAGGAGAATCGCAAAACCCTGGAAAAGCTACGGGCCTGGCTCGCTGAGCGCGAGAATGCCCGCCGCGTGGAGGAGGGCCCGATGGAAAAGCTCGCCGCGCGCCTGGGCGACGACGAATTCGAGGTACGGGAGAAGGCGTCCAGGGAGCTGGAGGCCGGGGGCACGGCGGCGTTGCCCGCACTCCTGCGGGCCGCGGCGCTCAGCGGGGACGCCGAGGTTCGCATCCGCGCCCGGCGGGTGATGGACTCGCTCTGGCGGCGCTGGAAAACCCAGCTGCCGCAGGGATAATGGGCGGCGCCTGCGAACAACTGTTCCCTCCGGCTTCTGCCCCGTATCGTCATCCAGGCGCGAGATGCCGGGGCCAGGAAAGGCAAACCGGAGGAAGTGGATGCAAGAAACCGTTCAACCGGCTTCAAGTGTCCAGGCTTGGAAAAAGCGGGCGGAGACGCCCGGAGGGAATACCGCAGTGGTGCTCCGAATCTTCCTGGTAGGTTTCTTCTGCCTCGCGGCAGCGGCTCTGTGCGTGGTGCAGCCCAGGGGACCGCTTCAGGCCATAGCCAAACCCAAGCCGATAAATCCTTCCAAACTGAACCTCAAATCTCCTGTCCGAGCGGATTCCGGGGTGCGTGTACATAAATGATACTCGGATGAATGTCGCCTTCATTGAGATTTTAGCGGCTTAAGTACGCCGTCCTTATAAAGTGCTTCCACGGTGATCGCCATTTCGGAAACTCCTCGGATAACCGTTTACGCGTGATCGCCGCCCGGCCTCTTCATTCCAGCGAAAGCCGCCACTGCCACTCGCCAATCTCGTGTAACATCGCCTCATGCGTCAAATTGAATTGCAATGGCGTTACCGTAATCCAGCCTTCCTTCAACGCCGTCACATCCGAATCCGGATGCGGATCGGGGCAGCCGAATTCCGGGTTCGACCAGAAGTATACCCGGCCGCGCGGGTCGGTGCGGCGGTCGTAGCTCTCTTCATAGGCCGCCATGTTCTGCGGCACCATGCGGACGCCGCGCGGCGTGTGCCTTTCGAGATCGGGAATGTTGACATTGAACAGCGAACCGACGGCCGGCTTCCGCGCTAGGATTTGTTCGACGATCTGCCGAGCGTAAGCGGCGCCGCGGGCGAAGTCGGGCGGCGTCGGTTTACTGTATTCCAGAGAGCAAGCGACGCTGGTGACGCGGAAGAAGGCGCCCTCGACGGCCGCCGCCACGGTGCCGGAGTAAAGCACGTTGATGCCCGCGTTGGAGCCGGCGTTGAGGCCGCTGACGACCACGTCCGGCCGCCACGGCAGCAATTCTCGCAATGCCAACTTCACGCAGTCGGCCGGCCGGCCCTCCACCGCCCATCCGATCGACTTCCGCTCATCGTCCAGGACCTCCTGCACGATCAACGGGTTCGTAAGCGTGACCGAATGGCCGACGGCGCTTTGCTCCGTGGCCGGCGCGACCACTAGCACTTCGCCCAAGCGGCGCAACTCCGGCAGCAGGGCGCGCAGGCCAGGAGCGTAGATGCCGTCGTCATTGGTCAACAGAATGCGCATTCCGCCCCCATCATGAAAACCCACTTCAACGCGGAGAACGCAGTGATCGCGGA
>DHJA01000066.1:0-1824 GCA_002404095.1 Planctomycetaceae bacterium UBA4732 | reverse complement strand
TCCGCGATCACTGCGTTCTCCGCGGTGAAATCTCTTACTCCTCCAACTTCTTCCGTCGCAAAATGTGGTGATAGTGCTGCGCGAAGCGGTGGGCCTCGTCGCGCACATACTGCAGCAACCGCAGTGCCGCCGAGTGCCGGCTGAGACGCAACGGCTCGGAATTGCCCGGTCGGTAGATCTCTTCTTCGCGCTTCGCCAGCGAGATCAACGTCGGCGGTTCCAAGCCCAATACTTGGAATGCGTCCAGCGCCGCGCTGAGTTGACCCTTGCCGCCGTCGATTAAGAGAATATCCGGATAGGTTTCCTCCTTCCGCGACAGGCGGCGGAAGCGGCGCGTTACCACCTCTCGAATGGAGGCGAAGTCGTCCACGCCGCGCACGGATTGGATGCGGTAGCGCCGGTAGCCCGGCTTGAACGGCAGGCCGTCGATGAAATGAACCAGCGACGCCACGGTCTCGGTCCCGCCCAGGTGCGCTACGTCCACGCCCTCAATGGTGCGCGGCGTCTTCTCCAGGCCTAGCACTTTGCGCAGACCGAGCAGCCCTTTTTTCGGGTCGATCGGGAAGACCTCCGGCTGCACGTCGCGGGCGGCGTCGCCGCGCTGGCCGAGCTTCTTCAGCGCCTCCACGTCGTCGCGCAGCCGGGCCGCCTTCTCGAATAAAAGTGCGGTACTCGCCTCTTGCATTTCCTTTTCCATCTCCGCGATCAGCCGATGCTTCTTGCCTTCCATCACAAGCCTCAGTTTGCGGATCTGTTTACGATATTCCTCGCGCGTCACGCGGAAGTTGCAGGGGGCCGTACACTGGCGGATACTGTGCAACAGGCACGGCCGGAACCAGCGCCAGCGCTCGTCGTCCGAACGGATGTCGAGCGAACAAGTGCGAAACTGAAAGAGGCGTTGCAACACCTGCATGGCTCGTCGCAGCGTGCGGGCGCTGGTGAACGGGCCGTAGAGCCGGACGCCGTGCCGCCGCGGCGTCCGCGTGAACTCTACGCGCGGAAATTCTTCGCGTATACGGATCTGCAAATAGGGAAATGTCTTGTCGTCCTTCAGATCGACGTTGAAACGCGGCCGCACATCCTTGACGAGGCGCGCTTCGAGGAGGAGGGCGTCCACCTCGCTGTCGGCGGGGACGAAATCCACATCGGCGATGAGCTTGACGAGGTCGGCGGTGCGCTTATCCTCGGCGCCGGCCTTAGTGAAGTAGTGGCCGGCGCGGTTGCGCAGGTTCTTGGCTTTGCCGATGTAGAGGACGACGCCCTGAGCGTCTTTCATGAGGTAGACGCCCGGCGCGGCCGGAAATTGCTTGACCTTCTCGGCCGGCGACAAGGCGCCGGATTCGGCGGGCGGAATGGCGGCGGCCATGCGAGATCCTCTCTTGCGGGCGCGGCGGGCTGGCGTTCGTGCCAATAGCCCACTTCTTCATGATATCAGCGCGGAGCTAATGGCGACGGAGGCGCCACATACTTGCGTTCGCCTTCCCAGTCGAGTAGATTTGTCTTGTGAATTCGGCACGGCGCCGGACCCGATGTTTCAATGCCGTAAACGAGGAGAGCGAACAGGGATAGAACCGCGGCCGAAAGAGGGCCACGTTAAAACCTGATTGACGCGCGTGCGCCAAGAACTGCTTCCACAGAAACCGCCAACCTGAGCCGCAAGGCTCTTGTATCCACACGAAGCAGCCCTTGGACCACGCCCCCGCAAGGGGGCGTCGGGCCGGGTGCTGTTCGTGTACCCCCTGGCGGGGGTCTGTGGAGCGGCCTCGTGTTCGGCGTTCCTTTTTTCGTTGGCTACCGCCAATACTGTACTTTCCGCGATTTTAT
>DHJA01000129.1:5016-5483 GCA_002404095.1 Planctomycetaceae bacterium UBA4732 | reverse complement strand
AGTTTCGTTCCGGCGGGCGTAGGGAACACCGCCGCCCAAGTGTTGCTCGCCGCCGCTTTCCTGCCGGAGCAAGCGGGCCTGCTCCTCGACGCGATCTCGCGCACTCTCTATCGAGTATTCGTGGGAAAACGGCGTATGTTGGAGTGGGAAACGGCCGCGGCCGCTGAGCGCCGGTTGGGCGGCGATTTTCGGACCTTCCTGCGCGTTCTCTGGTTGTCACCTGTCCTGGGGCTGGCGTTGGCCCTGATTCTGTTCACCTTCCGGCTTAATGCGTTGACGGCGGCCGCGCCGCTTCTTATCGCCTGGCTCGTCTCGCCGTTCGTCGCATTCTGGGTAAGCAAGCCGCCGCCGGTCGAAGAGCGAGAACTGACCGATCCGGAGCGGCGTTTGCTACGGCGCCTGGCCCGCAAGACCTGGGGCTTTTTTGAGACGTTCGTCACCGAGGAAGACAACTGGCTGCCGCCCGA
>DHJA01000129.1:3722-4956 GCA_002404095.1 Planctomycetaceae bacterium UBA4732 | reverse complement strand
GGAAGACAACTGGCTGCCGCCCGACAATTATCAGGAAGACCCGAAGGCAGCGGTTGCCCATCGCACGTCGCCTACCAACATGGGACTTTATCTGATTTCCAGTCTGGCCGGGCACGACTTCGGCTACTTAAGTTTCCCGGCGTTGCTCGGGCTGCTGGAAAAGACGTTCGCCACGTTCGACCGGCTGGAGCGCGCGCACGGCCACTTTTACAACTGGTACGAGACAACGACGTTAAAGGCGCTGCCGCCGATTTATCTTTCGACGGTGGACAGCGGTAATCTGCTCGGCTGCTTCGTGACGCTCAAACAGGGTCTGCGCGAAAAGGCGGCCGAGCTTATCCCCAATTCGGCGATCCGCGACGGGTTTGAAGACGTCCTGGAACTGGCGACGGAAGCGTTGCAGTCTCTGGAACCCGCGGCCGAGTCCGCGGACAGCCTCGCGGCGCTGGCGGGGCGGATTCAGCAGGTCCGCTCGCTGCTGGGCGAATCGCCGGCCGACCTCCTTGCGTGGGACGACTGGCTTCGCCGCCTGGACGGGGAGGCCGCCGGGCTGACGGAACAAGCCGAGAAATTCGCCAAGGAGGTCGGCGAAGCGCCTGCGGAGTTGCAACGCTGGGTAGAAAGGTTCGCCTCCCTCGTGCGCGAACGCCGGGAGGAGCTGGCGGGATTGGCGCCATGGCTGGAATTGCTCCGCGAAGTGCCGGCGAGCATCGTCCCGCAGATGAACGGCAAAGACGATCCGGTCGCCGCCAATTGGCAGGGTCTGCGCAGGCTGCTAACCCAGCCTCTCAGCGTCACCACTTTGCTTGCGCGGGCGGAATCGCTGCGGACGGACCTTGCCGCTCTGGCGGAAGTATGGCCGGACGCCGAGGGACGAAGCCGATTGACCCGCGTGGCCGAGGCGGTCGGCGATTCGACCGCTTCCGACCTGCACATGCGCTGGCGTTCCCTTGCCGAGAGGGCCGAAACCTTCGCCAACGAAATGGATTTTAAGATCCTCTATAGCGAGGATCGCCATCTGTTCGCGGTGGGTTACAACCTATCGCAAGGCAAGCTCGACAGCTCTCATTACGACCTTTTGGCATCCGAATCGTGCCTGACAAGCTTCTTGGCCGTGGCGCGCGGCGACGTGCCCAAGAAACATTGGTTTCAGCTTGGCCGTCCCCTGACTCGCGCCGCCGGCCGCATCACGCTATTGTCGTGGGGCGGCACGATGTTCGAGTACCTGATGCCG
>DHJA01000129.1:3198-3631 GCA_002404095.1 Planctomycetaceae bacterium UBA4732 | reverse complement strand
CGATGTTCGAGTACCTGATGCCGCGGCTGATGTTGCCGGGCCTGCCGGAGACGTTGTTGGACGAAAGCCGACGCGGGGCCGTGGCGCGACAGATCGAGTACGGCCGCCAGTGTGGTACACCCTGGGGCGTCTCAGAATCGGCGTTCAGTGTGGTGGACGCCGATCTGAACTACCAGTACCAGGCGTTCGGCGTGCCCGGCCTTGGCTTAAAGCGTGGGTTGGCCAAAGACCTCGTCGTCGCGCCTTACGCCGCCGTCATGGCCGTGATGATTCAACCGCGTTTGGCGATCCGTAATTTCCAACGTCTGGCGGCGGAGGGGGCGGAAGGCGCTTACGGTTTCTATGAGTCCATCGATTACACGCGCGAGCGCCTACAACCGAAACAGCGTTGCGTCGTGGTGAAGTGCTTCATGGCCCATCACCAGGGCATGGC
>DHJA01000129.1:1499-3027 GCA_002404095.1 Planctomycetaceae bacterium UBA4732 | reverse complement strand
CCGATGCCGCGGCGTTTCCGCGCCGAGCCAATGGTGCGCGCGGCCGAGCTTCTCTTGCAAGAGTGCATGGCGCCGGAGGCGCCGCTTGTGCAACCGCACGGCGACGAAACGACGGTGCGGCCCGCGGCGAGCGACACCCATCATCCGATGAGCCGGCGCATCACCACGCCGTACACCGTCCAGCCGCGCACCCATCTGCTGTCCAGCGGCCAATACACGGTCATGGTCACCAACGCCGGCGGCAGCCGCGCTACCTGGCGCGGCCTGGACGTGAGCCGCTGGCGCGAGGACCGTACCCGCGACGATTGGGGCCAATTCTGCTACATACGCGACCTCCATACGGGTATTGTCTGGTCGGCCGGACACCAGCCCGTTTGCCGCGACGCCGACGATTTCGAGGTCGTCTACTCTACCGACAAGGCGGAGTTTCGCCGCGTGGACGGCGCGATCGAGACGCATCTGGAAGTCACGGCGTCCCCGGAGAGCCACGCCGAGGTACGCCGGCTGACGCTGACCAACCATGACTCGCGGCCGCACGAATTGGAGCTGACCAGCTACCTCGAAGTGGTACTCAGCCCGCACGCCGCCGACATGGCGCACCCGGCCTTTAACAAGCTCTTTCTGGAGACGGAAGTAGCGCTTGGCGGCGCCGCCTTATTGTGTCGTCGTCGGCCGCGCGCCCACGACCAGCGGCCCATTTGGGGCGTTCACGTCCTCGCCGTGGACGGGCCGCTCGTGGGCGCCCTACAATTTGAGACGGATCGCGTCCGTTTTCTCGGCCGCGGACGCACCACGGCCGCCCCGGCCGCGCTGGACCCCGGCGCCGCCCTGTCGGGGACGACCGGCGCCGTGCTCGACCCCATTTTCAGCCTGCGCTGCCGGGTGCGCGTCGAGGGAGAGACTTCGGTGATGGTCGCGTTCACCACGGCCGCGGGGGATACGCGCGAAGAAGTAATGGCATTGGCCGATCGGTATCACGACATGCTCGGCGCCACGCGCGCCTTCGAGCTGGCTTGGGCGCACAGTCAAGTGGAGCTTCGCCAACTTCATATGTCCGCACAGGAGGCCCACCTATGTCAGCGATTGGCCGCCCACGTCATTTACGCCGGCCCCGCCATGCGCGCCCCGCAGGACGTACTGAAGGCCAACGAACAGGGACAGCCGGCGCTATGGCGATACGGCATCTCCGGCGACAACCCGATCGTCCTAGTGCGCGTCAGCGCGGCCGCCCATCTCGCACTGGCGCAGCAAATGCTCGCTGCCCACAATTATTGGCGCCACAAGGGATTGGAAGCCGATCTCGTGATCCTGAACGAAGACCAATCCGGCTACTTCGACGATCTGCAAAATCAGTTACAGGGTCTAGTCCGGGCCAGCGAAGACCGCGGCCAGGTGGATAAGCCGGGCGGCGTCTTCGTGCGCAAGGCGACGCATATTTCCCACGAAGATCGCATCTTGTTCCAGGCGGCGGCGCGCTGTGTGCTGGCAGGCGACCGCGGCTCGCTGGCGACGCAAATGGACCGGCTGG
>DHJA01000129.1:1033-1405 GCA_002404095.1 Planctomycetaceae bacterium UBA4732 | reverse complement strand
CCCCGCCGACGTCGGCCCGCGAACCGATCATCTGGGCGGTACCTCCGACCTCGCGGCGAGAGACCTGCTTTTCGACAACGGGTTAGGCGGATTCACATCCGACGGCCGCGAGTACGCCATCCGCATGGCGCCCGTCGCGCGGAAGAACGCGGTGTCGCGCGGCAACGCCTCACCGCTGCCGGAGTTTCCCCCGGCGCCGTGGAGCAACGTCATCGCCAATCCGTCGTTCGGCTTCCTCGTCACCGAGCGGGCCGGCGGCTATACCTGGGCCGGCAACAACAGCCAGCTCAACCGCCTGACGCCGTGGAGCAACGATTCGACCACCGACCCACCCGGCGAGGTCGTCTACCTGCGCGACGACGCGACCGGCGA
>DHJA01000129.1:468-942 GCA_002404095.1 Planctomycetaceae bacterium UBA4732 | reverse complement strand
CCTGCGCGACGACGCGACCGGCGAAGTCTGGACGCCGACCGCCTTGGCGCCGCATGGGCCGGCCGCTTATACCGCCCATCACGGACAGGGATACACGGTTTTCACGCATTCCGGCCACGGCCTCGACCATGAGCTTCTGCTGTTTGTGCCGCCGGCCGACCCGATCAAGCTCATGTGTCTTACAGTGCGCAACGTCGGCCGTCAGCCGCGCCGCCTGTCCGCCGCCTTCTTCGCGGAATGGGTACTTGGCACAGTCCGCGACCAATCGCCCATGCGCGTCGTCACCGAGGTCGATCCGGACACCGGCGCCCTGCTGGCGCGCAATCGCTTCAACGCGGACTTTCCGACGGCCATCGCTTTCGTGGATGTCAACGCCCGGCCGCGAACATGGACCTGCGACCGCACGGAGTTTCTCGGACGCAACGGCTCGCTCGCCGCGCCGGCCGCGTTGGAACGCGCGGCGTGGAGCGGCGG
>DHJA01000129.1:0-344 GCA_002404095.1 Planctomycetaceae bacterium UBA4732 | reverse complement strand
AGCGGCGGCGTCGGCGCGGGGATCGACCCTTGCGCCGCCCTGCAAACGTTCTTCGACCTTCAACCGGGCGAGGAGAAGGAAATCGTTTTCCTGCTCGGCGAAGCTGCGAATGTTGAAGAAGCGCGACGACTCGTAAGCCAATATCGCAAGCCTGGACGACCGAGGGCCGCATTTAGGGAAATACAAGATCGGTGGGAAGGCATACTCAACACGGTGCAAGTGCAAACGCCGAATCCGGCCTTGGATCTGCTGCTGAACCGCTGGCTGCCTTATCAGGTGCTGAGCTGCCGCGTCTGGGGCCGCTCGGCGTTCTACCAATCCGGCGGCGCCTACGGCTTCCGCGA
>DHJA01000225.1 GCA_002404095.1 Planctomycetaceae bacterium UBA4732 | reverse complement strand
CATTTCTATTGTCGTTCGACAGAGCGCCGGTTTGACAGAGCGCCGGTTTGACACGGCCTGATTCATCCCCTAGATTTCTTCAGACCCTACCTGAATCCTGGGCGCCGCTACGGATATGCTTCATGGCCGTTGAACTTGCCACCGGACTATTTGCTCCATCAGCGGTCTCCCTGTCCGCGCCATCGGTCCCCGCGCCCGCACCGCCGGAAGACCTTGCGGGAACGCGGTTCCTCCATTCCATTGGCTGGGCGCTGCTGGCGGCGGTGTGGGGAGCTTGGCTCGGTTCGATGGTGGAGTCGGCGGTCGAAGCCAGCGCTGAAGCACGGGATGGGGGGCTGATCGGCGCGGCGGTGTTGGTGCTTTGCGGGGTACTATTAGCCTTTTACGGGTCTGCAAAGCATGGAATAAGGGAGGCCGTTGGCCGCGCCTTGATGGACGCGCTCGCCTTGGCGTGGCAGGGCGCCTGGCTTGGCGCCCTCGTCGGCGGCGGACTGACAGCCGCGAACGGCGGCGTCTGGGTGATCGCGGCGGCGCTCGGAGCCGTGTTCCTCGGCGGCCTTATTGGTCTCGGCGTCGGCATGCGTCTATTCGGCAAGAACGTCCCCAAAGTCCTCAACGGCGTGGTATGGGGCGGCGTAATCGCGGGGTTCGCGGCATCGTTTTTGTGGACGCCCTCAACCGCACGGAACTTCACGGCGCCCATACCGGACGCCGCAACGTCGATCTTCGGGCCGAGTGCCGACTGGGCCTGGCGAACGGCGGGGGCGGCGCCCTTGATGCTGGCGGCGTTCGTCTGGTGGGTCCGCTGGATGCGCGAGGAGCGGGCTAAGGACACGGAGCAATCCATCGGCTGGGGCATGGGAGTCGCGACGTTTCTGTTCACGGCGGCAATGGCGGCCGGGGCGGGCGCGCTCGTCGGCGGCCTCACGCAACTGGGATGCGTGTACCTCATCGCCCACGTCACGCTGCCGCCGACGCCAGGGACGTGGGCGGGTGCGGTCGTGGCGCTAATCTTCTGGGGCCTGGGGCAGCAGCCTAAACGGTAGACTGCCGACCGGCCTTACGAGCAGACGCTGGCCTACCGGATAAATCCGCCCACCCATCCGCGGTACGCACGCGCTTCAGCAAATCTTCCAGCCGTTCCAAGTTGTTGAGTTTCTCGATTGCGGTCAGCGTTGCCGTGTCCGGTGCGCCAAAAGCCTGCTCGCCAATCATGCGCAGCATCTTCTTAAATTCGGCGACTGCGCCCTCAGCCTTACCCCGCGCGATCCCTTCGATGCGACCCTCTTCCACGATGGCCTGATACGTTGACGATTCTTTCATGGAAACCACTCCTCGAAATAATTGCGCCGACAATTCCGACGAATAACGCAGTCCCAACAAGATGTACGCGGCCGCCCATACGATCTCAGCCTGCCGCCGTCCGCGACGGCCTGTCAGTCGCCGGCCCATACGTTGTATTATGCCGGGTAGTTCGGCTTCTGTCACGGCACTTAGAATTTGTTCCAGAAGTCATCGAAACACGGCTGAAACAGCCGTGGCACACAGGAAACCAGAGTGTGCCACGGCTGTTTCAGCCGTGTTTGACCCCCTTCAGCAACGGATACAACTTCGCCGCCGTTCCTGCCGTTATCGCCAGCAGCGCCGGTACGCCGTACTGGTTGCCGACCTTGGCGTCATACCGGATGTCGATACTCTTGATTGCCTCATCCGGCCGCGGGTTGGTCCATTGCATCTGATAGACCACGGCGCTCTTGCCGGCGCCCTTCGTAAGCGGCGCCGCCCACGCCGCCGCCGCGTCCGGCAGTCCCTGCGGTTTCGTTTCGATCCAGTTGCCGACGCCGCGGCCGTACTTCACGGGGACCACGACCGTCTTGCCGTCGGCGTAGTGGACCACGTACTCGAACACCGTCGGCGGTTCCTTCGCTTCTTTCGACGGCTTCCATTCCTTGTCTTGCCGGAAAGTGTGGAGGAAGAACAGTGCGTCGGCCTTGAGGTCGGCCCGGATGCCTTCCACCGCCTCCGGCATCTTGCCGCGCACCCCAGGGCCGGACAGCATCACGCACGCCGGCAGCGGCGAGGTCCGAAAATCGCGCAGGACATAACGGACTCCCGATAGCGTGCTTTCGCCTACCGGAAACGCGCTGAGGTCCGCTTCGCCGTCGTACCAGGCTTTTTCATGCGTCAGGAACTGGTTGCACTTCTCGGCCAACGGGATGGGCCGGTACTTCAAGTTGGCGCCGGCCGTCACTACGCGCTCGCCGGCGAAGGCGGCGCCGAGGTTGCGAAGCAGCGTCGCCGCGATGTTTTGCTTCTTCTGCGCGTTGACCGGATTGCTCTCCGTTTCTTGCACTTTGAGGTTGTTAAGGATAACGCCGCCTTCGCCCATTTTATATTTCACTAACGCCCCAATGTTCAGCAGCGGGCAAATCTGGATTTCCGGCTGCCAGCCTCTGGCGGTGGCGCGCGGCGGGCGCTATAGTGGGGCCATCGAACTTTTGCAGCGAAGGACGGGCCTGTGATGAACGACCTCACCCAGATCCTGTGCGCGATCCACGAAGGCGACCCGCACGCCGCCGAACAACTCTTGCCGCTGATCTACGATGAGTTGCGGAAGCTGGCCGCCCAGAAAATGGCCCAGGAGGCGCCGGGTCAGACGCTCCAGGCCACGGCCCTGGTCCACGAAGTGTACCTCCGCCTGGTGGACGTAGAGAAGGTCCAGAGCTGGGACAGCCGCGGCCACTTCTTCGCCGCGGCCGCCGAGGCCATGCGCCGCATTCTCATTGAAAACGCCCGCGCGAAGCAGCGGCTGAAGCGGGGTGGAGATAGGAAGCGGCTGAACCTGGAAAGTATCGACCTGGCTGCCACAGCCGCCGCCGCCGCGCCGGATGACCTGCTGGTCATCGATGAGCTGATCGTCAAGCTCGGCAGCGAAGATCCAGACGCCGCCCAGATCGTCAAGTTACGTTACTTTGCGGGGCTGTCGATCGAGGAAGCGGCTCAGCTGATGGGCATCTCGCGCTCAAGTGCTTACGAACACTGGGCTTACGCCCGAGCCTGGCTGCACTGCGCGCTTTTGGGCAAGGACGACCAGGACCAACCCTGAAAATTCTTTTTCCTCTGCCGGACAAATCCAGTGCTGACGTCGCATTGCCTTATGAGCAATAGGAAAGGTGTGAAATGCACGCGACCTCCCGGAAAGCCAAAGAGGTTTTTGTGGCGGCCTTGAAGCTGGCGCCCGACCAGTGGGATGCCCACCTGGCCGAGGCCTGCGGCAAGGACGGCGAGTTGCGTAGCCGCGTCAGGGAACTTCTCGATGCCAACGCAGCAGCGGGCAGTTTCCTGGAGTCGCCCGCTTCCAGCTCGGTCGCCACGGTCGATGAGCCGATCCGGGAAGGGCCGGGGACGATCATCGGTCCCTACAAGCTGCTGGAACAGATCGGCGAAGGGGGCTTCGGCCTGGTTTTCATGGCCGAGCAATAGCAGCCGGTTCGCCGCAAGGTGGCGGTCAAGGTCCTCAAGCCGGGCATGGACACCCGGCAGGTGATCGCCCGCTTCGAGGCCGAGCGCCAGGCACTGGCACTCATGGACCATCCGAACATTGCCAGGGTGCTCGACGCCGGTGAGACGGGCTCGGGCCGGCCCCACTTCGTCATGGAGTTGGTCCGCGGCGTGGCGATCACCGACTACTGCGACCAGAACCGCCTGACCACCCGGGCGCGGTTGGAGTTGTTCGTACACGTCTGCCAGGCCGTGCAGCACGCCCACCACAAGGGCATCATTCACCGGGACATCAAGCCCTCGAACGTCATGGTGACGCTGCACGACGAGGCGCCGGTGGTGAAGGTGATCGACTTCGGCATCGCCAAGGCGCTGGGGCAGCAGCTGACCGACAAGACGCTGGTTACCGGTTTCGCGCAAATGATCGGCACGCCCCTGTACATGAGTCCCGAGCAGGCGGGGATGAGCGGCCTGGACATCGACACGCGCAGCGACATCTACTCGCTGGGCGTACTCCTGTATGAGCTGCTAACGGGGATAACACCGTTCGACAAGGAACGGCTGCGCGCGGCGGGCTACGACGAAATGCGGCGGGTCATCCGGGAAGAGGAGCCGGCCAGGCCGAGCACCCGTTTGAGCACGCTGGGCCAGGCAGCGGCGACCCTGTCGACGCAACGGCAGAGCGATCCGAAGCGGCTCAGCCAGCTTCTCCGCGGCGAGCTGGACTGGATCGTGATGAAGACCCTGGAGAAGGACCGCAACCGCCGCTACGAGACGGCCAACGAGCTGGCGCGGGACGTGGAGCGCTACCTGCACGACGAGCCGGTTCTGGCCTGCCCGCCTTCGGCGTGGTATCGCTTTCGCAAGTTCGCCAGGCGGAAAAAAGCAGCCCTGGCTATGGCTGCTTGCGTTTTCCTAGCTTTGGCAGGGATAGCGGGCGCCGTTGGCTGGGCGGTACGCGACCGGCTGGTGCGGGAAGACGAGATCGCGAAGAAGGAAGCAGAACAACGTAAAGACATTGAGCGCAAAGAAGCAAGGCAACGCGACGAGATTGATCGGGAAGTGACCCGCGCTTTGGACGAAGCTGCGGAGCTGGGAAACAAGGCGAAGTGGCCGGAAGCCCTGTCCGCCGTCGAGCGCGCCCGCAAGCTGCTGGACGCCGCCGGCCGCCAGGATTTCCCCCAGCGCCTTGGCGACCTGGAGGCAGACGTTGCCATGGTCCTGCGCCTGGAAGAAATTTACCGGAATCCCAAGCGGGAGCTGAAGAGCGACTTGGTTGTCGCCATGGGTTCGGACGGACCATACTGGGTGCCCCAGCGCGCCGAGCTTTCTTCCGAGGGGGAGTTTTTCTCGGACCCGCAGCAAGATGCCGAGTTTGCCGCGGCTTTCCGGGAATTCGGAATTGACACCGACTCCCTGGAGCTTGCGGAGGCAGCGGCGCGGATTACCGGCCGGAGCATTCGCCGGGAGCTGGCCAAGGGGCTGGATGGATGGGCCGCGCTGCGCCGCCGCCGCTTCAACAGCCTCCCGAGCTGGAAGAAGCTCGTCGCGATTGCCTGCCAAGCCGACCCCGACGTCTGGCGCAACCGCTGCCGGGAGGCATTGCTGCGCGGCGATCGCCAGGGCTTGGAGCAGCTCGCGGACTCGGTGCCGATCCGCCAGCTGCCGCCGGCGACTCTGTGGCTGCTCGGCAGTGACCTGATGGAGCTGGGCGCCCGAGACAAGGCGGTGGCTTTGCTCCGGAAAGCGCAGTATGAGTATCCCGATGATGCGTCGATCAATTTTACCCTGGGCTGGTTCTGCTGGACCAAATTCCAGCCGCCCCTCTACGACGACGCCTTGCGCTTCTATTCGGCCACGTTGGCCCTCTGGCCTCGTCGGGGGATTCAGCTTCATATGGCCCAAATTTTGATGGAAAAAGGAGCGGTCGAGGAGGCGATGGCAGAGTTCTCCAAGGCCATCGAGCTAAACCCTCACGCGTGGGCGCTCTGGGCCCACCGGGGCAACGCCTACAAAGGGTTAAAACAATTTGACAAGGCACTTGCCGATCACTCCAAGGCCATCGAGCTGGGTCCCAAGTACGCGGTCGTGTGGAACAACCGGGGGGAAACTTACGTTGAGCTGAGGCAATGGGACAAGGCGCTTGCCGATTACTCCAAGGCCATCGAGGTGGATCCCAAGTACGCGCCCTCGTGGTCCAACCGGGGCAGGGTCTACGGCGATATGAAGCAATGGGACAAGGCGATTGCCGATTACCAGCGCGCGGCGGAGCTAAGGCCAGAGGACCCGTATCACTGGTATTACCTGGCCCTGGCGCACCTGACCGCGGGCGACCGCGACGGCTACCGCCGGGTCTGCGCCGACATACTGAAACGCTTCGGCAAGACCAAGGATCCCTACGTGGCGGATCGCGTGCTCGCCGCCTGTCTGCCGAGGCCGGACGCGCTCGCTGACATGGCGACGCTCCTGCCCCTGGCCGAGCTGGCCCCCACCAAGAATGCCCGCGCCCTCGGGGCCGCCCTCTATCGGGCCGGCAAATATGAGTCGGCCATCGAGCCGCTCAATCAGGGCATGTCCAGGGCGTGGGATCACCTCTTCCTGGCCATGGCCCATCACCATCTCGGCCACACGGACAAAGCACGCGAATACCTTGAGCGGGCCGGCCGGCAGCTCAACCCGAACGCCTACGTGTGGCCGGAGAAGGTGGAAGCGGCGCAGCTCTATCGCGAGGCGGAAGCGCTTCTTCTGGGGATCGACGCATATCAAGTCGACATCGCCGACTACCAGAAAGCTCTTGAGAAGAACCCGAACGATGCCGGAGCGCATAACGACCTGGCCTGGTCACTGGCAACTTGCCCCGAGGCAAAGTTCCGCGACCCGAAGCGGGCTGTCGAGCTGGCCAAGAAGGCCGTCAAGTTGGAACCGAAGAACGGCTTCTACTGGCAAACCCTCGCTTATGCCGAGTATCGCGCGGGGGACTGGGAATCCGCCATCGCAGCACTGGAGGAGGTAAAGGCGCTGGGGTCTCCCGGTGACAGTATGGAATGGTACCCGCTGGCCATGGCCCACTGGCAGTTGGGCCACAAGGAAGAGGCCCGCAAGTGGTACGACCTGGCCGTTGCGTGGATGGAAAAGAACCAGCCCAAGAACGAGGAGCTCTGCCGCTTCCGGGCGGAGGCTGCGGAGCTGCTGGGTGTGGAAGAGAAGAAAGACTAACCGCAGAGACACAAAGCAGAACAACCCGATTCCATTGTCTTCTCTGTGTCTCTGTGCCTCTGTGGTTCAAACGGTTCTCAAATGAAAGGCGGCCGGTGAGCCCTTGCCGCCAAGCAGAAGTCTCACCGGCCCGGCCGGCCCCTGGCGCTCAGTCTGCGCGCCGGGGAACCTGCACCGGCATTATATCGCAGACCGGCTCGTGAAAGGAGATCGACTATGTGGTTCCATTCTTTGCTCGCATCATGGAAATCGGGGCTCTCCCGCAGCCGGCGTCCGCAACCGCGGCCGGCGCGCCGGGGCGCACGCCTGGTCCTGGAGCGTCTCGAAGACCGCACATTGTTGTCAAGCTACACCGCGCTTACCGCCGCGGACCTCATCGCGGACATCAACGCCGCCAACGCTGCCGGCGGCGCGAACACGATCATGCTGGCAGCCAAGACCCATTCCCCTTACGTCCTGACCGCCGGGAACAACTACGCCGACGGCGCCACGGGGCTGCCGGTTATTGCCGCGAATGACAACCTGACCATTCTCGGCAACGGCGACACCATCGAGCGGAGCACGGCTTCAGGAACGGTCGCCTTCCGCCTGTTCGACGTCGCCGCCGGGGCTTCGCTGACCTTGCAAAACCTCAAGCTGCAAAACGGCCTGGCGTGGGGCGCGACGGGCCTCGTCGCGGCCACAGCGGCGGAGGGCGGGGCCGTCTATAACCAGGGCACCCTCGATCTCAACGGCGTCACCGTGCAGGGAAACATCGCCCAGGGTGTCACCGGCCAGGTGATTGGGTTCACTGTCATCCCGGCCGGGCCGGCCGCTGGCGGTGGCATCTACTCGGGGGGCGCCCTGACGCTGGCAGGCACCACGGTGCAGAACAACCAGGCCCTTGGTGGCACCGGAAGCAGCCTCGGAGGAGACTTTGGAGAAGCCGGCGGCGATGGGCTCGGCGGCGGTGTCTGCGTGGCCGGCGGAACGGCCACTCTGACCAACGATACCTTTTCTTCCAATGTCGCTCAGGGCGGCCAAGGCGGCGCTGCCTATTCCGCGCCCGGTAACGGCGGCAACGGGTTCGGCGGCGCGCTGGAGGTGAGCGGCGGCACGGTCAGCTTGACTAGTTCAACCGTGTCCAGGAATACCGCGCAGGGCGGCGCCCTCGGCACCTCGCAGATCGGCGGGCTCGGAGAAACCCACGCAGGCGAGGGGGAGGGCGGCGGCCTCTACATCGCTTCCGGGGCCACCGTCTACCTCGATTCATTCACCGTCAAAAACACCAAAGGCAACCACGCCGACCTCGATCCCAACATCGATGGGACGTACATCCTTCGGTGAGCGCGGCCAAGCGCGGGGGAGGACCACGGCGCTTGCGGCTTGGCGTTCGCCACCGGCGAGCGCTAAGCCGGGAACGGCCACACGAAAAGAAAGCGGCCGGTGAGCCTCGCCGCCGTCGGTCATGGCCGGCCGCGTCGGGTCGAGCGCCATGACCATCTCGATGCTCTTCTGTATCTCGGGCTCTGCCTGCGGCAGCCAGCCGAGGTTGCGGGCGTTGATATAAGTGATCTCGTTTTCGACCGACCAGATGAAAATCGACGGATGATTGCGCTCCGCTTTGACCCAGGCGCGGAGCTGCGTCCGCCAGGCTCAGCACCGATCGCCGGGATGTTCCCGGCGCGTTTCTCTCCCCCTCTGAGGGTCCATCCATGTCTCGCTTCTTCGCGTTCAGCTGGTTGAAGGCGGCAAAACGTCACTTCGACGGGTCGTCGAAGTCGGGCCGCGGCGGCAAGGGGTTGCGTCCCGCCCGGTTTATCCCGCGGCTGGAGGAACTGGAGTGCCGTAACCTGCTTAGCACGTTCACAGCCTGAACCTCTACGACAGTGGCCCCGGCTCTCTGCGCCAGGCGGTCCTCAGCGCCAACGCCCACCCCGGGGCCGACGTGATCGACTTCGCTCACGGACTGCATGGCACAATCGCGCTGACGAGCGGCCAGCTGAGCATCACCGGCGACCTGAGCATCGCCGGCCCGGGCGAGAATCGGCTGTCCGTCAGCGGCAACGACGCCAGCCGGATCTTTGACATCAGCAACAACGCAACGGTGACCATCGACCAGGTGACGATCGCCAATGGACAAATCGTCGGCGGCAACGGGGGCGGCATCCTCAACGAGGCGGGCGCTACCCTGAGCCTCGACCACGTCCTTATGACCGGCAACAATGCCCTGGCCGACAACGGGGGCGTCAACGGCGGCTCCGGCGGCGGCATCGAGAACCTGGGCAGCCTCACCGTCACCGAATCCACGTTCATCAACAACCGAGCCTCCTTGAACTCCACCACGGTGGCCTCTAACGGCGGAGCCATCGACACAAATGGGCCTTCGCTGACGGTGAACAACAGCACGTTCTCGAACAACCAGGTGAGGGGCAGCGCGACGGGGATCGGCATCGGCCAGGGCGGCGCCATCAGCACCGGCGGCTCGCCCGCGACCGTCACGAGCTGCACATTCGACGGCAATACGGATTTCGCCCGCATTGCCCAGGGCGGCGCGATATCCACCGACACCACACCAGGCAGCCCGGCCGGCCTGATGACCATCAGCAACAGCACGTTCACCGGCAACCAGGCCGTCGGCGCCAACGGGGCCAACGACTTACTCTACGTGAGTGGCGGCGAGGCCCTGGGCGGCGCCATCTTCAATTTTACCCCGCTTACGATTACCAACAGCACGTTTACCGACAACCTGGCCAAGGGCGGCGACGGGGGCGACAACAGCAGCGACGGCATCGACTTCATCAACGCCGGCGGCCAGGTCGGCAGCGGCACGGGCGGCGGCGTTGTTAACTTCTTCAGCTCGCTCACGGTCACCAACAGCACCTTCACGGACAACCAGGCCATCGGCGGCAACTCGGCCATGGGTCCTGGCGGTGATGCCGCGGGCGGCGGCGCCCTGGCGGCTGGCACAAACCTGGCGGGAGGAACCACGACCGTCACCAACGTGACGTTCGTCGGCAACGAGGCGGTCGGCGGCAGCGGCGCCCCCGGTTCCCGGGGCGGCAGCGGGTTCGGCGGCGGCTTCTACAATGGCATTTACTCGACCGCCGCGGTCTCGCACGCCCTCTTCCTCGATAACCAGGCCAAGGGCGGCGCCGGCGGGTCGGGCGCCTCGGGCGGCGCCGGCGCGGGCGGGGCCATCGCGAATGGCGGCGGCTTCGGCGACTTGGTCGTCGCACTGATCGGCGCCGGTCCCGACAATTCTTCCCTCACCCTCGACAGCAGTACGCTGATCTTCAACGTGGCCCAGGGCGGCGCCGGTGGCGACGGGGGCGACGGCGGCAACGGTCTGGGCGGCGGCATCTACAACGACACCGCCTTGACCCTGAAGGTGACGAACTCTGCGATCCTCCTTAACCTGGCCCAGGGCGGTGAGGAGGGGAAGCACGGCGGCAGCGACGGCGACGGCATCGGGGGCGGCGTCTACAGCCTGGGGGCGTTCACCGACCTCTTCAACCTCATCGTGGCCAACGACGCCTCCACGAGCGGCGACAACATCGGGCCATGACGCCCCTCTGCAGTTGACCGGGCCGGCACGACGCGTTTCCGTGCTTCAAAGTCTCTTCGGCCGGCCCGGCCACTGATCCTGGGCGTTCGGCGCTTGGCGGATGGGCGCCGTTGCCAAAAGCGCTCGGCTTGGAACCAGGTGAAGGCAAGACAACAAGAAAGCGGCCGGCCCCTGGCGCTCAGTCCGCGCGCCGGGGAACCTGCACCGGCATTCTATCGCAGACCGGCTCGTGAAAGGAGATTGACTATGTGGTTCCATTCTTTATTGGCGTCTTGGAAATCGGGGCTCTCCCGCAGCCGGCGTCCGCGGCCGGCGCGCCGGGGCGCACGCCTGGTCCTGGAGCGTCTCGAAGACCGCACATTGTTGTCAAGCTACACCGCGTACACCGCCTCGGACCTCATCGCCGACATCAACGCCGCCAACAAGGCCGGCGGAGCAAACACCATCAGCCCGACGGCCCCGACAACTCATTTCTATACCTTGACGGCTGTGAACAACAGCACCAACGGCTATAACGGCCTGCCGGTGATTGCCGCCAACGACAACCTGACCATCGTCGGCAACGGCGATAGGTTCGAGCGCACGGCATCGCGCAATCCGGGTTTCCGGTTTTTCGACGTGGCTGCCGGGGCGTCGCTGACGCTGCAAAACTTGTACCTGGAATTCGGTTTTGCGCAATTGGGGAGGGGTGGGGCTGCGGGCGGGGCGATTTATAACCAAGGCGCCCTGACCCTGAGCGGCGTGCACGTGGATAAAAACCAGGCGGACGGTTCAGGCTCCGGCGCATTTGGCGTACCGGCCGGCGGCGGGGGCATCTGGTCCAACGGGTCGCTGACCTTGGAAAACGGCACGGTACTGGGCGGCAACGTTGCCCGCGGCGGCGATCCCGGCGGTGCTGCGTTCGGCGGGGCTGTGTACGTTGCCGGTGGCACCGCCAACATCACCAACACCACCTTCTTGGATAATTCGGCCATCGGCGGTCTGTCCGATGCACCGTACGGCCCCCAAGTCGGCGGCAATGCCTTCGGCGGCGCCCTTTACGTCGCCGCCGGACAGGTCGTTCTTACGAACGCCGCCGTGAACAACAATTTAGCGATCAACCCAGGCGGCAGCCCGACGCCATCAGGTTACGGCGGCGGCCTGTACGTCGCCGGCGGCACTGTGACCCTTGCCAGCGACACGGTGGAATCCAATGCGGTGCGTGGCGGCGGTTACGGCGGCGGCCTGTTCATTGCTAAAGGGGCCACCGTCTATATCGACGCCTTTACGCTGGCGGATGTCATCAACAATACCGCCGCCATCGACCCGAACATCGACGGGACGTACATCAAGACGTAGTGGTTGATGCACGTAACAAGCCGCGGAAATACCTAGAGGAGGGAATCTCGGCATTTTAGCAGACGGCGACAAAGTGAGGAGGAGGGGTAGGCCCGCACGTCGTCAAAGTCGGCAGGAACATTGAGGTGCGCCCCA
>DHJA01000178.1:12917-38194 GCA_002404095.1 Planctomycetaceae bacterium UBA4732 | reverse complement strand
GCCAGCACGACCTTGTCGCGCCGGCCCTTGATCGCCTTGCCGACTAGCTCCTCGTTGATGTGAGGGCCGTACATATCGGCAGTGTCGAGAAAGTCCACGCCGAGATCGAGGGCGCGGTGGATGGTCGATACAGATTCGGCATCGTCGCGGCCAGAGTAGAACTCCGACATGCCCATGCAGCCAAGACCCATCGCCGAAACCGTCGGGCCGTTGCGGCCAAGTTTCCGTCGTTGCATTGTCGTCTCCCTTTCGTTGCGGCGCCCCACGCGCTCGGTTACAATCGTCCTGTACGCACAACCGCCATAGGATTTTTAGACATGACGACTGCGAATGTCGAACCGCTGTTTGTCGGCCTCGACGTCGGCGGCTCCAGCATGAAGGCCGGAGTGGTGGACGACACGGGCCGGCCGTTGAGCGCCGTAAGCCTGCCAACGGAAGCGCATCGCGGGCAAGATTTCGGTCTCGAACGCATGTGCGAGACGATCCGCGCGGCCGTGAGACAAGCCGGCGTGTCTATGGAGCAAATATCGGCTGTCGGCGTGGCGACGCCAGGATTGATGGACATTCCGGGGGGCTTAATTCTCGATCCGATGAATCTGAAGCCTTGGCGAAACGTGCCGGTGCGGCGGCATGTTGCAGAGACGTTCGGTTTACCGACCGCCTTTCAAAACGACGCCAACGCGGCGGCCTACGGCGAATTCTGGGCGGGCGCGGGACGCGGCGCCCGCAGTATGGTGCTGTTCACGCTCGGCACCGGCGTGGGCGGCGGCATCATCGTGGCCGGCGGCGAGGGCGGCTACATCGTCGAAGGCGAACACAGTCACGGCGCCGAAGTGGGCCATATTAAGATCGAGATGACCAACCCGCGCGAGTGCGAATGCGGCCGTTTCGGCTGCCTGGAGGCTTACGCCAGTGCCACGGCCGTCGTCAAGCGGACGCAAGAGGCGCTGGCGGACGACGGCGGCCGGTCGGCGCTTCACGGCCTCATGCGCTCCGGTAAGGAGCTGACATCCCGCGAGGTCTTCACGGCGTCGGACGCCGGCGACGAGTTGGCCGGGCGTATTGTGGAAGAAACCGCTCTTTATTTGGCGATTGGAGCGATGAACCTGATGCACGTCATCGACCCGGACCTGATCGTCTTCGGCGGCGGCATGATCGCGGCTGGCGACGGCTTCCTCAACCGCATCCGGGCGCACGTGCGTCGGCTGGCGTTCGTGGTGCCGGCGGAGCGGACGCGGATCGTGTATGCCCAGCTCGGCGCCGACGCCGGCTTCATCGGGGCGGCCGCCTGCGGCCGGCGGTTGGTAAAGCAATAGTCCCATGCCCTAAAAGGATGAAAATTATGTTGCGCCGGCTTGCCCTACTGCTACTTTTGGGCGTCCTCTCTTTTACCGCCCCATTACGGGCGGAGGATAAGGGCGCCGAGAAGTGGGCCGACTCGGCTCTTCCCGTTACGGACGGCTTGGAACTCTGGCTCGACGCCGGCCGGCTCAACGCCGCTCGCAAAGCCCACGGCGAAAAAGAGATCGCTGACGGCGAAAAAGTCGAAACCTGGTACGACGCTTCCGGTCGCGGCCGGAACCTGACGCAGAAGAACGCCGACGTTCGGCCCACGTTTCTCGCCGTCGCCGCGCCGGCCCTGCTGTTCGACGGCGACGGCGCCTATCTCGCGCTGAACAACGCCGGCCAATCCTACAAGGACGCCACCGTTATTGTCGTGGCCGCTCCGTTCAGCAATCCGGGCGACTTTCGCGCTGTCCTGGCGATGAACCAGAACGGCAAAAACGACTATACCACCGGCCTGAACCTCGACCTCGGGCCGGCTCCCTCGCCGCGCTTCACGGCGCTCAACGTCGAAGGCGCCGGCTTCGGCGGCGTGTCCAACTTGCTGCATGACGCCTCCGACTTCGGCGCCATTCGCCGGCTTGCGCTCACGTCCACGGTCGGGCCGGGCGGCGTCAAGTTGTTCGCCGACGGCAGAGCCAACGGCAAGCGCGACCGCGGCGATTCGCTTTTGCACATGGACAATTTCATCGTCGGCGCCCGCTGCCTTAATAACGACGGCGGCCCCGCCAACGTCCGCTGCTTCCTTTCTTGCGGCGTGCTGCAAGTCCTCGTTTACGACCGCGTCCTGAGCGAGGCCGAGCTTGCCAAGGTGGACGAGTATCTCGCCGGCCGACAGGGCAAAACCGCGAAACTTACGTCCCCGCCCAAGCCGATTATTGGCAAGCCATTGGTTATTGTCGCGGACCCGCCGCCCGTGCAAATGCTCGTCCCCGGCTTCACCGTCCGCCAGCTCCCCATCGATCTGACCAACATCAATAATGTCCGTTATCGCCCCGACGGAAAACTCGTCGCCCTCGCCTACAATGGCGACGTCTATCTCCTATCGGATAGTAAAGGGACAGGTTTAGAAGATAAAGTGGAACGCTTCTGGGAAAGCAAGGGCGCGCTGCGCGGACCCATCGGCATGGCGTTGACGCCGCCCGGTTACAAGCTCGGCCAAGGCGTTTTCGTCGCGTCCAAGGGCAAGATTTCGCTGATCGTGGACACTGACGGCGACGACAAGGCCGACAAGGAAATCATCGTGGCCGATGGCTGGAAGGAGATTCCGCAGGCCGTGGACGCCATCGGCGTGGCCCTCGACAAGGACGAGAACCTATACTTTGGCCTCGGAACTGCCAACTATGCCAACCCATACGTTGTCGATGAGCACGGCCGCGCCAATTACGACGTGAAGAGCGAGCGCGGCACGATCTTGAGGGTTTCGCCCGACTTTTCCAAGCGAGAGATCGTCGCCACCGGCGTCCGTTTCACGATCGGGCTTGCCTTCAACCGCGACGGCGATTTATTCGCCACCGACCAGGAAGGCGCCACCTGGCTGGCCAACGGAAATCCGTTGGATGAACTGCTACATATTCAGCAGGGCCGGCACTACGGTTTTCCGCCGCGCCATCCAAAACACCTCCCTAATGTCATTGATGAGCCGAGCGTCTTCGATTACGGCCCGCAACATCAATCCACTTGCGGTCTGACTTTCGATGAGTCGGTCAACAAGGGGCCGATCTTCGGTCCGGCATGGTGGCAGGGCGACGCCCTCATCGCGGGCTACTCGCGCGGCAAACTCTATCGCACCAAGCTCGCCAAGACGCCGGCCGGCTACGTCGCACGCACCGACATCCTGGCCTGCCTCGGCATGTTGACCCTGGATGCCTGCGTGTCGCCGGCCGGCGATTTGGTCGTGGTATGCCATAGCGGCGAGCCGGATTGGGGCACCGGCCCGTCCGGCAGGGGCAAACTCTACAAGATCTCTTATGTCGGCAAAACAACCCCACAGCCGGTGCTGACCTGGGCGGCGGGGCCGCGCGAAGTGCGGGTCGCCTTCGACGCCCCACTCGACCCGGCCGATTTGAAGGGTCTAGCGGGCAAGGCGAGCATCGAATACGGCAAGTATGTCCGTCCGGGCGACCGCTTCGAGGTAAAGCGACCGGGCTACGAGGCGGTGAAGCGTCAGTTGAAGGCGCCGCGGTTTGATCTTCCCATTCGGACGGTCGGCGTAACGGGCGACCGGCGCACCCTCATCCTGAGTACCGACGCCCAGCCCGAAGCGGCCTATTACGCTTTGTCGTTGCCAGGCATGGGCCGTTCCGATAAACCCGATCCGCATACGGGGGAATCACCACAAAACCCGGTGGTCGATCTCGGATATGACCTATCCGGAGTGGATATTTCCTGGCGTGCTAAGTCCGGCGACGGGGCGTGGACCGGCTGGCTGCCGCACCTTGACCTGTCCGTCGCCCGCGTCTTCACGGCAGGCAGTGCCGACCACGACCGTCTATGGGAATTGCTCAAACAACCGGGGACGCTAACGCTGCGTACCAAGCTCGACCTTTGGCAGATGCTGCGCCCGGCCGTGCAGCCCGGTTCGACGCTCGACTACACCCTACCCGATGAGGACGTTACGGTGACGTTGACCGCGACGGGCCCGCTGGATGTAAAGTCCCCTTTAGCGGTCGTCGAAGGAGGCAATGCTGACGCGAAGGGCCGTCGTCAGGTCCGCATCAAGGTTCGGCCGAAAAAGGACGAGCTGCTGTCCGTCGAAATCACGCTGGAAACCGGCGCGGCTGCGTCGCTGGAAGCGACGTATGCGACCAACGAGGACGCCCGGCCGCGGGCGCTGCCGCTGGGCCGGTTGCTCGTGCCGTGGGCCTCAGTGAAGCGGCTAACTGACCCCTTGGTGGAGGTCGAACGCGACCTACCCGAGTTGAAAGGCGGCGACTGGACGCGCGGCCGGGAGATTTTCTTCAACGAACAAAACCTATGCGTAAAGTGTCATCAGATGCGCGGGCGCGGCGGGCGGATCGGCCCCGACCTTTCCAACCTCATCCACCGCGACTATGAATCGGTGCTGCGCGACATCCACTCCCCCAGCGCCGCCATCAATCCCGATTACATCACTTATTTCGTCGAGTTAAAGGACGGGCGGGTGCTTCAAGGCGTACTGCGAACCGAGGGCGACGCGCTCGTGATCGGCGACCAGCGAGGGCAGCAGGTTATGGTAAAACGGGCCGACGTCGAGACGTTGAAGCCGTCGGCCGTCTCGACCATGCCTGAAGGCATTGACAAGACGCTCGGGCCGGATCGGATGCGCGACTTGCTCACCTTCCTGCTGACGGAGGCCGCTTCAACCGGCGGCCCTGGAGCGCGACGGGGCGCCGCCGCCGCCGCGCCGGGCCGAGGTGGAAGCCGTCCTTAAAGACAGCAAGCCGCCCGCGACCGACGCCCGCAAGCTGTTCATCGTTTTGGCCGACGGGCCGAAGGACCACGGGCCGGGCGAACACGACTACCCGCTGTGGCAGCGCCGCTGGGCCAAACTCCTGGGCGCGGCCGAAGGCGTCGCGGTCGGCACGGCGGAGGGGTGGCCGACCGCGACGCAGTTCGAGAAGGCCGATGTGATCGTTTTCTACTCGAACAATCCAGGATGGACGGCGGAGCGCGGAAAGGAACTCGACGGCTACCTGGAGCGCGGCGGCGGTTTGGTTTACATCCACTGGGCCGTCGAGGGCCACGACGCGGTGGAGGCGTTGGCGGAGCGGATCGGCCTGGCGTCGGAGGCTAAAAAGACACGGTTCCGCCACGGCCCGTTGGAACTGGACCTCACCGGCTCGAAGCACCCGATCGCGCGCGGCTTCGGCAAGGTGAAGTTCGTGGACGAGAGCTATTGGGGCATGGCGGGCGACCCGGACAAGATCGACGTGATCGCCACGGGCGTCGAGGAGGGCAAGGCGTATCCGCTGATGTGGACTTGTGAACGCGGCAAGGGCCGCATTTTCGTCAGCATTCCCGGCCATTACACTTGGACCTTTGACGATCCGCTATTCCGCGTATTGCTGCTGCGCGGCATCGCGTGGTCGGCTGGCGAGCCGGTGGATCGGTTCAACGAGTTGGCGACGTTGGGGGCGCGGATGGGGGACTGAAGCGGACCAGCATTGCATTGCGATCGCCGCCGTTTCTCTGAGTTGCGCGCGGCTTGCCCCGAAGGCGATAGGACTCCGATAAAAGATGCAGCCCGGGAGCTGTGAACGCTGGCCCCAAAGCGCGATGAAGGCAGTATCATGAGGAGAGGGATAGGAGGGCAGCAGCCGGAAGTCCCATGATCCCGCACTACAACGATGATGGCTATTTGCCGCCGGGGATTCATCCTGCCACTTTGGAGGAAATCGCCGCTCGGTTCGGCCAGGAATCTGAACTCCGTCAGGCGGAGATGGAATCCTTGCGCTGGCTGGTCGATTTGGCTTGGCGCGCCGGGGCGCAGCGGATCGTCGTGAACGGCAGTTTTGTCACGGACAAGCTGGAACCGAATGACGTGGATTGTGTCCTGCTGATTGGACCAGACTTCCCGCACGAGGCGGCGGCGGAAGCGGAACTGCTCGCTGGCCTACCCTTCCTCAATCTAGAGTTGGTGGACGGGGAAGGCTTTCAGCAGTTCACCGAGAGAACCTTTGCGACCGACCGAAACTTGGCGCCCAAGGGAATCATAGAGGTTTGCCCATGAGCATTGAAAACCGACGCCAGCTGGAGAACACGCGGGTGAAACTCCAAGAGTTGGAGCAACTCTACGCGAAAACCCGGCAAGGCCCGGCGATGAGCGAGCATGTTCGAGAACTGACTTTGCGCTCACTCAAGAAACGGATCAATCAGTTCAAAGAAGAGATCCTTCGGTTCGAGGCTTGTGTACGACTGCACTGAACCCGCCGAACCAGGCGGTGCATCTGACCGGAGCCGCGTTACGGTATTGCGCGCTATCAAGCTCTTGCAGCAGCCCCGGCAGGTGAGCTGTGGCGTTAGGGGTCACGATTGCTTTCCCAAGTTTGTAGGCTCCTCAGCCCCCGCCGCTGCTGAGCGGGGTCGTTAGGCGGCTGCACATTAACATCCTGACCGTGGAAATGAGTACATGCAGTACATCGATACGGAAGAGCCCGTCGCCGTCGCTGTAGTCGAGGCCATACACACCGGGGATCTCTCGACGCTAAAGCGGCTGCTGACCGAGAATCCGGACGTGGCCCTGGCGAGGCTCGGAGATGCTAACCCTAATGGGATGTCGCGCACGCTGTTGCGTGTCGCGACGGACTGGCCGGGCCACTTTCCGAATGGTGCAGAGTCCGTTGCGGCGTTAATCGAAGCGGGCGCCGAGGTCAATGCCCGATTCAGCGGCCCTCACACGGAAACCCCTTTGCATTGGGCCGCCAGCAGTAACGATATCGCAGTACTCGACGCACTTCTCGACGCCGGGGCGGACATCGAAGCACCGGGCGCCGTCATAGCCGGAGGGCCGCCGCTCGCGGACGCGACTGCGTTCGGCAATTGGGAGGCGGCACGACGGCTGGTTCAGCGCGGGGCGCATACCAGTTTCTTTCACGCCGTCCTTACCCCTTGGCCGGAGGTCAAACGGCGGGTGCGCGCCAGGCTGGAAGAGCGATCCGATGGTTAAGGCGTCGCTACACGCCGCCGCCGAAACCGAGTACGAGGCGGCGCCTTGGCATGGTATCTGGCCCGCAGCCCACGAGCGGCCGCCCGGTTCGAGGCGGCTGCCGAACGAGCCGTGTCGTTCATCGAGTCGTTCCCCGAAGCGTGCCCATTATGCGACAACCGGCACCGGCGCTGTGCGCTGCGGCGTTATCCGTATGGGCTGATCTATCGGCTGGATGGGGACAGAGTGCGGGTAGTCGCCGTGGCACACGACCGACAGCTACCGGGGTACTGGTCCGATCGCGTCTAATGAGGCGCTGCATCTGGTGTGCAGGCATTCTTGCAGGAAGCCAAACACTTACTATGACTAAGCAGTTTTGCAACGGGCGCATCGTGAAACGGCGACAGCGTCAAGTGGGCGTATACCAGGATATTCGTGTCAATAAAGACCTTATCAGACGGCATCGCCATAGAGGTCTTCTCTTCGGAACGTCAAGGAATCTGACACAAGCCCGACGGGATAATTCGAGAATGGCAACGCCGGGCGTTCCGCCTCGGCCAGCGCTGATTCGTCGATGACCACCACGACATGATGCTCCCCTACCGAAACGCCGGGGGGCAATTGCACGACCAACATCCGGTCGGGTCCGACGACGGTCGTCGCCTCCACAGTTTTCATTCGCTTCTCCTTTCAGCGAAAAGCCCGACTTGCCGGCGTTCAAATCGGCAGATGCCGCAGCACGTCCAACGAGCTAATGACGCCGACCAAGGCCCGGTCGTCGTCCACCACGAAAAGCTGATGCACTTTCATCGCCAGCATCTCCTCCACGACCTTGGCGGCCGTCGTCCGCAGGCCGACCGTGAACACCATCGGCGTCATGATGTCGCGCACCTTCGTGGGGTCCACCACTTCGACGGAGAACCCTTCATGGGCGGCGCGGCGCGGCGCGTCCTCCCAGTCTTCGTTGTCGGTCAGCGTGGCGTGACGCACCTGTTCGCGCTCGTGGACGAGGATGTCGCCGCGGCTGAGTACGCCGACGGGCCGGCCGGCGTCGTCGATCACCGGCGCGGCCGTGATGCTGCGGTCGGTCAGCAGCGCGATCGCCTCTTGAACGGAGACTCCCTGATAAAGCGACACCGGATTGGCGGACATCAAGTCCTCGGCCGTCGCCTGGGCCAGCGTCATTCGCTTCGTCGTCGGGGGCGGTGTGTGGTTCATGGGTCTCGCTCCTGGCGCCATCGGATGGGCTGATGGTTAGTTTATCTCAGAAATATCGCAGTACCAGCAAAATCTTGTCGGGCGTGCCGATGCGGTAAACTTTTCCCGCCGTGCCATGTGGCGCGAATCCGCGTCGGGCGCGGCCTTTCCAAGAATAGGAAACGGACAAATGACGCTCTGAACGTTTGACCCGCCATTTACCATCGGCAATAGTTAGCCGTCGCCCGCTCACCGCACAGCGTCAGGAGGATGTTGCCGTGACCTTCCGTTCTCGATCCTTGTTGGCTGCAGCGCTGGGGGTGTGCGTGGCGCATTCCCCGCTCGCGCTGGCCGCCGCGCCGACGGCCGAACCGCAGCGGATAGGATTTCACGCCGGCGAAGCTCTGCCGGCCGCCACTTCGCAAAATCAACAAACCGCCGATATTATCGCCAGTCAACTGCGCCAGAGCGCGGAGTTGCACGGTTACGATGTCAGCGTGGCATTCCAGAACGGCGTGGCCCGGCTGACCGGCTCCGTCGCCGACCAGCCGCAACGCGAGGAAGTGCTGCGTATTGTTCAAGGCGCGCCCGGCGTCGAGCGCGTGTTGGATCGCATGAACTTGGCGGGCGGCGTGACCCCCGTTCGCGCCGAAGAGCCGCCGCTCGTTCCGCCGCCTGCACCGATCATTCCGGCGCCGACTCCGGAACCGGTGGCTGCCCCGCGAAACGACGGCCCTCCAATCGGTGCGCCGCCCGGCGCTCTTCCCGGCGGGCCGGGAGTCGAGCCGGTTCCGGTCTTCCAGGCGCCCGCACCGTCGCCCTACGACCTTAATCCGCCCAGGATGCCGCCCTACGCTTGGCCGACCTACGCCCCGTACAACAACTACTCGCGCGTAGCCTACCCGCTGGACTATCCCTACAACGCCTTTCCGTTCATCGGGCCGAACTACCCTTTCCCGAAAGTGCCGCTCGGCTGGCGCTCGGTGAAACTGGAGTTTGACGATGGCTATTGGTGGTTTAGCAAGACGGCGACCAAATACAACTGGTGGCACCTGCGCTACTGGTAACAGAAGCACCCTTAGTCATGCTTCATCGACCGCGGCCTCTCGGGGCCGCGGTCGAGTCGTTTACGGAGAGTCTCCAACTCGCCGAAGTCGAGGACGTGATCTTCCGCGATCACGCAACAGCGATATTTCCGCCATTTCCGAGTGTGGATGACGTTGACGCCGGCCGCGTCCTCCGAGAAGGCCGGCAGAACGATTCTTTCTTCTCCCACCAGATAGCAGGGACCGCCGACGCGGCTCGACCAACGCACGCGCGGATGTTCGTGACCGTGGACCACCGGGCCGTCCGGCAAACGGCCGTCGCCGTGGACCACGCGCCAGCGCCCCACCATGCAACCATCGGGATGGATGGGCAGGCCGTGAGGGGTGTTGGCGAGGTCGCGATCATGGTTTCCGGGAACGACGGCCGACTCGACTCCGGCCGCGATCAGCCAGGAAGCCAGTTCCGCGGCAAGGTCGGCGTTGACGCCGGCCTCGAAGAGATCGCCGGCGATTACTACCCGCTGAATGGTTTGAGTAAAAAGCACTTGGCGGAGCGGCGCCAGGATCAGCGTCAAGTCGGCCGGCGGCACGGCTTCGCCGTCGCGGCGGCGGGCGTCGTTGTAGCCGAGGTGCAGGTCCGCCAGGACGGCCGTCGCGGTCGGCAGATGGACGGCGATACGCGCGGGTGTTAGCAGCCATTCGTTGTGGACGAGCATGGTAGTCACCCCCGGGTTCACGAGTACGTTCACCCGGGGCTTTATTCCAATCGCACCAGGTGCTCAATATGCCGACCGGTCCTTATTTTGAAGCCCCTTCGGGCGACTGGAATAAAGCCCCGGGTGAACGTACTCGTGAACCCGGGGGGCGAGAGCCTTACGCACAGTGGTTCGTTTAATGAAAGCATCTACAGGAGGCTCGACACGGTGATTGCTCGCGTGGAAAAGACGGTTGCCGCTTCATAGAGAACCATTCCTTTCTCCGTCACCTCACGCAAAAACCAGTCGTCGTCACTCACGCCGCGCTCTATCTGTTTGGGCGTTCGCACCATCAGGTCGAATGAAAACGGCGGCTCGAACGCCAGATCGATACGGATGGCCTGATCTATCACGTTCCTGGCCCGCATAATCACCATCAAATCGACGTCGCTTTCCGAGTGCGGCTTTCCATAGGCATAGGAGCCGAAAAGAATGATCTTTTCGGGCCGAAAGCGCTCGGCAATCTGGCGCGCGAAGCGACGAATCGCCGTCATCGGGATGTTCGGCGACGGGTAGCGGTACGGCTGGACATACACGGCGGGAGTGGTGGGTTTCTTGGCCATAATGTCATTGTACAGGCGTCGGTTCGCCCGTGAGAGCCGCGTGCAACTTCCGCAGCGCTTCCGCTGGCGATTCCACGGGATCGGCCGGCCCTTCCGCCGCCTGCGTCCAGCCCTCGGCGAACGGCGACGGCCTCGCCAATCGCCGACAGCGGATCGGTCGTCGCGCCGCTTCCTCGACATATTCCCGCGCCGCTGCCGCGTCGCACAGGTCCGCGCGCACCTCGCGCTCCGCCTGGCGCAGCAGGAGAAAATCGGGGTCACGCGCCTGCACCTGATTGAACAGCCGCCGCTCGCCCCAATCGCGCCCGCCCACGCGACGGCCGTTGCCCAGCGGATTCCGCAGCAGCATTAAGCCAGTCAACGCCACTTGGCCGAAACGCTGCTTCAAGGCCGGCCCTTCCGCGAGGGCCGCGTCCAGGTCGGCATCGAATCGGTTCGCCTCCAAAATCGCGCGCACCGCCGCTGACGGATCATCCAGTTCCTCGTACAGGCGAAGGGCAAAACCCAGGTCGGCTACGACCGCCGCCGCCCGAACTCCAGCCCGCGCCAGCCTATGCACGACGACGCGCGCCAAGGCGTCGTTGCCCTTGCGGTTCATCGGCGTGTGTAGATAATAGTCCGCGCCTTGGTCGGACAGGACTTCCTCGATTAAGAGCATTGTGCCATCGGGAATCTCGCTGACGCATTCCTGACGCTGAAAATACGCCATGAGCAACGTCGCCGCGTCGTCCACGAGGGCGTATTCGCTTCGCAACAACTCGGCCAGCGCCGTCGGGCCGTCGCGCAACGCCTCCGCCGCTTGCACTCGCAATAGGAACAGCCGACGGGCCAGTTCCGTGGATAACGGCAAGCCGTCGCCGCCCCAGCGCGGCGTTGCCGGACGACCGGGCGTTTCGTCCACGATCAGCGTCGTCCCCTCACGGCGACGGAACTCCAAGCAACGGCCGTCGAGAAGAAAGCGGTCGCCCGCCTGTAAGCGATCCGCGAACGATTGATCCACATCGCCCACTTCGGTTTGGGTTGGGTCCGCGCTCCCCTTCGGGTCGCGGCTAAACGGGTTCGACGCCATTACCACGGCGCGATCTTCCGCGAGGATTGTGCCGAAGTTGCGCCGTAACAGACGCGCGGTGCGGTCGTTGCAAATCGAGAAACCGTCGGCATCGCCGCGCAGGCGCGGCGGCAGCCACGGCCGGCCGTCTCGGTGGATACCGTGAAGATACGCTAACGCGTTGTCGAAATCTACCCTTGGCAGATCGTGATAGGGGTAAGAGCGGCGCACCAGCGCGAACGCCTCATCGGCCGACCAGGTTGCCGCCGCGGCCATGCCCGCGAGCTGCTGACATAGCACATCAAGCGGATGCGCCGGCACGCGCAACGGCTCACACTGTGCCGTCCGCCCCGATGCGCTGGTGACGACGGCCTCCAACAATTCCGCTGCCGACGACGTGAACACCAATCCGCGCCGCACTCGTCCCGGACCGTGGCCGGCCCGGCCGACGCGCTGCAACAGCCGGACCACGCCGCCGGGCGGATGCACCAGAACCACCAGATCGACCGAGCCGACGTCGATGCCGAGTTCCAGGCTGGTGCTGCAAACCACCGCTCGCAATAGGCCCTGTTTGAACCGCCCTTCCACCTCGCGGCGCCGGTTCGCCGCCACCGACGAATGATGAACCGCTATCTGATCGTCCCACGCCGGCAGCCGTTGACGCAGCGCCCAGGCCACGCGCTCGGCCAAGCGGCGCGTATTGCTGAAGATCAAAGTGGAACGACAGGCGCGCAGCTCCGGCGTGAGCCGACGGAGCAGATCGGCCATGAACGCGGGGCCGTCGGCCAGCGGCACAACCCGTAGTTCCAACGGCGAATCTTCGCGCACATCCGCGATGGCACAAGATCGATTTATCCCGGTCAGGAAGTTGGCGGCCTCGGTCAGCGGCGCCGCCGTCGCGGATAGGCCGATGCGTTGCAGCGATCCCGACGCCAAGGCCGACAGTCGTTCCAGGCTGAGGGCGAGGTCGGCGCCGCGTTTCGTCGGCGCCAGGGCGTGAACCTCATCGACGACGATCCAATTCAGCCCGGCGAAAACGGGCAGCAACGACGCCTGACTGAGCAATACCGCCAGGCTTTCCGGCGTCGTTAGAAGTATCTCCGGCGGATCACAGCGCAACGCCTGACGTTCCGGCCCTGGCGTATCGCCGGTGCGCACACCTAGACGAGGTAGCGTTGCGCCTTCGGGAAGAAACACGGCTAGGCCGTCGATACAAGCGGTGAGGTTGCGGAAAACGTCGTTGCAGAGCGCCTTGAGCGGGGCCATGTAAAGACAGCGGACGGACGCTCCCCGTATGTTTTCAGCGGGATCGAGGAGACGGCCGAGGATCGGTAAGAAAGCGGCCAGCGTTTTGCCGGCGCCGGTCGGTGCGCTGACGAGCAGATGACGGCCGGCCGCGAGTGTGGGCCATGCCAACCGTTGGGCCGTGGTCGGCGCGGCGAAATGCTGGCAGAACCAGGATGCGGCCGGCGGCGCGAGCGCGGCCAGCGCCGCCTCCGCGGCGACGGGGTGCGTGAGCGTTTCCTGGCGGTCGGCGTGGCGTTCCATCACGCGGTCATTGTATGAGGTGGCTATGCAGCGGCCGCGCTGGTAGAGTTGCGTCACCGCCCCGCGTCGGCCGGCGCTTCGCCGCCCGACCCGGTAAGGCTTCAGGGAGAGACCAACCATGTCAGTGCGACGACATCTTGCGGGACCGATCTTGTTATCTCTTTTGTTCACCTTCGGCTGTCAGCGACCGGCGGCGCCTGCGGCAAACCCTGACGCCGAAAGCCGGGCCGAGATGGCGGTCAAGCGACTCGGCGGCTCTGTCGTCCCTGACCCTACGAACCCTGGCAAGCCAACTATCCTGGTGAACCTTGCACATTCGGCGGTGACGGACACGGAGCTGAAGGAGTTGGCCGGACTGAAAGGCATAACGACGCTGGCCCTCAACAATACCAAAGTAGGGGACGCTGGGCTGAAAGAATTGGCCGGCTTCAAGGAGCTACAGGCGTTGGTGCTTGGAGACACACAGGTGACGGACGCGGGGCTGAAAGAACTAGCCGGCCTCAAAGATCTGCGGACGCTGATTCTCATGCACACGCAGGTGACGGACGCGGGGCTGAAAGAACTAGCCGGCCTCAGGAACCTACAGACGCTGGTGCTTGGAGACACGCAGGTGACGGACGCGGGCTTGAAGGAGCTAGCCGGCCTCAAAAAATTGCAAGAACTGGACCTCTTTCACACACAGGTGACAGACGCGGGGTTGAAGGAGTTGGCTGACCTCAAGGGGCTGCTATCGCTGTCCCTCGAAAACACACAGGTGACAGACGCGGGGTTGAAGAAGTTGGCTGATCTCAAGGAGTTGCAATCATTGGGCCTGCGCTTCACCAAAGTGACGGACGCCGGGCTGAAGGAACTAGCGGGCCTCAAGGCACTGGAGTCGCTGGACCTCAGGGAGGCAAAGGTGACGAATAAAGGCATCGCCGACCTTCAGAAAGCACTGCCTAAATGCACCATCCACCATTGAAAGGGCCGTGTGATAAAATAAAGGAAGTTCGTGGCCTTCCACCATCCCAGCGCGAGGAGTCACCCCTATGAGCCGCACGCCTTTTTTATCAAACGCCGGAGTGACGACGAAACCCGAGCCGAAGGAAGAAACGCGCACGCGCCTTTTGCCGCCGTACAACGTCATTTGGAAGTCTGTCAACTTGCAATTGACGCCCGTTGTAAATAACGTACCCTTTGCACCAATAGGAGGGGTTTGGTGCAAAACCTCCCTCAAGGACAAGGGGGCTTCGCCAGCGGATCGCCCGTGGCGGGGCCAATTTCGTTTCTAGGATTCCACTCAGGAGAACCTCACATGGCGACGGATCGAGCCGTTACTACTGGTCCGATCCATCTCAATGTCCGCTCCGTCCGCCAGGTCGTCGTGGAACCGGAAGACGAGAACCGCTTTATGATGACGGCCAAGGAAGCGGCGAGAGCATGTGAACGGGCGCAGAACGAGAAGGAACTTCGAGATCAGTTCAACCAAGTTCTGCTCTACTTGTATCAGTGGTGTGAAAATCACTCTTCCGAGGTACAAGCCGCCTACGCCTACCCTGGGGATGGCTTCCTGAATATCCTCATCTGCACTCGGGGCGAAAATTATCGTACCGATCTTGATGACTCGGTAACCGAACTCGACCTTGCTTTGCTCCGGCAATTTGACTGGTTGACGGCCGAAGTATTGCAAGTTCCTGAGAGCGCGCGGGAAGGACATTCTCCATTAGAGAAAGCGATACTCGTTTATGGCGACGGCGGCGGCTCATGAACGGCAAGCGATTCGCAACCAGCAGTTCCTTGACAGCATTGACAAGACTCTCTTCCCCGATTGGGCGGTCACGGCGGCCTTTTATAAGGCTGTTCACCTTGCCGAAGGCCTCCTGGTACGCAAAGGGCGGCGCAGCGGCAGCCACGTTCAGCGAAACGGCGTCCTTAAGAGACAGTTCCCTAGCGTCTGGATGCAATATCATCCGCTCTACAACCAGTCGCGCGCGGCCCGTTACTTTTGCGTTTCAATCTTGCCGTCGCAAGTAGCTAAGGCGATTCATTGGCTCCAGGCCGTGGAATCTGCCGTCGTCGCCATTCCGTAGTCGCGGCTAAACGATTCGGACGCCGCGTGCTAAACTAACGGTGGTTCGCCGCGCAAGGATCACGATATGGGCCGCACACCGTTTTTATCAAACGCCGGAGTGACGACGAAACCTAAGCCGGTCGAAGAAACGCACACGCGCCATTTGCCACCGTACAACGTCATTCTGGAGAATGACGACGACCATTCGATGCAATTCGTGGTCGAGGTGCTATGCAAGGCGCTGTCCGTCGCCGTGGAACGGGCGGTCGCCTTCATGCTGGAAGCCCACGAGTCGGGCCGGGCCGTCGTGTGGACGGGGCCGAAGGAAGTGGCGGAGTTGAAGTTGGAACAGATACAGACTTTCCACGAGGTGCGTCAATCCGACGGCAAGAAGCTCGGCCCGGTCGGCTGCACCATCGAACCGGCGCCGGGCCCGTAAGATCACTAGCCCTGAGCGCAAGCGAGGGGTTTCGCCTCACCCCTCGCTTGCGCTCAGGGCTTGTAGGGGATCTCCTTGTGAATCACATCACCGCCCGACCGACGCGCGTTCGTTATCTCGTCGTGGCGGCGTTGTGCATCGCCGCCGGCATCGCCTATATCCAGCGCAACAGCTACGGCGGCGCCGACACCACAATCACCAAGGAACTCGGCCTGACCGAAGGCCAACGCGGCAACGCGGCCAGTCTCTTCTTCCTTTCCTACGCCCTTTTGCAAGTGCCTAGCGGTTGGCTGGCCCAGCGTCTTGGGCCGCGCCGAACCCTCGCGTGCATCGCGGCTGGCTGGTCCATCGCCTTGGCAATCTGCGCGGCGGCCGTCAGTCCCACGACGCTGATCGACGGCCGGCTCCTCATGGGCGTGATGCAGGCCGGCATCTTCCCTTGCTCCACTCTCATTCTCGCCTCCTGGCTGCCGGACACCCAACGCGGCACGGCCGCCGCTCTGCTCAACAGCTCCATGCTCATCGGCGGCGCTTTGTCGTCCAACCTCACCGGCTTGCTCATCGCACCGCTCGGCTGGCGCGGCTTGTTCCTCGCCTTCGCCGCGCCGGGTTTGATCTGGGCGTTCCTCTTCGCTGTCTGGTTCCGCAATCGACCGGCCGACCACCCCGGCGTCAACAGCGCCGAATTGGACGTTATCGAAGCGAGCCGTTCCGCCGCCGAAAAGATTGCCGCCGTCAGTCCGCCCGCGGCCTGGACCGCCCTGCTGTTCAGCGGCGCCCTTTACTGCATCTGTTTGCAACAGTTTTTCCGCTCCGGCGCCAACCGCTTCTTCGACAACTGGTTCGCCACTTATCTGCAGGAAGGCCGCGGCCTGGACCGCAGCTTTGCCAACCAACTCGCCAGCCTGCCGCAGTGGGCTGGCGTTGTCGGCGGTCTCGTCGGCGGCGTCCTCTCTGATTACTTGCTGATCCGCACCGGCAGCCGGCGCATCGCCCGCCAGGCTTTAGCCATCGCCAGCCTTGTCGTCTGCCTTATCCTCTACGGTGCGGCCTACGTCATTCCCAATGCGACCCTGGCGACTTTCACCGCCTCGGCCGGCTTCTTCATCTTTTGCTTCTCCGCGCCGTGCGCCTACGCCGTCACGATGGACATGGGCGGTCGCAATCTCGGCGTGATCTTCGGCGCCATGAACATGCTCGGCAACTTCGGCGCGGTGTTTTTCGTCTGGTTGGCCCCGCTGCTGACCGGCCGGTACGGTGGCGACTGGACGCCGACGCTGATCCTCTTCGCCGCCATGCACGTCGTCGCTCTCGTTTTTTGGCTGCCGCTCAACCCTAACGGCGTCATCGGCGAACGCATACCTGAATCCAAGGAGTAAGACTCATGCGAATCCCTGTTCAATCGGCTGCCCTTTGTGGAGCGCTAATATCCCTATTGCTGGCGTCGGCCGCAATTGCGCGCGCCGAGGAGCCTGCCGCGAAACCCGGCGATGAACAGATCGAAGCGTATCTGAAGCAAGAAACGGCGAAGTTGAGCGAGCGCGTTCTCGACGGCGCCAAGTCGCGCGAGGAATGGGAAGCGCGACGGCCGCGGCTGCGTCAGGAGTATTTCGGCATGCTCGGCCTGTGGCCGTTGCCGGAGAAGACGCCGCTCAACGCCATGGTTACCGGCACATTGGAGAGAGGCGAAGTCGTTATCGAGAAGCTGCATTTCCAGAGCCGGCCGAAGCTCTACGTCACCGGCAATCTATACCGGCCGAAAAAGGTTACGGGCAAGCTGCCGGCGATCTTATACGTCTGCGGCCACTCCGACCGCGGCCGCGACGGCAACAAGACCGCCCACCAGGACCAAGGCATGTGGTTCGCGTCCAACGGCTACGTCTGTCTCGTAATCGACACCTTGCAGCTCGGCGAGGTCGCGGGCAAACACCACGGCACTTACAAGCTCGGCCGTTGGTGGTGGCAGTCGGCCGGCTACACCCCGGCCGGCGTCGAATGCTGGAATGGCGTCCGCGCCATCGACTATCTCGTCGGCCGGCCCGACGTGGACGCAGAGCGCATCGGCGTGACCGGCATCTCCGGCGGCGGCGCGGCAACCATCTGGATCGCCGCGGCCGACGAGCGCGTCAAGTGCGCCGTGCCGGTCAGCGGCATGAGCGATCTGGAATGTTACGTATCGCACAAGGTCATTAACGGCCATTGCGATTGCATGTTGCTGTACAACACCTACGGCTGGGAGTGGACGACCATCGCGGCGTTGATCGCGCCGCGGCCGCTGCTGTTCGCCAACTCCGACGCCGATTCGCTGTTTCCGATGGACGGCAATCGCCGCATTATCGACCGACTGCGGCAAGCGTACAAGCTCTACGATAAGCCGGACTTGGTAGATGACTATGTGAGCAAAGGCGGCCACGCCTACCGGCCCGACCTGCGCATCGCCGTCTTCCGCTGGATCAACAAGCACCTCAAGAATGACGTGGGGCCGGTCCATGACGCCGAGTATGAGTCGATTCCGGGCGCGAACCTGCGCGTCTTTCCAGATGATAAGGACATTACCGCAAACGCGCTCAACGGCAAGATCGACGAAACGTTCGTGGCGCGAGCGGAGGCGGCCCTTCCGAAAGAAGGGGAGTTTACCGAGTGGAAAAGGGGGTTGATGAAGGGACTGCGCGAGCGGCCGTTCCGCGACTTCCCCGATCGTGTTTCCGCGGCGACGCGCGGAAAGGCCGTCGATTCGCCGCCAGGCGTCCTGTTGCGCACGGAAGGGCCGATTGATGTGCTGCTGTCCGACCCGGTGCAGTCCGGCAAGGCCGACGCGAAGACCGGCTTGTTAATCGTGCTGAATGGGGACGAGCGCGCCGGGAACGCCGTGCCGGAGTGGGCGAAGCCGTATGCGGGCGACGGACCCGTGTGCCTGCTGGCGCCGCGCGGGTCGGCCGCGTACTTGCCGTGGACGCGGAAATCGCCGCCGAATTACCTCGAACGGTCGCTGCCCCTTCTCGGACGCACGGAGGATGAGGGCAAGGTCTGGGACACAGCTGCAACTTGCCGCCGTCTTACGGAGGATGACAAGGGTGTGCGCGAGTGGAGGGTGATCGGCCGCGGACAAGCCGGGGTGATCGCCGCCTACGCCGCGCTGTTCGAGTCATCGATCCAGGAAGTGATCGTCGTCGATCCGCCGGCGTCGCATAGCGAAGGCCCGATCTTTCTTGGCGTCCTGCGCGTGCTGGATGTGCCCGAAGCGCTAGGGATGCTGGCGCCCGTGCCGCTGACGTTGGTTGATGCCAAGGACAAAACATTCGAGCGGACGGCCCAAATCTATAAGATCGCGGGGGCAGGCGAGCAATTTCATCGCAAGTAAGGATTCGTCATGAACAAGGGCGGAGACGCCTCCGACCGGGCCGCGAATGAGACCGAAGCGCGTCTGTCGCGCGCCAGCGTCGGCCGGCTGAGTCTGTACCTCCGCCGCCTGGAAATCCTGCTGCGCGAGGGCACCACCAAGGTATCGAGCGGCACACTCGGCGAAGCGCTCGGCGTGACCGACGCGCAGGTGCGAAAAGACCTGGCGTATCTGGGGCACCTGGGGCATCCGGGCGTCGGCTACGCGGCACCGGAGTTGATTGACGCGATCCGCCGGGCGTTGGGCGTTGACCGGGAATGGTTGGCGGCGCTGGCGGGAGTGGGCAATCTGGGGCGGGCGTTGCTGCGCTATCGCGGCTTCGCGGATCGCGGCTTTCGCATCGTGGCGCTGTTCGACGCGGACCCCGCGAAAATCGGTCAGCGTGTGGAAGGCTTGGAGGTCCATTCTCCTGACGCGATGGCGGAGTTGCTGCCGGCGTTAGGCGTCGAACTAGGCGTGTTGACGACGCCGGCCGAGTCGGCGCAGGCGGTGGCCGACGCGATGGCGTTAGCCGGCGTGCGCGGTCTATTGACGTTCGCCCCCGGCGTGCTGCGCCGGCCGGCCGGCGTGAACGTGGTATCGGTCGATTTGACAGTGCAGTTGGAGCAATTGGCGTTTTTGGTGCAGCACGGCGGCGAATGAATCGGCGGCCCGGGGTTGACGGCGCGGCGGCCGTCGGGTTGGCCTTTCCAAAATCGCTGAAATCGGGTCCAATCCGCCGCATCGCCCGGTCCACGGATGGCCCTTGCGCGGATTCTCCGTATGGCACTAGCCTCTGCCTCCATCGCTTTGCCCTTGGTTCGACTCGAAGTGCGAGCCGGCGGCGGCCGGCCCACCGTCTATGAAGTCGGCGACGGCGGCTTTCTCATGGGCGGCGTCCCCGGTTGCGACCTGCGCCTACCCGGCGGCAACGTCGCCCCCGTCGTTTGCCTGATCTCGCGCCACGCCCGCGGCGCCAGCCTTCGCAAACTCGCGCCCGTTCAACCCATCGCCGTCAACGGCCGCAACGTCGGCTCGACCTACCTCAACACCGGCGACCGCATCACGGTCGGCGTCGTGGAAGTCGTCGTGTCGCTTGCCCCTGGCGCGGAAGCCGCCGTTTCCGACGAGCCTGCCCAGGAGATCGCGGCGCGGCGAGCGGAATTGCAGGCGCAGAGCGAGCAACTCGAAAAGGAACGCGCCGTCTGGCTCCGGCGCCGTGATGAGATTGAAGCGTTGTGCCGCCGTCAGACCGAAGCGGCCGAGGCGGCCAGTCAACAATTGCGGGAGCAAGAAAACGAGCTAATGGCCGTCCGGGCCGACATGGAACGGCGCGAACAGGCCTGGCGCAACGGCGAAGAGAATTTAGATCGCCAAAGGCAGGAATGGCAGCCGCGCGTCGAAGAGGCGGAGAAACAGCACACCGAGGCGCGCGGTTTGCGCCGGCAGATGTCCCAGATCCGCGAACAGCTTTATGAGCGCTATCGCAATCGCCGCGACCGACTCAATGAAAAGCACAAAACGCTGCGCCGCGCCGCCAAACATCTTCAGGAACGCAAAGGCCAAATCGAGGCGGAAACTGTCCAATTTGACACCGTCCGCCAAGAGCTGGCCTTGGGCCGGGAAGAGAATGAGGCGCGCGCGGCACAGCTCGAACGCGAGCGCACGCTCTTGGCGGATCAGCATCGGCAAATCGTCGAACGACAGCAGGAAGTACAGAAACATTTAGCCGAGCGCGTCGGCGAGTGCGAGGAGCGCGAACACAAAGCGATGGACGACCGCGCGGCCCTGGAAAAAAGCCAGCGTCAGCACCAGGCCGACCTCGTTCGCCTTGACCGCATTCAGGCGCAGCATGACCAGCGGCAAAAACAGCTAGAGACGCGGGCGCTTGAAGTGGATCACCGTTACGAGGGGTTACAGCGCGATCTGCGCGACCTGGAAGAACAGGCCGCGCAGATGGACGAATGGCACAACCGTCTGACCGGCGAGACCGAAAAGCTCGCCCAGAGGAAGCAGGAACACGAGGCCGTCGCGGCGCAGGTGGAGCAACGGGCCGCGGCGCTGGAAGGACAGCAGGCCATGCTCGCCACGCTGCGCACACGCACGGAACGCATGCGTGAGGAGCTTCGCACCCAGGAAGAGGCGTTAAGCGATCAGCGCGCCATGCAGGAAGCGTCCGAACTCGACCTGACAACGCGGAAGGAGGAGGCGCGGCGTTTGCGCGAAGGGCTGGACAATGACCTGGAACTGCGCAAGGAGGAACGCCGGCGATTCGACGAAGGCCGTGTGGTTCTGGATGCGGCCGTCGCACAGTTGAGGCAGACGCAGGAATCGCATGAAAGCCGGGAAACCGAGCTGAACCAGCGGCAGATGGAGCAGGACGCGACCGCCGGCGAACAGGCCGAACAAGTCGGCTTGCTTACGGCCCGCGCAGGTCAGCTGGAAGCGCTGCACACGCGGCTGACTGCGGATCGGCAGACGCTACGCGAGCGTGAGGAATCGCTTACCCAGGCCGAGCAGACGCTGACCTCGTTGCAAGAGCAGTTGCGCCGGCGTTCCGAGGAGTTAAACGAGCGCCAACAGGCGCAAACGGTCGAGGAGCAACGACTGCGCGACGAGTCGGCGCTCCTGGAGGAGCAGAAGCAAACGGCCGAGCAGGAACGGCAGACAAAGGCGACCGATCTAGAGAATCTTCGCAAGGAGTTGTCCGACCGCGCGGCGGAGATGGACGCCCTGAGCCAGGAACTTGTCCGGCGCGACGAGTCGGTTCGGACGCAAGAGGAACGGCTGCGCGAGTCCGAGTTTTCGCTGACCGGACAGCGTCAGGCGCTGGCCGCGGAACGCATCGCCTGGGAGGTGGACCGTCAGGCCGCTACGGAGACTGCGGAATGCGCCAAGCGCGAATTCGAGGCGGCCCGGGCCGAGTGGCTGGATTTAATTCGCACCTTGCCGGAGTTGGAAAGTCGGGCCACCGTGGGTATGGATCGGCTGTTGCAGGCGCGCGAACAGTTGCGTGAACATCTTGGCGAGATCCACGAATACGCCCGCCAGAGCCGCGAAGACCTCGAAGCGGCGCGGCAGCACGTGCAGGCAGAATCGGAGCGCGTGCTTCAACAAGACTTGGCCCTGCGCGTGGCCCGCGATGAACATCGCCTGGCCGTCGCCGCGTTTCGACAGCAATTGCTCGAATGGCAGGGCCGCGTCGGCGAAATGAAACAGGCGCTGTTGCAAGGCTCGACGCAGCTGGAACGCCGTCAAGCCGAGGTCCACGAGCAGGCTCAGGAGATCGCTTCCACGTCAGCCCGCCTGGCGCAACAGGCGGAACAATTGCAAGAAAAAGAACGCCAAGTAGCCGACCGCCGCTCGGAAATGGATCGCCATCTTAACGACATGCGGGAGTGGTATCGCCGTAAACTCCGCGAACTGTCCGGCGTCGATGCGGCGGCGCGCGAAGCGGCTCTGGCCGAGGCGGACGCGGTTTTCATGCCCGCGCCCGCCGCGGGCGCCACGGAAGAACGCGGCATCCTTTCGTTGAACAAGGACGCGGAACCGGGCGACCATCAGTTAGGCGACCTGTTGCGCTCGCTGGAGCTTGTGGACGCCGACGCGCTCAACGCCCTGCTACTGGAAGCCAGGCGTCAGCGTCGTTCCTTACGGCAGCTGCTGCTGGCGGGTAATTACCTAACGCTCTATCAAATGGCGTTGATCGAAGCCGGCAACCTCGACGGCCTGGTCCTCGGCCTGGTTCGCGTCATCGACCGCTTACAGGCGGGGCCGCGTGAAGCTGTGTTTCGCGTCTTCGACCCGCGCCGCAATGGGGAAGCGCTCCTGCGTTGGCTGGCGGAGGCGGAGATGCAAGACGCCGTTCGTCCGGACGAATTCCGCCAGCGCTTCGCGGCCGCGGCGGCCGTGTGCCACGTTAACATCGCCGCGACCTATGAGGTTAACGACCTCGCAGGCCGGCCGGCCGTGTTGCAGGAATGGCTGACGGGCGTGGCCGGCCCCGATTGGCCGGCGCTGGCGTCGGCGCCGGGCGTCTGGTTTCGTCTGCTGTCGCAGGCGGCGCTGGCTCTGCGCACGGCCCACGAGGCCGGGTTAGTCCACGGAGCGCTGGAACCGTCGTCGCTGGTTTGCACGCCGGAAGGCGTCGTGAAGCTGTGCGGCCTCGGTCAACCGCGCTGGCTGGCGGCTTCGCCGCCGTCGGACGGCGTCGAGGCCGACGAGGCCGGCGACCTGCGCGCGCTGGGTCGAATCGCCGCGGGCTGGGCGACTACCGGGCCGACCGCGCAGCGCAAGGGTAAAGCGAGGCCGGACGCGCTACAGGCCGTACTCAATCGCCTCCCCGGCGAGCAAGGGACGCCGTATGCCAGCGCGGCCGAGTTGCTCGAAGACCTGGATCGCGTCAGCGCCGAGGCGCCGGCGAACGCGACCGCATGGGAGCGCTTTGTGCGCGAGGTGCGCGAGCAGGCCGTGGACGCCGGCTGGCGGCGTTCGGCGTAGGCGACGGTATCGAAAACGTCTGTCATTTCACCGATTTTCCCCTCACGGCATCGCCAACCTCTGCTATCTTTCGTATATTTTAATCATTGGCCCGCGCGGCGGGCCGCCGTTGCGCCTACGGGCGCCGGCCTATTGAAATCAAAGGAGACCATTTAATGGCGAATTGGCGCAAGCTGACGATTGCCACGCTGTTGGCCGATGGCAAGATTGACGACGACGAGATCAGAGCTTTGCGGAAGGAACTTTGGGAGGACGGCCAGATCGACAGGGAAGAAGTGAACTTCCTGATCGAGCTACGCAATAGCGCGCAGAAGAAGGCCAAGGCGAAGAAAAAGGAAGTGAATCCGAAATTCACGGAGCTTTTCTTCAAGGCCATCCAAGAAAACGTCCTCAAAGACGGCAAGATCGACGCCGCGGAGGCCGGTTGGCTGCGCGAAATGCTGTTCGCCGACGGCAAGATCGACGAGGACGAGAAGAAGTTCTTGTTGAAGTTGAAGAAGTCAGCCAAGGCGACCAGTCCGCAGTTCGAGAACCTCTACGAAGACTGCATGTCCAAGGGACGGTCGAAGAAAAAGTGATTGGACCGATCGTTTAGCCGCGATCCGAAGGGGGGCGCGTCTCCCTCGCGCTTCCCTTCGGGTCGCGGCTAAACGATCCCGCTCGCCGGCAGTGCCGCCAGCCCTTTCTCATCCAGCATCACCCGCCGTATCGAAGTCGCCTTGCCCGTCGCGGCCTCCACCTCGAACACGACCCCTGACAACCGCGGATCGCCTTCCGCCACGTCGAATGCGCTCGGCACGAACGTCACTGTCGTAGACATCACCCGGTCGATGCGCCGTCCTAGAATGCTGTCATACGGCCCCGACATGCCCACGTCGCAGATGAACGCCGTACCGCCAGGCAGGATCTGCTCGTCGGCTGTGGGAACGTGCGTGTGTGTGCCGAGAACGGCGCTGACGCGGCCTTTGAGATGATGGCCCATGAGATATTTGTCCGCCGTCGCCTCGGCGTGCATGTCTACGACGACGACTCGCACGTCTGCCGGCAGCGATTGCAGCACCCGGTCGGCAGCGGCGAACGGGCAATCGACGGAGCGCATGAACGTTCGTCCGAGCAATGAAATCACGGCCACCTGCGTGCCGTCTTTCATGCGCGCCAGGGCAAACTCTCGTCCGGGGGCGTTCGCTGGGAAGTTGGCCGGCTTGCAGACGCGCTCTTCCTTAGTCAACGTGGCGATGATTTCCGCCTTTTTGTAAATGTGGTCTCCCAAAGTCACCAAATCGACGCCGGCCTCGCGGACGCGGCGGTAGAGGGTGCTGGTGAGGCCGGAACCGTTGGCGGCGTTCTCGGCGTTGGCGATCACGCAGTCGATGCGCTCGTGCGCAATCAGTGACGGCAAGGCTTTCTTCAGAAAAATGATCCCGGGCGGCCCCACAATGTCGCCCAGAAAGAGGATGCGCATAGGTACACCGATCATATAGAAGAGATTTCAAGACAAGGCTCAGTCTGGCAATTGGTATTAGCCCCGGAGGGGCGGCGGTCAATAGCTAGGGGCGCGAGCCCCTAGAGACCGCGGTGGACCGGCCATCTCCCGATCAAAATACCGGGGAGCGCGGCATACGCCGGAAGCCAGGGGCTCGCGCCCTCGTTGTTCCCCACAATTTCCGAGTGGTCTTGGCAGCCTGGGGAAGACAGGGGATGATTGTAGCTCATTTGAGAGGTAGAAACGATCCCTGTCAATGGAGTGAGGTTATGATCGCGCCTAGTGCTTCGTCACGCATG
>DHJA01000178.1:1026-12647 GCA_002404095.1 Planctomycetaceae bacterium UBA4732 | reverse complement strand
CAAAGTACGAGTGACGTTGCACTAAGCCACAGATGAACACAGATGAACTATGCGGTGGAAGGCCGGATATCCGATATGCCAGCGAAATCCAGGCGGATGACTGCGTTTGTGTGGCTCGTATGTTCCGCGCACCTACTGGTCGTGCCGGCCTGCAAACGGGCGGAGGTCGCGGCGCCCAACACGGAAGAGAAATCGCTGCCGCCGCCTCTCCCCCTCGTCGTCGTTTACCGCAATGACTTCAACGGACCTGTCGGCCGGGAGCGGCGTTAGGCGCGGCGGTCTCTGCCAAATTTCCTTCCCATCCCAAAATAATGCTTGCATCCTGACCCCGCGTTTGCAATGATAACTTCAGGATCGTCGCCCGCCTACCCGCCAGCCTGCTTTCCTCCGGCCCTTGCCCACGGACTTCCGCACGTTTGTCTACCGCGAGGTACTTTCCATGACGTTGGTTCGACCGCTGGTCTTCGCCGGCGCCCTGTTGGCGTTCGCCGTGCCGCTCCTTCACGCCGCCGACGCGCCCGTCGAGGCGCCGAAGGAAGTTAGCTATTACCGCGACGTGCGCCGCGTCTTTCAGCAGCACTGCCAGGGCTGCCACCAGCCGGCCAAGCCGCTCGGCGGCTTCGTCATGACCGATTACGCCGACCTCCTCAAGACCGGCGATCACCTGAAAATCGGCGTCGTTCCCGGCCAGCCCGATAAGAGCTTCGTCGTCGAACAGATCGAATCCAAACCGGGTAAGAAAGCGGCCATGCCCAAGAACGCCGACCCGCTGCCGGCCGGCGAGGTCGAGATCGTCAAGAAGTGGATCGCCGCCGGCGCCAAGGACGACACGCCGACCAACGTCCGCGACATAATCAATGCCGAACACCCGCCCGTCTACGACCTGCCGCCTGTCATCACGTCCATCGACTTTTCGCCGGACGGCAAGCTCCTCGCCGTGGCCGGCTATCATGAAATCCTGCTCCACAACGCCGACGGCTCCGGCCTCGTCGGCCGATTGGTGGGGTTGTCGGAGCGCATTCAGATGCTGGCGTTCTCGCCGGACGGCACGATGTTGGCCGCGGCGGGCGGCTCGCCTGGACGCTTCGGCGAGCTGCAAATCTGGGATGTGGTCAAGAAGAAGCTCAAGGCGTCGCAGTCGATCACCTTCGACACGATATACGGCCTCAGCTGGTCGCCTGACGGTACCAAGATCGCCTTCGGCTGCTCTGACAACAGCGTCCGGGCCGTCGATGTCGCTACGGGCAAGCAGATCCTCTACCAGGGCGCCCATAGCGAATGGGTGCTAGGCACCGTCTTCTCGAAAGACTCGAAATTCCTCGCGTCCGTCAGCCGCGACGGCACGATGAAGCTGACCGAGGTCGCCACCCAGCGCTTCATCGACAATATCACGAGCATTACTCCAGGAGCGCTCAAAGGCGGCTTGCTGGCGGTCGCCCGCGACCCGGTGAAGCGCGAGCAGAAGGTAAAGGTGGACGCCGGCGGAATCGATAAGTCGGACAAGTGGTATGATGAACTATTGATCGCCGGCTCCGACGGCGTACCGCGTCTGTACAAGATGCACCGCGAGACGAAGCGCGTCATCGGCGACGACGCCAACAAGGTTCACGAATATCCGGCAATGCCCGGCCGCATCTTCGCCTTGGCCTTCAACAAGGACGGCAGCCGGTTCGCGGCCGGCAGCAGCCTCGACGGCACGGGTGAAGTGCGCGTCTACCAGACGGCCGACGCCAAGCAAGTGTCGAAGTTCGTGGGCCAGCCGGGGCCGGTGTACACGGTCGCGTATAACCCCGACGGCAAGATCATCGCCGAGGCCGGCTTTGACGGCATGGTGCGACTGATCGACCCGGAGACCGGCAAGTTGGTCAAGGAATTTGTGCCGGTGCCGCTAAAGGCCGTCGCCGTTAAGTAAAGAAAATAGCCACGGATGAACACAGATGAACACAGATAAGATCGTGGGAAAGGGAAGCATCATGAGAAATGACCATCGCGTCTCCATACGTTTCGCCGCCATTTTCGTCGCGGCCTTGTGCTGTACCGCCGTCCGTGCCGCCGAAACGCTGCCGCCAGGGGCGAAGCTCGTCAAGATCGAGGCCCAGCCGGCCAACATCACTTTGAACACTCCGTACCAGTACGCGCAGGTCGTGTTGACGGGCGTCCTCGACACGGGCGAACGCCTCGACGTTACGCGCATGGCTCAGATTGAAAAGCCGGCCAACCTCAATGTGAGTCCGACCGTATTGGTGCGGCCGGCGGCCGACGGCGACGGCGTACTCAAATTCAGCCTTGCCGGACAGACGGCCGCGATCCCAGTCAAAGTGGCGGGACTAAAAGATAAATATGAGGTCAGTTTTGTCCGTGATGTGATGCCCACCATGTCGCGCATGGGCTGTAACGCTGGCACCTGTCACGGCGCCCAGAACGGCAAGAACGGCTTCAAACTCTCGCTTCGCGGTTACGATCCCGTCCTCGACCACCGCTCGCTGACCGACGACCTGGAAGGCCGTCGCTTCAATCGCCCCGCTCCCGACGCCAGTCTGATGCTGCTCAAGCCGTCCGGCGGCGTACCGCACGTCGGCGGCGTCCTTTACCACCCGGGCGACCCGCCGTATGAATTGCTGCGTTCGTGGATCGCCGAAGGCGTCAAACTCGATCTGACCAGTCCGCGCGTGACCAAGCTCGAAGTCTTGCCGAAAAGTCCTGTGATTCCGCTGCCCAAGATGAAGCAACAGATGTCGGTCTACGCGACCTACTCCGATGGCAAGGTGCGCGACGTGACGGCCGAGGCGTTTCTCGATAGCAGCAACACGGAGGTGGCCACGGTGGACCGGCAAGGCACGCTGACGGCCGAGCGCCGCGGCGAATCGACCGTGCTGGCCCGCTACGAAGGCGCCTACTCCGCCGCCACGCTTGTCGTCATGGGCGACCGCAGCGGCTACGCCTGGAAGGACGTGCCGGCGTACAACTATATCGACACACTCGTTTACGACAAGTTGCGTCTTATCAAAGAGATGCCTGGCGATGTCTGCACCGACGCGGAGTTCATCCGCCGCGTGAACCTCGACTTGACCGGCTTGCCGCCTACGTCGGATGTGGTCCGTGCCTTTTTGGCCGACGCGCGGCCGCAGCGCGTCAAGCGCGATGAGGTGGTGGACAAGCTCATCGGCGGCCCTGAATTTATCGAATACTGGACCAATAAATGGGCCGATTTGCTCGACGTGAACCGCAAGTTCCTCGGCCCGCAAGGGGCGACGGCGTACCGCGCCTGGATTCGCAAGGCGGTCGCTGACAACATGCCCTATGACCAGCTGGCTCACGCCATTTTGACGGGATCAGGGTCGAACCTCGACAACCCGCCAGCAAGCTACTACAAGATTCTGCGCGACCCCGACGCGGCCATGGAAAACACGACGCAACTGTTCCTGGCCGTGCGCTTCAACTGCAATAAGTGCCACGACCACCCATTCGAGCGTTGGACGCAAAACCAGTATTACGATCTGACCGCGTTCTTCGCACAGGTCGGCCGGAAGGAAGACCCCAAGTTTAAGGGCCAGAAGATCGGCGGCACGGCCGTAGACGGCGCCGCTCCGCTGGTGGAGGATATTTCCGATACGAATGCGGGCGATGTGAAGCATCCTCGCACCGGCGCGATCGCTCCGCCCGTATTCCCGTTCATGCACCCCGACCTGGCGCCGCCGACAGCCTCGCGCCGCGAGCAGTTGGCCCACTGGATGGTCTCCAAGCAGAACCCCTATTTCGCCAAGAGTTACGTCAACCGTATCTGGAGCTATCTTCTCGGCGTGGGCATCATCGAGCCGGTGGACGACATCCGCGCCGGCAACCCAGCGACCAACCCGCCGCTGCTCGACCGCCTGACCCAGGAATTCATCGCCGGCGGCTTCAACACCCGCGAAGTGATGCGTACCATCTGCAAGTCGCGCACTTACCAGCTCTCGATTAACACCAATCCCTGGAACAAGGGCGACGATCAGAACTACGCCCACGCCATCCCACGCCGCCTACCGGCCGAGGTGCTGTACGATTCGATCCAGCGGGCGACGGGTTCGGCGAGCCATTTGCCTGGCCTGGCGGTAGGCGCGCGGGCCGCGCAGCTTCTCGACTCCGAGCAGGACGCGCCCGGCGGCTTCCTCGACCTGTTCGGCAAGCCGGCGCGCGAATCCGTGTGCGAGTGCGAGCGCTCCACAACCATGATGCTGGGGCCGGTGCTAAACATGGTAAACGGCCCGGTCGTCGGCGAGGCCGTCAAAGATCCGACAAACCGGATCGCCAAACTCCTTACTACCGAGAAGGACAACGCCAAGATCATTGATGAGTTGTATTTGTCCATCCTATGTCGCCCGCCGACCTCGGCCGAGTTGAACGAAGCGATCAAGGCGTTCAAGGACGGCGAGGCGGACTACAGCGTCGCCGTTACGGAACACGCGAAACGGGTCGCCGAGCTGGCTGCTTATGAAAAGAGCCTCGACGCCCGGCAGGCGCAATGGGAAAAGGATTTACAGACTACACCTGTCTGGACTGTCCTTGATGTGGAGAACCCCAAGGCCGCGGGCGGCGCGATCTTGACTAAGCAGCCGGACGGCTCGGTCTTGGCGACGGGGACGAACGCCTTCCCGGGAATGTATACGCTGAATGCCAAGGTGAAGCTGGCGACCGTGACGGCCGTGCGTCTGGAAGCGCTGCCTGATCCGAGTCTGCCGGCGCAGGGACCGGGTCGAGCGCCGAACGGCAACTTCGTTCTCAACGAGTTCAAGGTCAGCGCCAAGGCGGAGGGCGCGGCAGGCGCCTTCACGCCGGTGGCGTTGCACAACGCCCAGGCCGATTTCTCACAGGACGCCTGGGCGGTGGCCGGAGCCATCGACGGCAACGAGGCGACAGGCTGGGCGGTGTCGCCCCAGTTCGGCAAGGCGCACACGGCCGTTTTCGAGACCAAGACTCCGCTCGCTTTCCCTAACGGAGCGGAGTTGTCGATCACGATGGTGCAGAAGTTCCCGGGCAAGGATCACAACCTCGGCAAGTTCCGCATTTCCGTAACGACGGCGAAAGCGCCGATTTTGCTGAACGGCCCACCGGCGCCGATCGCGGCGATCCTCAATACTCCGCCGGAGAAACGGACGCCGGCGCAGGCAGCCGAACTCAAGCGCGACTTCCGAGCGACGGACGCGGAATACAATCGGCTGGCGCATCAGTTGGCAGAGTTCGCCGTGCCTGTCGATAAGCGACATCCGGGGGCGCAAGACCTCGTGTGGGCGCTGCTTAACTCGAAGGCGTTCCAGTTTAACCATTAATCGGCCGGCTTGCCGCCGATTGGTCCACGGCCCCGCGGCGTGATTCGCACGCCTCGGGGCCGTGGCTTTTTAGATACGTTGGCCATGATCCACCTCCTGCTCGACCGGCAGCAGCCCAAAGACACCGACAGCGCATCATTGAGTATTCCGGGATCGAGGGCCGCGGAGATGCCATTTAAAGAAGGCGAGCCGCCGGCCCTGGAACTGCAAGTGACCAGTCCGGCAAACGTGCGAGACGCGGCGTATACCCTGATCGGAACCGTGCGGACGGAAGCCGATGCGAGTTGGCTGGAGGGCAGCTCGGTGCGCATTCGCTCGCTCATTACCGGGTTGACGGATGAGGCGTTTCTCGACGGCGGCGGTTCCTTCGCGCAGGATTTGGAATTGCAACCGGAAACCGACAACTCCCTTGAACTCACCGTGTGCGATGGCGTAGGTCGTGAGGCGGCCCGCCTGGTAGTGACAATCCGTTGTCAGTCCGCCGGCCCGGCGCTCGGTCAGGGCGTATCGCAGAAGCAGACCGTCGCTCAGCCGTCGCTCGACCCGCCGTGGCCGCGATTCGCCCAGCTGGTGCGGCGATGTCTCGACCTTGCCGTCGAGGCGGCAACCGCGCTGGGACTCGCCCGCGAAGAATTGTTCGAGCATGTCCACGCCCAAGAGCGCTACGCCGAACAAGCATACGAGGAAAATAATCAGGTACTCTACCAGGAGTGCCGTGAGAACTTGGAAAAATACGTCGGCTATCTCGATCAGTTGAAGCGCGACGCTCTGCCGCGGCCGGCCGCGCCGCAACTTCCGCCGGAAGAGGAAGCGAAGGATTCTGTTGCGCGTTTTCGCGATTACTTGGCGACGGTCTGGAAGCAGGTACGCGCCAAGCAACGGATCGACCTGGAACCGCGCTTGACCGAGATCGCCGGGCAGGCGCGAGGTTTCACGCAACGGATGAAATCGGAGCCGACGGCCGTCGTCCGCGACGCGCGACGACTTGGCGCCGAGGTTCACAAAATCGAGGAGCAGCTTACGCAAGGCCGAAGGCAATCAACGGGCGGCGGCGCCGAGCTGCTTGAAGGATCGTCGTGATTGCGATACGCTGCGTGGGGCAAGTTAGCCCCTGGTTCCCACGCTCTGCGTGGGAACCCACGGGTGCGACGCTCTGCGTCGCGTCCGGCTCGGTTCAGCGGCTCCAGGGTTCGGGACGCAGAGCGTCCGGGCGGCGTTCCCACGCAGAGCGTGGGAACCAGGAAGAATGGCATGTGGTCGATTTACGTTGCCGTCCCTAGCGCTCTCATCGTTGGCCTCGCCCTCCTGGCGGGGTTTTGGCTGCTTCTCGGCTCCGGCCCCGTCCGCTCGCGCGCCTTTAGCCGGGCGCAACGCGCACTCGATCAAGGCGATTGGCAAGGCGCTTTGACGACCGCCGTGTCATTGCAAAACACCCGCCTACCACCTATTTGGCAAGAAAAACTCCGCAATCTCAACGGCGAAGCGCGCCAGGCGGCGACGGACGCCGCCCTAAAAGACAAGCAATACGAAGCAGCCCTGGAACACAGCCTCAAGGCCGCGTCAGTGTTGGGCGGCCCGGAGGCCGACGCCCGCGCCCGCGTCGTGGACGCCATGCTGGCCGAGGCCCGGCGACAGTTCGCCGGCGGGGCCGACGGCACAGACGCCGTCCTCGAACTCACGGCGCGTATCGAGACCTTGCAGACGCCTTGCCCGGAAGCGGTGTTTTGGAGGGCGCTCTGCTACTACCGTCGCGGTGAGATCGACCAAACCCTCGCCGCGTTGACGACGGCCTTTGAGCAGGCGGGCAAGCAAGCCATCGACCCTGCATTCTATATCGGGGCGGTGCTGCACCGCGTCGGCCGGTCGCAGGAAGCCTTGCGCTATCTCGGCGAAGCCAACCGTATCGACGCCGGCTGTCCGTTCGTGACATGGCAGATGGGCGTGGCCCTAGTGGCGGCTAACGGCGACAGCGGCTTGGCTCTGCGCGCCCTGCAACGCGCCCTCGGATCGCGCGGACTGCCATTGTGGAGTCCGACTCCGCAACGGGCATGGGTCGAGGCGTTCCCCGAAGGTCGATCCTACATCCGCCGCTTGGCGTCGAAACACCCTTTCGTTTGTCCGGTACTCGGCGGCGACCTGGGCGCGATCCTCCGCGAAGGGCAATTCGCCCTGGCGCAGGCGCATTATCGTCAGGGCGCGTTTCAGGAAGCGGCCGACCTATTCCACAAGCTGTTGCAGGAGACGGCCCCGACGCCGGCGCTGCTGCGCGGCGTCGGTTTGTCTCTCGCCCGGCAGCAACGCTACGATCAGGCGTACAAACACCTCCGCGCCGCCCTGGAACAGGAGCAGCCCAAAGACCCGTTCACGGCCGCGTACCTCGCCCTGTGCGGCGCGATGGGCCGGCCGACGCAGCCGGAGGACAAGCCGAAGAACGTGGCCTGGGCCGTGCGGCTATTGTCGAAGTACGTGCAGACCGGCAACGCCGAGTGGGCCGGCGTGATGTCCACGGTCCACGCCGAGGCGCGGATGCTGCTGCCGTCGTTGCCCGCTGAGGACCAAACCCAGCTGTGCGACGTGCTGGCGGCGGTGGCCTCCGTCAATGCGCAGGCGGCTGCGGCCTATCATCAGCTTGCCGCCACCCATCCCGATGCGGTGAAGCCGATTCACGCATGGCTATACGTTCGCGCGGCGACGCTGCACGACTTCCGCGGCGAGCACGACCTAAACCTGTTCGCCTTGGCTTTCCGCGAGGCAGCGCCGGCAAGAGAGTATTTCGCTCAACAAAAGTGGGATTTCGACGACGCCGAATATACCTATCTGAAGCGCAGTGCGGACGCGAATCCCGGCCGCTTCCCGGAGCCGCTTGGCGCCGATTACCCGGCGAAAGGCGAGGAATTTCTGTTGGCCCGCTCGCACAGCGAGGAAGCGGCGGGGCGAAAAGATGCGGCCCTGGAGTGCATGGAGGTGTTGTTGCGCCTGGCGCCGCCGAGCCTTACGGGGCACGACCGGCTGGCCTGTCTGCACTACCATCGCGGCGACATGGACCGGGCGGCCGCGCTGCTGGCCGGCTGGCATCGCCTCAACCCGGTCGATCCGTGGCCGGTGATCCGTCAAGCGATCATCGAGCAACAGCGCGGCAACGCCCTGGCCCGCGCCGAAGCCATCGACCAAGCACTAGGTTTGACGCAAGGCCGGCAACGCGCCGCTGTCGCCTTCCTAGGCGCTCGATTAGCGATCAAAGAGGGGTTCAGCCGTGAAAAGGCGGTGCAGGACGCAGCGCCAGACCCCGAGGCGCTGGCGCATGCCGTGAAGCTATTGCAGGAGTGCCTGAGCCACGACCCGAACAATCTGGACGCCCTATGGTGTTTGGCGGCGGTGCGGTCGGCGACCGGCGACCGGGAAGGACTGGCCGCACAGGCCTATGGGATGGATCGGCCGGAGGTGAAGGACGCGCGGTTCCACTACCTCGGCGCCGTCTGCTGCCTGGCGGCGCGCGATTACTCCAAGGCGCTTGAGCTTGGCGAACGCGCCGCGATCAGCGATGCCGCGCTGACAGCGGAGAGTCATTACGTCATGGCTTGGGCGCACGTGCATTTGAACAACGACGACGCGGCCCGGCAATCGCTACAGAAAGCGGCGGCCGCAGTTAACAGTCCGTCGGCGCCGTATGCGAAGGCGCTGCTTGGCCGGCAGGCGTTCGACCGCGCCGCTTATGATGAAGCGATCCGCTGCTGGAATCAGATCGACCCGGCTCGCCGGGCGGAGTTCAAACTGGACGAGCCGTTACGACAGACGGTATTGCTGGCGGGGCTAACGGCGTTTGAGAAGGGGCGATACGAGCTGGCGGCGGAGCGCATCCGCGAGGCGGGGCGGCTGGGCTTGCGCGACTGGCGACTTGGCCCGCTGCTGACGCTGGCGCTGGTGAAGGCGGGGCAACGCTTGCTGTTCGACGCCAGCATCAAAGGCGTAAAATAGAAGGCAAGAGGCGATGGCTCCGACTAGGAAAAACCTGGGGATCGACCGGCTCAGCTCGGAGCAGCGAGTTGCCCTGGCTTTGGAGATCTGGGAACGGTTGGGAGACGCCCATGGAGAGTTAGGACGCGGCGTCCGTAGCCATCCCATTTAACTCCACCAAAATAACCCCTTTCAGCGCTTCCTCCATGTCCGCCAGCGCCCGCGCCGCCGTGCCGCCGTCGAGGACGCGGTGGTCATACGTCAGGCGCACGCCCACCGAGCCGTCCGCCGAAACAACGCCGTAATTCAGGGCCGTCGTCAGTGGCGTCAGCAGGTCCAGACCCGACGCCCCCAAACCCGCCGTCACGCTCACGCCGAACGTGCCCAGGTGTCTCGCGCGACGGCGGCCTGAAGTATACAGGCCGAACCGCCACACGAATCGGCGCAGCGGCCAAGGCAACCGGCTTGTTTGCAGGATGCGCCGAAACAGCGCGATGCTTTCAATCGGCTCTGTTTTGCAGCGATCTAGATGCGTTTCGATGGCCGCGAGGGTTTGTTCGTGAGGGTTTCGGACATGGGTGAAGAAGACGGCGTCTTCATCGCCGTAGCGGCGTTCGACGGCAACGCTGGCGATGCTGATGGGGTGTTCGTAGAGGTGCGGCCACGGCCACGGCATATAGGCTTGGCGCAGCGGCGGCCGTTGCGCCGCCACGAGTGAGAAGGCCTTGACAAACAGCGCGCACCAGCCGGGTCGCGGCGGAGTCCGCTGGCGCGCCTCGACGACGGCCGCCAACCGCATGGTGCGCTGCATTGTCGTCAGCGGCGCCAGCTTGCTGAAGTACACCAGATCGCTGATAAACCGGCGCGGCAAAGACAGCGGTATCCAACGGCCAGATGGTTGGGCCATCTTGTTCCTTTGCTTTCGTTCGAGGGCTTGTATTCCAAGCTGTAGCGGCCGGCTATTTTGCTTCAAACGGCCCATGAAACGCAAGCTCGTTTCCGGCCGTCAGTCGCGCTGGGGAGGCAGGATATGGCCCAGGCGGCGCAGCGCTTTTCGGACGGCCGCGCTCGCCCCCGTCGCGGTTTGGAAATACCGTTTGCACACGATTCCTTCCTAGACCACCCGCGGCAATTAACCTTCGCTCTTGCTGATTCCATGCTTTTTCAGGACGGCAAGAATCGCTTCACGCTTTGTTCCGGGCGTCGGCAGAACGCTGAACAGGGTCTCGTCTAACTCGGTGCGGTAATGAGGATCGGCTCCGGCCTGGAGCAATGCGTCCACGATGGATGCGCTGCCAGAACCGACGGCACAATGGAGGACATTATCCATCGTTTCGGACTGCGCGTTCGGATTAGCGCTAAAGCGGAGTAGTATACGCACCATCTCTTCGTGGCCAAGTTGTGCGGCATGGAGCAACGGCGTATCACCGAATTCATCCTTGGTATTCACGTCCGCCCCCGCCTGGGCGAGGAAGCGGACTCCTTCCGTGTAGTTTTCGATTGCCAGATAGTGTAGTGCGGTTTCACCAAGGCCGCGGCGAGCCTGGAGGAGTTCCGGGCATCTCTTAAGCAGCCGACGTGCTTTTGGTTGGTCCTGCACGGCGGCGGCCATAAGTTCATTAAGCAGATCTTTTTCGTTCTTTCGCATCGGACGGCCTTTCCCAAGACGCTCTCGCCGACCTGGACTTACCCCAGCACTACACGCACATCGCGCCGCCTGCCGTCGTCGGCCAGCTCAATGACGCCGCCCGGCGCCGCGACCCCATCCACCGTGACGCTTCGCACGGCGCCGCTCCCCCCCGGCGTGTTCTCGATCAGGATTTGATACGTTGCCGATTTGTATTTATAGGTTATCTCGTAACTCGGCCAATTTGCCGGTACGCACGGCGCCAACGTCAGCTTGTTGCCGCGCAGGTGGAAACCCAAGATGTCTTCTAAGGCGATGCGGTACAGCCAGCTCGCCGAGCCGGTGTACCACGTCCAGCCGCCGCGCCCAGTGAGGGGCGGCTCACCGTATACGTCGCCGGCCAGCACATAGGGTTCCGTCTTATATCGGCTTACCTTGTCGCGCGCGTCGCCGTGATGAATCGGGTTGAGCAGGTCAAACAATTCCATCGCGCGCTCGCGTTGTCCCAGCAGAGCCGACGCTTGGACGAGCCAGGCCACGCCATGAGTGTATTGGCCGCCGTTCTCGCGGATGCCGGGTACATACCCCTTAATGTATCCGGGATCGAGCTTTCCCTTGTCGAACGGCGGCGTGAACAGCAGGATCAGTCCGTCCGCCTGACGCACCAACATTTCATCCGCCGATGCGACCGCTTGCCGCGCTCGCTCCAACGATTGTTGGCCACTCGCTCCGCG
>DHJA01000178.1:443-820 GCA_002404095.1 Planctomycetaceae bacterium UBA4732 | reverse complement strand
TCGCGGTGCGAGTCGGCAACGTTCAAATGGCTTTGCGACCCGACTCGCGGAGCGAGTCGGCCACTCTCCGCGCCGGCGATCACAGCCCACGATTGAGCGATACCGTCGATCCGGCATTCCTCATTTTCCGCCGAGCCGAGCGGTGTGCCGTCGTCGAAGTAGGCGCGGCGATACCAACGGCCGTCCCAGGCGTGTTCCTCCAGCGCGGCCCGCAGTCGCTCCGCCTCTTCACGCCAACGCACCGCGCGCGCGGGATCGCCGCGCGCCTCCGCCCAGTCCGCCCACGGCCGCAGGACCGTCAGCAGGAACCAGCCGTTCCAGACGCTTTCGCCGCGGCCGCCCACGCCGACGCGGTTCATGCCGTCGTTCCAATCGCC
>DHJA01000178.1:0-313 GCA_002404095.1 Planctomycetaceae bacterium UBA4732 | reverse complement strand
CCGTCGTTCCAATCGCCGGTGCCCATCAGCGGCAGTCCGTGCGGGCCGAACGTCAATCCGTGTTCCACAGCGCGAACGCAATGCTCATACACCGTCCCGGTTTCGGCCGACACGTCCGGTGTGCGATAATCTTCCTCTTGATCGGGGCGTAAGACCGGCGCCTGAAGGAATGGCACCCGCTCTTCGAGGACGGCCGCGTCGCCAGTGACGGCGACGTAATGGGCGACGGCGAACGGCAGCCACAGATAGTCGTCGGAACACCGTGTGCGAACGCCGGCCCCGCGCGGCGGGTGCCACCAGTGCTGCACGTCGC
>DHJA01000227.1:16788-23794 GCA_002404095.1 Planctomycetaceae bacterium UBA4732 | reverse complement strand
GACAAGTTCATGCCGTTCATGGACGAGCCGCCTGGAGGCATCCTCTCTTCGACCCTCATCAGCTTGTACGGACGAACCATTCGCACGCTGCGCGGCATCACCAACGAAACGATCAACAAAGAAACGAAGTGGCGGCATCGCGGCCCCGAACTGACGACCGGGTATCATCCTACGACGTATGGGCGCAACTAGAGATTCCACGACTCCGTTTAGCCGCGACCCGAAGGGGAGCGCGGGGGCAACGCGCTCCCCTTCGGGTCGCGGTTAAACGGCGTTTCGTGTTCCATAGGAGAAACCGTTAATGGCCACCGTAATCGCACCGAAATCGCAATCTTCGTCCGAAACCCGCAAGCTGGTCGAGATGTCATGGGATCCCATCACCCGCATCGTCGGCAGCCTCGGCATCTACACCAAGATCGACTTCGCCAACAAGCAGGTTGCCGAGTGCCATAGCACGTCGTCGATCTTCCGCGGCTACAGCATCTTCATGAAGGGCAAAGACCCGCGCGACGCCCACTTCATCACCAGCCGTATCTGCGGCATCTGCGGCGACAACCACGCCACCTGCGCCTGCTACGCCCAGCAGATGGCCTTCGGCGTCCGTCCACCCAGCATGGCCGAGTGGATCGTCAACCTCGGCGAAGCCGCCGAGTATATGTTCGACCACAACATCTACCAGGACAACCTCGTCGGCGTGGACTTCTGCGAACGCATGGTCAAGGAGACCAACCCGAAAGTGTGGGACAAGGCCCAGCGCACGCCGGCGCCGCACGCCAACCTGCACCACTTTAAGACCATCGCCGACATCATGGTCTCGCTCAACCCATTCACCGGCGACTTCTACCGCGAAGCCCTGCAAATGAGCCGGCTGACGCGCGAAATGTTCTGCCTCATGGAAGGCCGGCACGTCCATCCTTCGACGCTCTACCCTGGCGGCGTCGGCACCGTGCCAACGCAGCAGCTCTTCACCGACTACATTGTCCGACTGATGAAGTACGTCGAGTTCATGAAGAAGGTGGTGCCGCTGCACGACGATCTGTTCGACTTCTTCTACGAAGCGCTGCCCGGCTACGAGATGGTCGGCTATCGCCGCACCCTGCTCGGCTGTTGGGGATCGTGGAACGACCCCGACGTGTGCGGTTACAAATACGAGAACATGGACGCGTGGGGCAAGGCGATGTACGTCACGCCCGGCGTCATCGTGGACGGCCAAGCGGTCACGCATAATCTGGTGGACATCAACCTCGGCATTCGCATCCTTCTGGGATCGTCTTACTACGATAGCTGGCAGGACCAGGAGATGTTCGTCAAGAACGACCCGCTGGGCAACCCGGTGGACCGGAATCATCCGTGGAATCAGACCACGACGCCGCGGCCTCAAAAGCGCGACTTCGACGGCAAGTACACTTGGGTCATGTCGCCGCGTTGGTTCGATAAGCGGACGGGCGACCATCTGGCGCTCGACACCGGCGGCGGCCCGATCGCCCGGCTCTGGTCTACGGCTCTGGCGGGGCTGGTGGACATCGGCTACATCAAGGCGACCGGCCACAGCGTCAAGATTTACCTGCCCAAAACGATGATGCTGCCGGAAGTCGAGTTCGAGTGGAAGATTCCGAAATGGAGCAACGCCATCGAGCGCGACCGGGCGCGGACATACTTCCAGGCCTACGCAGCGGCGGCGGCGCTGCACTTCGCCGAGAAGGCGCTGGCGGATCTACACGCAGGCCGGACGCGGACGTGGTCGGAGTTCAAGGTGCCGGAGAACGCCATCGGCTGCGGCTTCCACGAGGCGGTGCGCGGCGTATTGTCGCATCACGTCGTCATCCGCGACGGCAAAATCGCCAATTACCATCCGTATCCGCCGACGCCGTGGAACGCCAGCCCGCGCGACATCTATGGGACGCCGGGGCCGTATGAGGACGCGGTGCAGAACACGCCAATTTTCGAGGAGAACGGCCCGGACAAGTTCAAGGGCATCGACATCATGCGCGCGGTGCGCAGCTTCGACCCGTGCATGCCGTGCGGCGTCCATATGTATCTGGGCGGCGGCAAGGAATTGGACGTGAACCACTTGCCAATGTTCGGGGCGCAGTGAGTGATACTAACCCGAAGCGCAAGCGAGGATGCTAATCGGGGGTGCCATGCTTTCGCGGGCCGGTTCAGAGACTATGTCCGGTCACAGCCCCGCGAAAGCATGAGTCCTCGCGCGGGAGTCATGCTTTCGCGGCGGCTTAGACGGCGTGACGGTGCAGAAAACAGGCCGCGAAAGCATGGCACCCAGCGAGAGACGTGGTCGAAACCTCGCTTGCGCTTCGGGTTTTAGTGTGAGGAGACGCGAATGCCGGCCACGCTCGACGCGAAAGAGTTCCAGACGGAATTGCGCCGTCTCGATACCCTGTTGCAGGAATCGGCGCGCATCGCCGACCCCGCCGCGCAGGCCCACGGCCGCGCTCTGGTGCAGGCCGTTCTCGGTCTGCACGGCGCCGGTCTGGAGCGCATCTTCGCGCATCTGGAGGCGGCGGGAGAAACCGGGCGGACGGTACTCGACGCCTGCGTCCGGGATGAGATTGTGGGGGGTCTATTGCTGCTGCATGGGCTGCACCCCCTGGAACTGAGAGACCGCGTCAGCGAGGCGTTGGAGCAGGTACGGCCCACCCTTCAGTTGCACGGAAGCGCGGTCGAGTTGATCGATGTCGATGACGGAGTCGTGCGGTTGCGGGTAGAGGGTGGCTCCGTATCGTCGGCCGCGGCGATACGTCAGGCAATTGAGGACGCGATTACCGGCAAGGCGCCCGACGCGGCGGCGGTGGAAATCGAGGGCTTGCCGGAGGTTCCGTTAACAGAAAACGACCCGGCGCGTATTTCATTGCAGTTAGTTTGAATCCACGAACGCATTTATCCGAGGAGGACCGAACAATGGCATATCTCGACGCGAAATCCCAGTTGCCCGCGCATACGCCGGGCGTACCCAAAGGAGAGGAAGTCGTCCGGCTTCACGGCCGTGAGCCGGGGCGCGACAACGCCAAACGCACACGAACGGCACGCGATGCGACCAGCATCAACCCGTCGGCGCAAGCGCCGATCGATCCGGCCATGCCGCAGATGCCGCCAGCGTGACATAACAGGGTACGCTCCATGAACCCGGACTCACAAGGCAATCCCGCCCTCAGCGCGTTGGCCGCCCTTCGCCGCTTCGCTAAACCGCGCGCGCCAGTGGAGCGGTGCGAGTTGTGCGACGCGCCGTTGGCAAACGAGCATCCTCATCTCGTCGAACCGACGGATCGGCGCTTGATGTGCGCTTGTGACCCGTGCGCCCTGCTCTTTTGCTATCGCGAAGGGAGTAAATACCGGCGTGTACCGCGGCGCGTCGATTTCCTGGCGAATTTTCGCCTGACCGACTACGAGTGGGAGGCGCTGCATCTGCCAATCAACTTGGCTTTCTTCCTGCACAGTTCGACGGCGGGGCGCGTCGTCGCCTTTTATCCAAGTCCGGCCGGGACGATGGAATCGCTAGTGGGACTGGACGCCTGGACGGAGTTGACCGAGGCCAATCCCATCCTGCGCGAGTTGGAGCCGGACGTGGAGGCGCTGCTGGTCAACCGCGTCGGCGAGACGCGCGAGGTCTACCGCGTAGGCATCGATCTCTGCTATCACTTGTCCGGGTTGATCCGTATGCACTGGCGCGGGCTGGCCGGAGGACAAACCGTGTGGGAGGAGATTGCGCGGTTCTTCGCCGGCCTCAAGGAGCGCTCCGGCCCGGCGGGGGGCGCGGCCCATGCCTGACCTGCATTTCGAGGTCGAAGGGGTGGAACCGCAGCGCTTCGCGGCGACGCCGTCGTTATTGTTCAAGCTGCGCTTGACGGAAACGGCATCGCCGCCGGCGCCGATTCAGACGGTGGTACTCCGCTGTCAGATTCGCATCGAGCCGGCTCGGCGCCGCTATACGGATGGGGAGCGACAGCGGTTGCTCGACCTATTCGGCACGCCGGAACGCTGGGGCCAAACGCTGAAGCCGATGCTGTGGACGCACGCCGTCGCCGTCGTGCCGCCGTTTAATGGGAAGACGGTGGCCGACCTGCCGGTGCCGTGCAGCTACGACTTCAGCCAGGCCGCGACCAAGTATTTCGGCGGTTTGGAGGGCGGCGAAATACCGCTCTGTTTTCTTTTCAGTGGCACAATCTTTTACGAGGAGGCGGACGGGGCGCTTCAGGCGACGCAGATTTCCTGGGAGAAGGAAGCGTACTACCGACTGCCAGCGGCGACGTGGCAGGACATGATGGACCATTATTACCCTAATAGCGCGTGGCTTTGTCTTCATAAGGACGTATTCGACCAGCTGGCGCGCTACAAGAGCCTTCAGGGATTGCCGACCTGGGAAAAGGCGTTGGAACGGCTGTTGTCTGTGGCCGAACAGACGACCTTTCCCCTGTCCTCCGGGCCGGGGGCGGATTGAAACATGAATCGCGCACAAGTAGCCCGTATCGCCGACGCCGTGCTGTATGAAGGATATATCCTCTATCCGTATCGGCCTTCGGTCAAGAACCGCCAGCGGTGGACCTTTGGCGGGCTGTATCCCGAGTCGTACAGCCGGGCGCAGGCCGGCGCCGACGCTTGGAGTAACCAGACGGAGTGTCTGGTTCACGGCGATCATGCCACGACGGTCGAGGCAGTGGTGCGCTTTCTGCATCTGACGGCCCGCGTCGTCGGGGTCGTCGAGCCGCCCCTGGCGGATTGGACGACCGACGGGCCGCCGTCGTACCGGCCCGTCGATGTGCTGCGGGTCGGCGAAGGTCTGTACCACAGCTGGCAGGAGGCCGAGGAGCGCGAAGTAGTTTTGGATAGTCTGCCAATAAAGGACATACTGGATCGCCCCCATCGCCAGAAGTTTATGTTTCGCGGACGAAGCTGGTTTGAGCCGTTGCGCGAGTCAGACGGGAAGGTGGTGGGCGTGTTGGCGCGCGAGCAGCAGGCCGTCGAAGGGGAGATCGAGGCGACCGCCGCGGCCGTGGGAGAAGGATTGTTTCGGCTGACGCTTTGCGTCCTGAACCGCACGCCACTCGACGGCACCGGCGGGGCGGATCGCGATGACGTTTTGTTGCGTACGCTGGTTTCGACGCACATCCTCCTTGGCGTCCGCGGAGGCGAATTCGTGTCGTTGCTGGAGCCGCCGGACGAATGGCGCGAGGCCGCTGCCGCGTGCCGCAACGTCGGCGTCTGGCCGGTGCTGGCAGGCGAAGCGGGAAGTAAGGATGTTATGCTGTCGTCGCCGATCATTTTGTACGATTACCCGCAGGTGGCACCGGAGAGCCAAGGCGACTTCTTCGACGGCGGCGAGATCGACGAGATTTTGACATTGCGCATTCTGACCCTTACGGATGAGGAGAAGGGGGCGATGGCCGCCGTAGACGGCCGCGCCCGCGAGTTACTAGCGCGGACGGAATCGCTGGGCGGCGAAGAGATGTCGCGGTTGCACGGCGCGATGCGCGTAGTGCGGCCATTCGAGGGGGATAATAGGCATGACGGACTGGAACCCGGAAGCTGACCAGCGCAAGCTGGAATGCGTCCACATCGGCCATTCCGAGGTCCGGGCCGGCGACCGCGTCCGGCTGCGCCCGCGCGGCGGCGCCGACATCATGGACCTGGCGCTGGCCGGGATGACAGCGACCGTCGAGTCCATTGAACAGGACTTTGAAGGTCGCGTTTATCTGGCTGTGACCGTGGACGACGACCCTGGCCGTGATCTTGGAGCACTGCGCCAGCCGGGGCACCGCTTCTTCTTCCAGCCCGACGAGGTGGAACCGCTGTCCGAACGGAGTCGCGCGATATGACGGCCCGCTACCGGCTCGATCCCACCCATAGCCGCTTTACCGTGCAAGCGTTCGTCGCGGGGATGTTCTCATTCCTCGGCCACAGCCCGACCTTCGCCGTGAACGGTTTCGCTGGCGAGGTGCAGTTCGATCCAGACGCGCCCGCCGAAGGGGCCTCGGTTCGGATCACAGTTCGGGCCGACTCGCTCCAGTTGATGGACAAGGTAAGCGCCTCGGATCGCAAGCAGATCGAGGACACAATGCGGCAAGAGACGCTGGAAGTCGCCGCGTATCCGGAGATCGCCTTCGAGAGCGGCGAGGTCACGGTCGGCCCTCGTAGCGGCGATGAAATGCCAGTGCGGATTACAGGGCGGATGACGCTGCACGGAATCGTCCGACCTCAACAGATTCACGGCCGGCTGACCCTGTACTCTGACGGCGTTCGCTTGGCCGGCGAGTTCGCGTTGCCTCAGTCCGAGTATCACATGCGGCCAGTGGTCGCGCTCGGCGGTACAATCAAGTTAAAAGACCCGTTAAAGGTGTCATTCGACCTCGTGGCCTGGAAAGAGGAAGGACAAAAATAGGTCCTATAAGTCCTATAAGTCCTATAGGACCTATAGGACCTCTTCTAAGCGGAGGGGCGATGAATCAGCCGCGCATTCTAATCGCCGGCGTCGGCAACATCTTCCTGGGCGACGACGCCTTCGGCGTCGAGGTCGTCCAGCGGCTGGCGCGACGGCCGCTGCCGGACGGGGTGCGCGTGGTCGATTTCGGCATACGCGGGCTGGACCTGACCTACGCCCTCCTCGACGGCTATGAAACCGTCGTCCTGGTGGACGCGACGCCGCGCGGCGGACGGCCCGGCGCGCTCTACGTCATCGAGCCGGACGTCGGCGCGTTGTCGGCATCCGGTGAGGCGGGCGTCCTGATCGAAGGCCACAATATGGACCCGGTAAAGGTCCTACGCTTGGCCGCGGCGATGGGCGCGCATGTGGATCGCCTGCTACTGGTCGGCTGCGAGCCGACGCCGATGGACGAGGCGGACGACATGCGCATGGAAATGAGCGAGCCGGTGCGGGCCGCCGTGAACGAGGCGGTCCGGCTGATCGAGTCGCTAGTGGAGAAGTTCATCGTTTCAAACCACCAGCCCCGAGCGCGAGCGAGGGGTTGAGCGAAACCCCTCGCTCGCGCTCGGGGCT
>DHJA01000227.1:4749-16691 GCA_002404095.1 Planctomycetaceae bacterium UBA4732 | reverse complement strand
CCCTCGCTCGCGCTCGGGGCTGGTAAAACCCTTGCAACGGAGGTTCCGTTATGTCCTCTTCGATGTCGGAGTCCCTGTACCAGAATCCGCAGTACCCCTACCAGCAAATGGAGCGGAAGGGAGACGGCGGCCTGTCGTCGTCCGGTCTGCTGATCACGGGCGCGGTCGTGGTCGGGGCGGCCGCCCTTGTCTGGTACTACCTGGGGCCTGACCTAATTCGCTACATGAAAATGCGCAGTATGTGAAAGCGGCCCGCGGGAGAGCCATGCACGAGCTGTCCATCGCCCTGAGCATCGTGGACATGGCGGCGGAGGAGGCCGAGCGCCAGGGCGGCCGCGTCGTTGCCGTCCACCTGAAACTAGGCCCACTATCCGGCGTTGTCAAGGCGGCGCTGCTGTCGGCCTACGAGCTGGCCCGCGAAGGCTCGCCGCTGCCGGACTCCGAGCTGATTATTGAGGAGGTTCCGGTCGTGGTCTATTGCGACGCCTGCGCTGCTGAGCGCGGCTTACCGTCCATGCAGGAGCTTCGCTGCCCCGTATGCGGCGCCCCGACGCCCCAGGTCGTCCGCGGCCGCGAGCTGGAAGTCGTTGCCCTCGAGATCGAGACATGAACGAAACGCGCCTGGTGCAGGTTCGGCAGAACGTCCTGAAGCAGAACGACGTGGCCGCCCGCGCCTTGCGGGCGCGCTTCCATGAGGATGGGGTCTTCGTCGTCAGCATGGTGTCCAGCCCCGGCGCGGGCAAGACGGCCTTCCTGGAGCGGGTACTCGGTTCACTGCGCGAACACTACCGCGTCGCCGCCCTCGTCGGCGACCTGGCAACCGACAACGACGCCGTCCGGCTGGCGCGCAGCCAAACGCCGGTCAAGCAGATCGTTACCGGCACCGTCTGTCATCTGGAAGCGGCGATGGTCGCGTCCGCCCTGGAAGGCTGGCAGCCGGAGAATTTAGACTTCCTGTTCATTGAGAACGTCGGCAATCTGGTTTGCCCGTCTACGTTCGACCTCGGCGAGGATCTGCGCGTCGTGCTTTTCTCCGTGACCGAAGGGGAGGACAAACCCCTTAAATATCCGACAATCTTCAACACGGCAGACGCGGCCCTTATCACCAAGACTGATCTGTCTGCGGCCGTGGAGTTCGACCGAGCCGCCGCATATCGCAGCATTCAGGCGGTGCGGCCCGGTATGGAGATATTCGAGGCGTCGGCGAAAACCGGCGATGGCATGGAGCGATGGCTAGAATGGTTGATGTCTCGACGCGAAGCGGCGCGAGAAGCGGCCGTTCCATCTTCTATCGAGACGGGCAAGGGAAAGACGTGAAGAAGCGCCGACGATGGCTTGCCGCTTTGGCGTGTCTCCTGTTGCTAGGTGCCATAGTCGGCGCGATTTTCGAGCCGAACCGTGTCGCGCGGGGTTGGCTGGCGGGAGAGCCGTTCTTCCGATGGCGGCCCGCCAGCTATTGGAAAGAAGTGCTGCGAGCGGCGGGGGACAAACCGCCCTATCCCAAAGGTACGGGCGGGTTTTATCCCAAGGAAGCAGCGCTTAACGTAATGCTCGAATGCGCCCGTGACCCTGACCCGAATGTCCGCAAGCCCGCACTCTATTTCCTATCGGTGGGCAACCCCAGGCTTGATAAAATCCGCGAGGCGCTTACGCAGGCCCTTGCCGACCCTGATCCACAGGCGAGGCTTACAGCCCTCAATGGCCTCGCCCGATATGGGCCTAGCGCACATTCCTCCGTACCGGCTATACTTCCTCTACTCCATGACTCTGAATTTCAGATAGCGTTCGTTGCGAACTTAGTACTTTGGGACATCGATCCGGCGGCCGTCCGTGAGGCGACCGGTTGGAAGCAGTTTACTTCCGGCCAATGGGGTTATTCAGTAATGCTGCCCGGTGAGCCAGTTGAGTCCGAGGCTTCGATTCCCGGCCCCGTACCCTCCGTCAGCCATCAGGTTCTGGCCGTGGAGGGCGGAGTGAGTCAGTTCGGCGTCGCCGTCGCGGACTTCCCGGCTGAAGGCATATTTCCGCCGACGGACGAAGAGCGCCTCGACTTTGGCCGAAACAGCGTAATTACGGGTATCAAGGCGAAGGGGCTGACGCCCAAACTGTCCGGCGAAACCGCGATAGAACTTGGGGGCCGGAAGGGACGTGAGTTCCTCGTCGAAGTGGAAGGGATGGGGTTCATCCGCTCCCGCCTCTTCTGGGAGGGGCGGCGTCTGTATCAGGTGAAGGTAGCGAGTAAGCCGGAGTTTCTCAATCCGAAAGCGGCGGACTACTTTATGGACGCCTTTCGGATCAACGCAACCGAGGCCAAGCCGCGCTGACGAAACGAACGACGCGGACCAAGCCAAGCCCGCGCCCGTTCGTACTTCACTTGATTGGATAACCCTGCCACAACCAAAGCATCGCTTCGGGAAGAGTCTGATTCACGGCCTTGCCGTCCACATGCCCGGCGCCGGACGCGAATACGTAGCGGTAGTGATATTTCTTCTCCTTCAATGCCGCGGCCATGCGATCATTGGCGAGAACCCAGTTGTGGTAGGACTGTTCGTCCTTGTCCCAGCCGTTGTCCTTCTCGCCGACTTCCAACCACACTCTCAAGGGCTTGGCGTCGCTCATCCGGATCAGGTGTTCGTGGTATTCCCAGGCGCCGTGCGGCGACTGGGGGTTCATCGGAGATTGTTGATCGACATAAGTGCCGGAATAGCTCAGCACACGGCGGTAAAGGTCCGGCCGGAACCAGGCCATCGTGAAAGCGGCGGCCGCTCCCGAGCTGCCGCCCATCGTCGCCCGACCTTCGGGATCCTTGGTGAAAGTCACCTTATCGGCCAGCCGCAACGTGCCCCAGGCGGTCGCCTTGTTGAGGTCGGCGCCGAACATACCGCCGACTTGGGTATCTTTCAGGTTGTCCCGGTAGCAGTCGAAAAAGGCGATGTTGAAGCGGAACTCATCGCCGGGCTTGGCCCGCAGGTCGTTGAGCGGCACGGCCCATTCAAAGGTGTAGTAGCCCTTGTCGTAGGCGACGGCGCCACGCCCGGCATGCCGCGGGTCGTCTTCGTCCTTGCCCGGCTCGACGACGTGCTTGTCCACATACATACCGACGGCCAAAACCTTGCGGAGGTCGCCTTTGGCCACGTCCTTGCCCTGGCAAAAGGCGAGGCTGGCCATGTCGAGCTCAAGGGGCTCCAGGCTCTTGTGGACGGCGGCGTTGGGCACGCGGAGGGCGATGTACAGAGCGTTGGCCGAGTTCATCACGCGAAGCTCGCAGGCGCGTTTCTCCTTCACGGCCGCCGGCTTGACTTGGATCATGGGCATGTCGAACTTGATGGTCGCGGCCTCGTTCCACTCCTCCTCGCCAAGAACGCCGTCGATGGTAGGGGCCTTGTTACAGGCGGCCGACTCGATGGTCTTGGGTAGATCCGCTGCCAAGGACGTCGGCAACAGGAACCGCGCGAGGTAGGCGGCGAGTCCGATTCCGACCATCAGGGCGATTGTGAACCCCAAGCTCCGCCATCTCCGGACGCGCGTATGTCCCACGTTCTTCGACATGTCTACGTCCTTTGACATGCGTTCTTCTCCTCAGTTGTTGAATAGCCGCTGGGCTCTTGAGAAAGTACGGGGGGAAAACCTGAGCCCACCAGTTGGCAACTCTGAACTCGCTGCCTTCGATTAGATACCCTTTGCTCGGCGGGAAAGTTTCGCTCCCGAAAACACGTTCCAAGTCACTTGACCGACGCACCCGAAGCGGCTACGATAACAAACCAACCACCCTGTATTGTGAAACGGCCAATGAAAGACGTCAAGCAACCGCGAGCGCTGGCAACCCGAGAGAAGATCCTCCAGGCGGCGGCCCGCCTGTTCGCTCTCAAGGGGTATCACGACGCGAAGCTGGAAGAGGTTCTGTACGCCGCACAGGTGACCAAGGGCGCGTTCTTCCACCATTTCCGTGACCGGGAGGACTTGGGCTTCGCGGTGCTAGACTGGCACATGGAGCAACGCCGACAACTGCTTGATGTGATTGAGCAAGAATTGCCGCTTGCCAAACAGGTTGATCCGCTTCAGCAAGTCTTTCGGCGGCTGGACGCCGTCCAGGAAATGGTCCGCCGCCGGGAGGGCTGCAAAGGGGGCTGCATCATCGGCAACATGAGTACGGCCCTCAGCGATTGTCACGATGGTTTTCGGAAACGTCTGGCCGAGTGTTTCGACGAGATGGCCCAGGAGTTTCTCCCCCACCTGGAGGCGGCGGCGCGGCAGGGGCGCGTGACGCGGCGGACGAATACCAGCGAGTTGGCCCGGTACATCGTCACGGTCATCGAAGGGGCGATCATGCAGGCCCGCACCCTCGGCGACGCGAAACTACTCCCCCGTCAATTGGCCTATTTGAAAGAGCACCTGAAGAAATGCCTGGAGCCGTGAAACCTGGCGGTTTCTTCTTAGGTAATAACAGACAGACTGGTTGGTTTATTTCATTCCAGAAGGAGAAAACCATGTTCAGAATTACCATGATCGTGTGTGCCGTGCTGTTCGCCAGTATCGCCTGGGCCCAGCCGTCCCCGGTTCCCGTGAAGAAGCCGGCGACTCCCGAAGCCCTCAAGGCCGAGATCGAGGCCTTGCGCGATGCCAAGGTCGCCTGGAGAAAAGTCGAGTGGAGAACCTGCCTGCTCGACGCCCTGAAGGAGTCTGCCCGGGACAAGAAGCCCGTGTTTCTCTGGGTGCTCGGCGGGGCGCCGGCCGATGGCCGCTGCTGAGGATTCGCCGGGGCCATCCGTGAGATGGTCATTGCCAATCCCAAGGTCGTCGAACGCCTCAACAAGGAGTTCGTACCCATCTATATCGGTAACGAAGCAACCCCCGACTTCTTTCACCCGCTATCGTCGGGCGAAGAGGTCAAGATCTTTCGGAACCTGTACCGCTCTCAGGTGCTACCGCAGGGACTGTGTGTCATCAACGCCGGGGGGCAGGCCCTTGCTTGGACGATGAACAGGGACGAGAGCATTCTGACATTCTTGGACTATGCCCTGGTGCGTTTTCGCAAGAATCCTGACGGTCAAAAACCCGTCACGACGGAACGCTATATGAATTATCCCAAAGAGCGCCTGGAGGATTACCAGACGGAAGCGCGCACGTCGCCGATCCCGCAGGGGCATCCCGACAAGGAAACCTGCCCGGCGTGGAACCTGCGTCCGAAGGGAACGGTCGTTGCCCGTCTGTTCGGCCGGGCGCTGGACAAGGACGGCAAGCCGGTAGCCGACACCGCGCGGCAGGCGAACTACATCGAGGATCGATTACACATCGAGGTCCAGACGCAGAAAAAGCTGGCCAAGGCTCTCGCGGATGCCGGCAAAGGCCCGGTCAAGCTCCCGCTCGAACTCACGCGCCCGTGAGTGGCGCACGCCTACATGGGGGTACTGGACGTGCAGCCCCTCGACAATCCCGGACGCAGCAAAGGCGAATTGAAAAAGTGCGACTTCGAGGCGCAAAAGGTGGCGAGCCGGGATGCGTTAGCACCCGGAGTAACCCTCTGGCGCGTGGAGGGTGAGTCGGAAGTCTTCATCGACGAAAGGATGGCAAATGGGGGACCGGGCGACATGCACGAGGTCAAGCTCAAGTGGCACGGCTTCATCGAGATGGACGGGGATCGCGTGACCCGGCTGGTGCTGTCCGCCGGTGGCAAGGAGAAACTCAAGTTCCAGTCAGCGCACGGCAAGGAGGAGAATCTGGTGGCGTCTCTGCTGGGAGGACACCGCATCGACATGGAGTGCGGCGTCCGCTACGGGATCATCGGCGAGCCGGTCCCCACTAAGAAAGCACGGGATGGGAAGTGAGCCGTGGACGCCGGATGCGCGCCCAATTCGGCGGAAGTTCGAGTTGACCCGGTGAATCACCCAACAAGGAGAAAGAACCGTGCGCAATCTGACAGTGGTGGTGTGTTCCGTGCTGTTCGCCAGCATCGCCTGGGCCCAGCCGTCCCCGGTTGCTGAAAAGAAGCCGGCGACTCCCGAATCCTTGAAGGCGGAGAAGGAGACCAGGTATCTGGCCTTTCAGATCTTCACCTACGGTCCCGATCCGAAACGCGCCACCATGGGCGAGGGGAAGAACCCCCAACCCGCCAGGTTCCCGGACAAGGCGGTGCTTCGCGACTACATCGAGGACATCAAAAAGCGGATCGGCGCCGTAGGCGACCCGCAGACCCGACTGGCCGTCATGCTGGGGCAGCTCAGCTTTGATCATGGCGACGCCGAGACCACCAAGTTCATAAAGCTCGGATTTGAACTGGCCCTTGAGACCGATGTGGCCGTCGGTTTCCATATCGACGATTCCATGTTCTGGGCAAAGCGCAAGGATCTGTGGAGCGATCCGAAGAACGTGGAGACCCTGGACTGGGACGGGACGCCGTGCACGGGCCGACTCCTGAACTGGGGAAAGGAGCCGTCCGCTGCGCCACCGCAGATGTGTTTCAACAGCAAAGTGATCCAGCGGGAGGTGCAGAAGCGCTCCGCCCTTTTGGGCAAGGCAATCCAGGCGGGCGTGAAGCAGCTAGAGCAGCTCAAAAGGCCGGAGCTGTTCGCGGGCGTGATTGCCGGATCGGAGACCGAGATCGGCCAGGATTTCAAGACGGGCAAGTATCTCGGATATCGCGCGCTGCTCAATCGAGGCTTCAGTCGCGAACACCCGCCACAGGACATGGACCTCGAGCGCGAAAAAGTCGTCCAGGAATTCATCGAACTATGGTCAAAAGGACTCGCCGACGCCGGTGTTTCCCCGCAAAAAATCTACTCCCACACCTGCTTCCTCTCGCGCCGCGCATTCAACGGCGAAGATAAGGACGTCACCTATATGAAACGCAAAGGGGAGATCACGTATTCGCAGCACAATCACTTTGCGCCTCCTTCCGTGGCCTTCGGGAAATACCACCGGCCTGGTTTTTCGACCTACCCGCAGCCGGGCGTCTTCGACGACATTTACGAGGAAGTGGCCAAGCACAAGCAGGTGGGCTGGGCGTCCTGCGAGGGGACGAATATGCAGCCCTCAAGCGGACCCGGACAAACGGGCATGGGCATGGAAACCTACCTGGCGAAGATGTTCAACCACGGCGCCACCCTGATCAACGTGCAGTCCTGGGGAGTCGGGGGCGAAGCCAACAAGAACATGGGTTTCCGCGTGGCCACCGAGGGCGAAGAGAGCCTGCAGGCGTATCGCAAGTTTCTGAAAGGCGACCCGCTGATCGAAGGGAAGACGGTGGCATCCCTCGAGGAACGCCTGCCTCCCAAGATTCACAAAATCCAGAAGGAACTCCCCGCATGGATGGAGAAGGCCGGCAACAAGGAGGCCGCCGCGCTCATGCAAAAAATGCAGGAACAATTGAAAGCCAAGAACTTCGAGGAAGTCGAGAAGACAGCGGATTCCATTCTGAAGCTGATGGGCGAGAAACCTTGAAGCCTGGACAACGGAGAATCGGAGAGGTTGTCACCCCAGACGAGAAGTAAGAGAAACGTTAAGTCCCCGGATGTCGTCGTCGAAGCGGGGACGTCCATCACCCCTGAGCGATCCGATCGCGAAAGGAAAGAGAGCCATGAAGAGACTAACAGCAGGTGTAGGTGTGTTGGTGTTCGTCGGCCTCGTGTGCGCACAGGCTGCCGCCCAGAGCACCCGCGAAAAGCTGGTGCACGACGTCGGCGGCCCCTTCCTGGTGGTCCGCAATGACAAAGTACAGGAGGAACTGAAGCTGACCAAGGAGCAGAAAGAAAAGCTGGAGCAATACTTAAAAGACCTGCTTCCGGACGCGACGAAGTTCTTCGAGAAGATCAACAGCCTGAAGCCGGAGGAGCGAAAGAAAGAACTCGGAGCCTACCGTCAGAAGGCGCAGGAGAAACTGGCAGCGGCGCTGAAGGAAACCCTCAACGAAGACCAGCGCAAGCGCCTGGGCCAGCTGGAGCTGCAAAAGGAGGGGCTGGTCGGGAATGGGGAGGTTTGGAAAGACCTGAAAGTCACGGACGAGCAACGGAAGCAATTCATGGCGGAAGTCCAGCAGACGGAGAAAAAGATCGCGCTGCAGATGGAAGAGATTCACAAGGGCGCCAACCCCGATGAGATTCGCCCCAAGGTGATGAAACTCCGCGCGGATCTCCAAGGTAAGCTAGAGGACCTGCTCACGGATGCCCAGAAAAAGCAGTGGAAGGAAATGCTGGGCAAGCCGGTGGACGAAAGTGTCTTATTCGATTTGTAGTCCCGGTAGCGGAGGCTGTCACCCCAGACTAGAAGCAAGAGGAACGGTTAGTCCACGGACGTCGTCGTCGAAGCGGCGACGTCCATCACCCCGGAGCGATCCGATTGCGAAAGGAAAGAGAGTCATGCAGAGATTGAAAGTTGGTGTAGGTGTGTTGGTGTTCGTCGGCCTCGTGTGCGGGCGGGCTGCCGCCCAGGACGTCCCCGAGGAGGCGCGCAAAATGCTTGCGCAGAACCTTGGCGGTCCCTGCCTAGTGTTCCTCGATAAGGTGCAGGCGGACCTGAAGCTGACCAACGAGCAGAAAGAAAAGGTGGAGAAACACCTTCAGGAACTGTTTCCGGACGCCATGCAGTTCTTCCAGAAGCTTCAAGACCTGAAGGGGGAGGAGCGCGAGAAAGAACACAAAGCGTACCAAAAGAAGGTGGGAGAGAAACTAACAGCGGTCTTGAAAGAAACCCTAAAGGAAGAGCAGCTCAAGCGCGTGCGCCAGCTGGAGCTGCAACAGGTGGGGGCGGTCGTCTTGCTGAACGGGGACGACGAGAGCGGGAAAGACCTGAAGATCACGGACGAGCAACGCAAGCAATTCATGGCGGTGATCCAGGACCTGCAAAAGAAGGTCGCACCCCTGATCAAAGAGGCCCAGTCGGGCGGCAATCACGAGGAGATTCGGTCCAAGGTGATGAAGATCAAGAAGGAACACTTGGACCAAATCGTGGCCCTCCTCACGGACGCCCAGAAAAAGCAGTGGCAGGAAATGCTGGGCAAGACGTTGGACCTTGACGAGTGACCAGACCCCCGCCGGGGCGAGTTCGACGCTTGCCCCGGCCTGCCTCTATCTGTCTCGCTCGAAGTTCCCTAACTCGAAGGAGAAACCGATGCGCCGTGACCAACCACGATGGGAAGACCGCTTTCTGACCCGCCGGGACTTGCTCTGCCGCGGCGGCATGGGTATGGGTGCGCTGGCATTGACAGGCTTAGTGGGCGATGCGTTCGGGGACGCAACGCGCTCGGCCGGCAACCTCGACTCCCCGCTGGCGCCGAGGCAACCGCACTTTGCCGCCAAGGCCAAACGCGTGATTCACCTGTTCTTGAACGGCGGTCCGTCCCACGTCGATACCTTCGACCACAAACCGGCCCTCGACAAATACCACGGCCAGGAACTCCCCGAGAGCATGCACCTGGTAACCGAACGCCGAACCGGCGCCGTTATGAGGTCGCCCTTCAAGTTCCAGCGCTACGGTCAGAGCGGGATTGAAGTCAGTGAGATTTTTTCCCACGTCGGCGAGTGCATCGACGACGTCGCGGTGATCCGTTCCATGCAGACAGACGTGCCCAACCATGTACCGTCGATCCTGTTGATGAACTGCGGAGACTCGCGGTTGAGCCGGCCCAGTGTCGGATCCTGGGCGACCTATGGTCTGGGCAGTGTGAACCAAAACCTCCCCGGCTTTGTCGCCATGCGTCCCGGCGGATACCCAGGCAACGGCGGCGCCCAAAACTGGCAGGCAGGGTTTCTGCCGGGCGCTTACCAAGGAACCTATATCGACACCCGGAATACGCAGATCGAAAAACTGATTGAGAATACCACCAACCAGCGTGTTTCCAACGCGGACCAGAGCCGGCAACTCGAACTCTTGCGGGAACTCAATGAAGGTCACCGCCAGGAGCGCGACAAGAACGAGCAGATCGAGGCCCGCATCCAGTCCTTTGAACTGGCCTCGCGCATGCAACTGGAAGCAGCGGAGGCGTTCGACGTCAATCGGGAACCCGAGTCGATCCGCCGAATGTACGGGGAAGGCGCCGAGGCCCGGCAGTGTCTAATCGCGCGCCGACTGGTCGAGCGGGGAGTCCGCTTCGTGCAGGCCTGGATCGGCAGCGATTGGGACCACCACCAGAACCTGGAAGAAGGCCACCGCGGTTTGGCCAGGCAGTGCGATCAGGCGATCGCCGCCTTACTGAAGGATCTCAAACAGCAGGGCATGCTCGACGACACCCTGGTCATTTGGGGAGGGGAGTTCGGCCGCACCCCGACCGTGGAATTGCCGATGGGCCTCCCCAATAACACGAAGGGGAAGGGTCGCGACCACAACAATCACGGCTTCACCATGTGGCTGGCAGGCGGCGGCGTCAAGGGCGGGTACGTGCATGGCGCCACCGACGAATTCGGCTTCGCGGCAGTCGAAAAGAAGGTCCACGTACACGACCTGCACGCCACGATTCTGCACCTGCTCGGTTTTGATCACACCAAGCTGACCTACCGCCACGCCAGCCGGGATTTTCGCCTCACCGACGTGTACGGTGAAGTGGTGAAGGAACTGATTGCCTGACGCGGTTGAAATGCAAAAAGAATCACGAAAGCACGAAAGACGAAAGCACGAAAAATAAGCCGATCTTGGTTTTAGAGTGGATGACCGTTTTCCTTTCGTGTTTTCGTCTTTCGTGCTTTCGTGATTCTCTGCTAAAGGAGGAATCCTGTGCGAAGTTCATACCTGAGCAAAGCGAGTTGGCTGTGGCTGGCGCTGTGGTTGGTTGCCGGTGCGTCTCCCATGCTCCGCGCCGCTCCTCCTGACGGTAGCGACGCCAGGGGCGTTGAGTTCTTTGAAAAGAACATTCGCCCGCTACTGGCAAACAAGTGTTATCAGTGCCACAACCGGCAAAGCAAGAAGGCAAAGGGAGGACTGCTGCTCGACAGCCAGGAGGGGTTGCTCAAAGGCGGCGATTCCGGCCCACTTGTTGTGACTGGCGACCCTGATAAAAGTCTGCTGATCAAGGCCGTGCGCTACACGGATGAAGACCTGCGCATGCCGCCGGACGGCGAAAAGCTGACCGGGGCCCAGGTAGCCGATTTCGAAGTTTGGGTGAAGATGGGAGCGCCTCTGCCGGGCGTCCAGGAAGACAAGATCAAGGCGAATGCGCGCACGCATTGGTCCTTTCAACCGGTGAAGCGACCCGCGGTTCCAACGGTCAAGGACCAAACCTGGGTGCAATCACCGGTTGATGCGTTTATCCTGGCCAAACTTGAATCCAAAGGAATGCAGCCGGCGCAGCCGGCGAACAAACGAACCCTGATCCGGCGGGCTACTTATGACTTGATCGGTTTGCCGCCGACGCCGGAGGAAGTAACGGCCTTCGTGGCGGACGAGTCCCCGGACGCGTTCGCAAAAGTCCTGGATCGTTTGCTCGCCTCGCCGCATTACGGCGAACGCTGGGGCCGTCACTGGCTGGATGTGGCCAGCTACGCCAGTTCCGACAGTCCCTATGCCTTCACTTATCGCGACTACGTGATTCGTGCGTTCAATGACGATCTGCCTTACGATGAATTCCTTCTCCAACAACTTGCCGCGGATCAGCTAGACCTTGGCAAGAACCAACAAGCGTTGGCCGGTCTTGGGTTCCTGACCGGTGGGCGGCACTTCGACAACAACATCGACGACACGATTGATGACCGCATTGATGTTGTTACGCGGGGGCTGATGGCGCTGAGCGTGAGCTGCGCTCGCTGCCACGACCACAAGTACGATCCGATTCCCACCCGCGATTATTACGCCCTCCACGGCGTCTTCGCCAGTTCCATCGCACCGGACGAAATGCCCCTCCTCGGCATTGACCCCGATCCGAAAGCGTACGCGGAGTATTTGTCGAAACACAAGCCACTACAGGCGAAGTGGGATGACTTCATCCACAAGCAAGAGGCTGAGAGCCTGTGCGAAAAGGG
>DHJA01000227.1:0-4627 GCA_002404095.1 Planctomycetaceae bacterium UBA4732 | reverse complement strand
CCCTTTTCGCACAGGCTCTGAGGTACTCAAGCAGCACCGCCAGCTGACAGCCCAGTACCTGCTTCTGAGCCGGGATCCGGCCAAACTGGCCGAACTCGAAGGCGAGGCCTTTGGGTTGAGTGACCGGAAAATACTGCGAACCGGCGCCCCGCGTTGGCTGAAGGCGCTGGAAAAACTGAACCCGGAAGCCGATCCGATTTTCGCTCCCTGGTTCGCGTTCGCGGCGCTGCCGACTTCGGAATTCGCCGACCGGGCCAAGGAAGTGTCGGCCAAAATCGCCGCCAATTCTCGCGCCCATCCCCTGAACTCTCTGGTGGTCCAAGCTCTTGCAGGCGAACCACCGACCTCTTTGAAGGATGTGGCGGAGCGCTACAGCAAACTGTTCGAGGACGTGGACAAACGATGGCAAGAGAAGCTGCAAAAGGATGCCGAAAGCCAGACACTGCCCGACGCCGAGCAGGAAGCGCTACGGCAAGTGTTCTACGGCAAGGACAGCCCCGGTAACTTGCCGGCCGAGTTGATCCCGAGTCTATACAACGTACCGGCGCTCATGCAGGTGGGGCCGCTCCGCAGCCAACTAATGAGCCTTGACGCCAGTCATCCGGGCGCTCCCCAGCGAGCGATGGCGCTCGTGGACAGTCCGCAGCCGAAGAACAGCCGAGTCTTCATCCGTGGGAACCCGAATCGATTGGGTGAGGAGGCTCCCCGCCAGTTTCTTGCGATCCTGGCGGGGGACAATCGGAAGCCGTTCACCCATGGCAGCGGCCGACTTGAACTGGCCAGAGCCATCGCCAGCCGGGAGAATCCCCTCACAGCCCGCGTGATGGTTAACCGCCTCTGGCTCCATCATTTTGGCGCCGGTCTGGTGACTACTCCCGACGATTTTGGGTTGCGCTCCGATCCACCTAGCCATCCCGAATTGCTGGACTACCTCGCTTGGCGGTTTATGCAAGACGGCTGGTCGCTCAAGAAACTGCACCGCTTGTTGATGCTTTCCAGCGTCTACCAACAAAAGAGCGATGACGACCTTCGCCATGAGAAGTTGGATCCGGACAACCGGCTGCTGGCGAAAACGAACCCCCGGCAACTCGACTTTGAATCGATGCGGGATACGCTCCTGTCCGTCGCGGGCAATCTTGACGATTCCTTCGGGGGTCGTCCGGTAGATCTGTTCAAGCGCGGGACGGCTAACCAGCAACCTTACTCCAATCGCCGCACGGTATATGGAGTCATCGATCGCAACGACTTGCTTGCCTTGTTCCGGATCTTCGATTTCGCCAACCCGGATATTACCACGGCCCAGCGTGACGCCACCACCGTGCCGCAACAAGCGCTCTTCTTTCTGAACAGCCCCTTCGTCATGGAACAAGCCTGCAAAATGGTTAACCGGCCCCCCTTCCAACGGCTCGATGACGAAACGAAGCGGGTTCGCTACCTCTATCAACTTGTCTATCAACGCGATCCCTCGGCGGACGAAATCCAACTGGGACTTCGTTTCCTCCAGGCCAAGTCGGCTTCAACGGACTTTAAGGAGCAGACCCATGAGCAGCAGCCGCTGACTCCCTGGGAACGCTATGGCCAGGTTCTGCTGATGTCGAATGAACTGATGTTCGTGGATTGACCGAGCCTCAAATTAATATGCGTCATGGGCCAGCAATCGCAGGGACGAGCAAAGAAAGCAATTCATGGCCGTGGTCCAGGAGCTGCAAAAGAAAATCGAGCCGCTCATCAAGGAGGCCCAATCCGGCGGCAACATACAGGAGCTTAGGCCGAAGATCATGAAGATCCGTGAGGAACACGTGGGTCGCATCGAGGCCCTCCTGAGTGACGCCCAGAAAAAGCAGTGGAAGGAAATGCTACGGCATCATCGGAGAGGCTGTCACCCCAGACGAGAAGGCCGATCAAGGTCGATAGCAGGACACGGCGAGACAGGCTGCCGGCCGCAGGAAAGGCGCGTTTCATGGTTCGGATCCTTTTCATTATTGGCTCGTGTGTCTGTTGGTCCACCTGGCGTCAGTTCCGATGGGCGGGGAAACCCCGCCCCTACAGCGCTCCACTCTCGGGCGTCGTTTTGATGGGCGGGGAAACCCGGCCCCTACAACGCCGGTCCTTCGGGGATTGGCCGGATTCGGTCGGCGTCCCCGGTTAGCGTTCGCGGTGGGGCGTGCCGCGTTTGATGATCCGGGCCGCCTCCTGGAACGTCGAGGTCAACCCCTTATCCGACTCCCAGAAGTCGCGTTTGATCGACCCCTCTTTGGCCAGCGGCAACAGGCCCAGATCGTCGAGTTCCGAGGTCGCCTCGATCAAGGCCTTGAGCGTCTTGCCATCCTCCAGGCCCAGTTCGTAGGCAGCCTCATCGACGCCGACTTCCTTGTTCTTGTAGAGGCGGGAGACTTTGCCGATCACCTCCGGGAACGCGCTGATGTCCTTCTTCGCGTCCAGGCCCACCTTCAGGAACAACCCCGTGGCGCGGTCCAGGCCGCGCAGGAAACGATCCTCGTCCTCGTCCAGCAACTTGCTCATGGTCCCAGCCACCGGGTATAAGGCCCGCACCTTGTCGCGCGGCTTGCCCTTCAACGGTGTGCCGTCGCGCACACGTTCTGTGAAATCCCTTTTCATGCCGTGGGCGTGGCAGGCCATGCACCACACGCCGTTCACCACCGCCACCGAGCCGGAAGTCTCCTCCTTATCGCGGACGATTTCCGGCGGCCCCTCGTCGATGCGCTGGTCCTTGTTGTTGACCAGCAGGTAGCCTTGCAGGCCGTTGGGAAGGTTGAAAATGATCTCGCCGCCGGCGTGGTCGAAGGCCTGGTCGTCGAACTCGTTGCCCGTGAAGCGCGGCCCTAGCGGGTATTTCACTAGGTTGGCCGTGCCGTCGTCGGATTTGAAGTCGTAGCTCTTCCAGTAGGCCCCGAAGCTCGACTCGTGCCGCTCGACCATGCGGTTGTGCCGGGAAATTCCGCTGGCGGTGAAGGCGGCCCGGGCAAGGTTGTCGTCCCGAAAGTTCGCCTCGACGTCGACGTGGAGCCGCCGCTCCAGGTCAAGGGCGTTCGTCGGCAGTTGCAGCAGCGTGTGGTACAACGGCGGCCGCGACGCCGTGGCGACAAACCAGTCGGCGCGCACATCCGGCAGTTTCGTCCCAGCCAAGTCGTACAGATCCTCGGCCGCTTTGCGGGTTTCGTCGTCGTCGGGGTACTGAGCGTGCTTCAGGCCGTAGGGGTACGCTTTCAGCACCTCGCGCCATAGGTCGTGACGGTCCCAGTCGAGCTTGCGAATATCGACGACAAACACAGTCCGTTTCTCGTCCACCGGCTGCGGCACGACGATGGCGTGCTTCCAACTCAGGCTGTTGAGCAGCTTGGCCAAGGCGGCCTCGTACAGCCGTAGGTCTTGGCCGGAGACGGCCGGGTTGTTGTAGAGGTTCGTCAGGGTGAAGTAGCGCTGGTAACGGCGGAGATCGCGGTCGATATGCTGTTGGTGCGCCAGCATGGCCGTGAGGTTGTCCTTCAGGCTGATAAACGACCGCTTTTCCTCCTTGACCTCCTGCACCGGCGGCGCGGCCGAGGGGTCGCCGCCGTCGATCCACGTCTTGAGTAGGGCGATTTCCTCCTTGGTCGGCCGCGGCTGCTCGCCGTTACAGGGCATGTCGCCGTTGACGGGGTCGGTCGGCGAAGCGGTCAGCGTGGTGGCGGAGGCGTTGACCAGATGGCCGGAGCTGGAGTGGAAGTTCTCATCGCCGCTGTACTCGACGGTGAGCGGCTGCGCGCCGATGTCGTCGGCGGAGACGGTAAGCTCGGCGGCGCCGCTGTTGAGCGTCTCTTCGCCGAGGGGGTCGTCACCGGCGTAGAAATCGACTGCGCCCGTTGACGCACCGGCGCCGGGCAGGACTGCGACGATCATCCCTCACTTCCTCCCCCATAGGACAAAAATGAAGCAGCCGAAGCGAGCCACGCTCCGAATGTCGGCCGACTTGCGCCGAATGTCAGATTTACACCGGAAGACCGAATCAACCGAAATGAGCCACTTCCTACTCGCGGCCCGACTTGCGTCGGGCGTCAAATCTGTACTGGAAGGCCGTGACATCCACTTGCTTCCGCGTCGTGCCATACCAGAAAGGCCACACCTCTTGTCTCCCATCAGTTATTAATTGCTCGAAGCATATTTTCTTAAGTTCATTATCGCTACATCAGGCTTCACGGTAAAATCCTTCGGATACTTATTTAGGCCGAATTCCGAAAACGCGATGGTCAGAGTGTTACCCTCAACATTATAAATACCCAACTGACATTGACCCTTTATCTCTCCACCAGCTACCACGCATTTCATTTGCTTTGGTACACTGGCTGGGTTTAAAGTCATTGAGTAAATATCACACCGCTGCTCGATGTCGCTTGGCTTATGCTTGGTGATAACTATCCGTCCGGAAAAAATGGAATCGCCGACATCTTTGGCGTCGTATTGTTTATTTTGATATTGGAGACCAACCACGAGCCATTTCCCTTCCAGCTTGCTATACTCATTGGCAAACTTCCCGCCCTCATAGACCAATAGCATTTCCCCACCCTCCTTTTTGTCGTCGGTTACCTCTTCTAATATTTCAATTTTAGAGCCTGTGCGAATAGTCGAT
>DHJA01000148.1:34246-34564 GCA_002404095.1 Planctomycetaceae bacterium UBA4732 | reverse complement strand
GCCGGCCGGCCGCCATCGCCTCCAAGGCGGCGCACACGCCGCCGCCGGTGCGACTCGGTATCCAGACCAATTCGGCAGACTGCAACCACGGCTCCAAATTGGGCCGGCGTCCGAGAAGGACCACACGGTTGTCTACCTCAATGGCGCGGGCGAACTCCTCTAATCGCGGACGGTCGGAGCCGTCGCCGGCCAGTACTAGACGTAAATCGTCATAAAGATAGTGCAAAATGTCCAATGCCCACACGGCGTCACGAAAGCCTTTGTGCGGCTCAATCGGCCCAATGCCGAGCAGCAATCTTCCTCCCCTCTCCCCGGTAC
>DHJA01000148.1:20923-34118 GCA_002404095.1 Planctomycetaceae bacterium UBA4732 | reverse complement strand
GGGAGAGGGGTCGGGGGTGAGGGGCGCCGGCCGCACTCCGGGGGCAACGACCGCGACGCGCTCAGCGCGGACGCCGAGACGACGATAGCGGTCGGCCTCCGCCTCGCCAAACGCCATGACAGCATCTGCCCGTCGTAACAGCCAGCGGTCGAACCAGTTCATGGACCGTCCCGGCGGCAGAGCGGCGCTGACAAACACTCGGCCGGCGCCGCGAACGCCGACTACGGCCTCGAGGGCGCGCAGAGGGGTGCGGCCCCAGCAATGTACCACGTCGGGCCGCAGCTCGGTCAATAAGCGACTCAGGGCGAAAAACGGCGCCAATTCAAAAGGTCTTTTCCACCCCAAAATATCCACTTCGACGCCGGCCGCGCGCAACTCCTCCGCCCACGGAGCGGTGCGGCCGAGGACGCAGACGCGGGCATGAAAGCGTTCGCGCGGCAGTCCCTCCGCGATCAACGTGAGCTGACGGGCGGCGCCGCCGTAGTCGAGGCTCGGGATGACGAAGAGAATGGTTTGCATGCGTAAGGCGTCAGGAGTGGGGACTTGGGAGTACGGCAATATGCGGCAAATGACGGTGTTCGTCGTTATAGTCGAGACCGTAGCCGACTACGAAGACATCGGGGATGTCAAAACCGCGATAATCCGGTTCGATGGGAACGCTCTGCCGGCCTGTCTTACGCAGCAACACGGCCGAACGCACCGAGACGGCGCCAAGCCCTTTGAGGTGTTCGACAAGATACGCCAGCGTCTGGCCGGTGTCGAGAATGTCGTCGAGCAACAACACGTGGCGGTCGCGCACGTCCGGCCGCAATTCGGGGCCGATGTGCAGGGGGCCGGGCGTGACGGCCGCGCCGCGATAGCTGGACGCCTGGATCAAGCCGATGCGCAACGGCAGGTCAATGTGACGGACGAGATCGGCCAAAAACATGAGGCAGCCGGTCAGGACGCCAACGATGGTCACGGGCCGTCCGTGGTAGTCGGCGGCGATTTGTCGGGCCAACTCGGCGACACGTTGCTGGATGCGGTCGGCCGAAAGCAGGATCTCCATGACGGCGTCTCCCTTGAAGCCCAGCGTCCGCCCATAGGTATTCACACAAGCTGGGGTGCCATGCTTTCGCGGCCTGCTTTCCGCACCGTCCACCCGCCGAAGACGCCGCGAAAGCATGATTCCCATGCGAGGACTCATGCTTTCGCGGGGTCGGGACCGGACATCGTCTCGGGACCGGCCCGCGAAAGCATGGCACCCCCGACCATAGAGGATGTTTGTGTAAATACCAATGGCGTCATCCCGGCGGCCATCCCATGTCACGGCCGCCGAGTAGGTGCAGATGCAAGTGCGGCACCGTCTGGCCGGCCCGCTCCTTGCAATTGACGACCAGCCGGTAGCCGTCCGCCAAGCCCAACTGGTTCGCCAATTGGGCCGCGACCAGGTGCAGATGGCCGAGTAAAGCGCCGTCCTCCGGCGTGATGTCCGCATGAGTCGGGATGACTTTGCGCGGAATGATAATCACATGGACAGGCGCTTGGGGATTAATGTCGTAAAAGGCGAGACACTGATCGTCTTCATGGACGATGTGAGCCGGGATCTTCTTGTCGATGATTTTGAGAAAGAGATTGTCTTTGAGCATGGCGCGACCCTTCGGGAAATCGGCGCGGAGCAATGCGCCCTGGCGGTACAATAGCCGTTCACGGCGGAAGGGACAACCATTGTGGGGACGAATATGGCTTGGATCGTCGGCGTCGATGAAGCGGGCTACGGGCCGAACCTTGGGCCGTTCGTGATGACCTCCGTGGCTTGCCGGGTGGACGACGCCCAGGCGGACGCCTGCTTGTGGACAGCGCTGGCGCCCGCCGTCCGCCGCGCCGCCGACGCCGCCGACGGCCGGTTTGCCGTGGACGATTCCAAGGCCGTCTACAACACCACGCGCGGCCTGGCCGCTCTCGAACACGGCGTCCTCGCCGCCTTGTGGCGCGACGCTTCAACGCCTTTAAGTGCCTTTTTAGGCTTCTGTGCCAAGTCCACTCTGACCGAGCTGGACGCCGAAGCGTGGTACACCGGCGCCGGTAGTCTACCCGGTCACGCGCCGGCGGAGGAAATCACCGTTGCATCTACGCTATTCGATGGGGCGTGCGCCGCGGCTGGCGTCCACGGCTGGAAGGTGTGCAGCGTGGTGATTTGCACGCCTCGCTTCAACGCCCTCCTGGACGCGGCCGGCAGTAAGGGCGCGGTGCTGGCCGACGCGCTGGGCGAACTACTCCGCGCGGCGCAAGCCTTCGCTCCCGCCGATGAATCGCTGACGTTCCACATCGACAAGCACGGCGGCCGTAACGCCTACGCCGCCCAGATTCAGCACGCCCTATCCGCCGATTTCGTGCAACCGCTTCGAGAAGGCATGTCGGCCAGCGTCTACCGCGTACTGGGCATAGGCCGCGAGATGCGTTTAACGTTCCAGCCGCGCTGCGATTCCGCTCATTTCTGCACGGCCCTGGCGTCGATGGTCAGCAAATACCTGCGCGAACGGCTCATGGAGGAGTTCAACCGCTTCTGGCTGGAGCGGACGCCCGGCCTCAAGCCGACGGCCGGCTACCCCGGCGACGCCCGGCGCTTCTTCGACGCCATCCGGCCGGCAGCGCAGCGGCTGGGCATCGCGGAAGCGGCGTTGTGGCGCCGCAAGTGATGGTGGCGGATTAGGCGCGGCTCTGCCAGACTGTCGGGTCGCGAGATGTATGGAACACGGATAGCACCACGACCGCCGGGGGGCGCTCGCGATAGTACACGCAGTATGGGAAGCCTTGGACCACAGCCTTGCGCATGTCTCGCAGGACAATACCGTGCATCCGCGGGTGAGCCGCGATTCGGTCGAACACCTCCTGGACGGCAGCCGTGAATGCCACTCCAAGTCCAGGGCGCTGTTGCTCGTACCAGTCGCCCGCCGCGTCGTACTCGGCCTGAGCCGCACGCCGCAGGATTACCCGATGAGTCATCGATCCCACCGGGCCAGGGCCTCAGCCTTGACCTGCTCCCAGGGCACAACATCGCCCGGGTTCGCGTCATCGTCGTCGGCCCGCCGTTCCAACTCATGCCGCTGCGCTTCTGTAAGCGGTACTTGATTCGGATCGACGGCGATGCTGTCCCAGATCTGTTGGACGAGGACGATTCGCTCCGCCACGGATAAGCGGTCGATGCCAAACGATTCAAAGGGGGTCGCCATGAGGTTGCCTCCAAACAAGTTCTAGGCCGACCCCAGCATACCACACGACCCCGCCGCCCCGCAAAGTCCCTTCCATCCGCTCATCCCCGCAATCCCTGCAATAGCGTCTCGAACGCCTTGAGCGCCTGTTCGAGAACCTCCGGCTTCGCCACCGGCACCTTGAGGTACGTTTCGCCAGTGCGCTCGTCGCGCTTCACCAGCGCCGCCAGGCCGCCGCCTGCCGTCGGCCGTGCGGCGAACTGCTGAAGTAGTGCCATGCCCGTCTGCAACAGCCCCGCCCACGGGTCGGCCCCCGTCGGCGTCGCGGCCGGCGTCTCGCCGTTCGCCTCGTCTCTGGGCGCTGACGCGACCCGGCTCGCCGAGGCGGACGCCGCCGGTTCGGGCGCCTCGGCCGCGTCCTCGGCCATCGCTTCGGGGATCGCTTTTGTCGTCGATTCCACCGTCTCCATAAACTTGTTCAGCCGACTGCCGCCAAGGAACACCTCCGTCTCGCCGCCGTCCAGCACGCCCGCGAACAGCGATTTCTTGAAACGCAGCACCGACAACATGCCCTCTTCAATGGTCCCCTGCGCCACGAAGTTCACCACGCGCACCGGCTGCGTCTGGCCCAGGCGATGGACCCGGCCGATGCGCTGCTCCAGCACGGCGGGGTTCCACGGTAGGTCCATGTTCAGCACCACCGACGCATGTTGCAGGTTCAGCCCCACGCCGCCGGCATCGGTGGATAGGAACGCCCGACAAGCCGGATCCTCGCGGAAACGATCCACCAGATCCTTGCGCTTCGGACTGGGTACGCCGCCGTGGAATAGGACATGGCCCCACTTGCGGCCGCCGATCCTCCGCCGCAACAGCTCGTGCATGCCGAGCCATTGGCTGAACACCACCGCCTTGGCGTCCGGCCGCTCGAAAATTTCGTCCAGCAGCTCCACGGCTTCATCCGCCTTGCCGCCCTGGTCATTCTGCTTGTCGATGAGATAACTGCTGTCGCAGGACATGCGCATCCGCTGCAAGGCGATCATCAGTCGCTGCTGGTCGGCCTCCGACAGGAAGCGGTAACGCCGCCACTTCTGCACGATGCGAGCGACGATCTCCATGTTCTCGGTGTGATATTGGCGCTGCAGTTCCGTCATCGGCACGAAGACGTTGGTGTCGATGCGGCCGGGCAGCTGGCTTAGCACCTCGTCCTTCCTGCGGCGCACCAGGATCGGCGCCAACGTCTGGCCGATGCGGTCCAGGCCGGTGTAGCCGACCACCTTGCCCACGGGGTCGCGCACCTGATGTTCGTGCAACAGTCGGAACGTCGGTCCCAGACGATAGCGATCCACAAACTGGACAATAGAGATCAATTCCTCCAGGCGGTTTTCCAGCGGCGTGCCGGTGAGGACGACGGCGTGAGGGGCGGCGATCTTCTTGACGCTGCGGGCGGTGCGCGTGTTCCAGTTTTTGATGCGCTGGGCCTCGTCGAGGATGACGAGGTCGGGCGACCAGGCGTCGATGAGGTCGAGGTCGGCGTGTACGGTGTCGTAGTTGAGAATCTTGAAGAAGGCGTCCTCAAGGAACTGGGCGGCGCGGGCCGGACGCAACCCGCCGATGATCTGCGCGGCGCGTCCGCTGAAGCGCTCGATCTCGCGCTGCCACTGGTGCTTGAGCGACGTGGGGCAGACGATGAGGACGCGCTCGACGCCGAACAAGCGGGCCATGATTTCGGCGGCGGCGAGAGCCTGAATGGTCTTGCCCAGGCCCATCTCGTCGCCGATCAAACAACGGCCGGCCCGCGCGGCGAACAGGGCGCCTTCGCGCTGGTAGTCGTAAAGCGAAACGCGCAGGAGATCCTTGAAGGCGGCGCTCTTCGGCCCACGCGGAAACGCCTCGTCCACGCGCTCGCGCCGGCCTTCGGCGTCGCGCACCTCAGCCACAAACGTCAGCACATCGTCGCGGCAGCGCAGGTCGTGGTCGAGGCGGCCGGCCTCGGCCAGGAACTCTTCAAACGACGCGAACGCCTCCGGCCGTAGGGGCGGGGTTTCCCCGCCCGAGCCATCTGAAGCGAAATAGCGCTCAGAGATGCGGGCCAGCTCAGGCGGACAGTCCTCGCCGGGCCGGAAGCGCACGTCGCGCCGGGCGCCGTACTGGAGGAAGACCTCGCTGTACGGCGGCCGGAAACCAGCCTTGAGAGCGGCCGGCCCACCGCGCTTCCGCTCCAGGGCGGCCAGCGCAAACTCGATGTGCTTGCAAGTGCCGAGCGTGTTGGTGGCGAAATCGGGGCAGGAGCAGTGGTTGTCACCGAGACGGGGGCCGCGGATGCGGACGCGGTAGGCGTTGCGGCTCTGCGGGTTGACGACCTCGAACTCGGAGAATACGGCCTGATCGCCGACGTTCTTGAGACGATATTCCTGTTCGCGGCCGAACTGCCGCCGCAACTCGATCTGCCAATCTTCGAGCGACATGCCCTCCGGCTTGTTCAGCCGGGATAGCTTCGCCGGCTTGCGCGTCTTGGGCGCCGTTCCTTTCGGCCGCACTATCATGGCCTTTGCCTCCCGCACTACTGAATAAAGTGTGGGCGATCTATGGAAGGCAATATACGGCAGAGGGAGTTGTTTGGCTTGGGCGGCGTTTTAGGATTGCTGTAGAGCCGGCTTTCCAGCATGACGTTAGACTGTGGGTTTCACGCCCTCATGCGATTTGATGCCGCCGCGCTGGGATATCGGTTCATCCGCTGGAGGGTTTGCCGTTCCTGGATGCGTTCGCCACTATTGAATCCCAAGATTCGCGCGGTGACGGCGCCGATGGCCGTCACGCCTTCAACCCGACTTCCAGCCAGGACAAAGTGATCCGCCCAACGATCCGTGCGCGGGTTGAAGAATCGCACGAACTGTCCACTTTCCCAGTGGATCGATCCAACGTCGCTGCCTTTCGCCTGATTACAAAACACGCAGGCGTGGCCCAGATTATCGGCTTGCGTTGGTCCGCCGTGCTTCTCGCTAATAATGTGATCGACCTCGCAGCCGTAAAAGGTGTCTTCCTCGGCTATCAGGCAGTACTCGCAGAGCGCATCGGCCCGCGTCGCCACCCGGCGCCGTAACTCCGCAGTGATATAGGTGACGGACATGGCGGCTACCCCGCGGCCAGTCGTTGGCGGGCGCGGGCCTTTGCCAGGCGCATTAAGTGTTCGATTTGCAGGTACTGGTTTAGCTCCGCCGTCTCGTCCGAGGACAGAGACGTGGTCTTCTGGCGACGAATCAGGTCCGCGACTCGGAGCTTCGTCTCGTCCGAGGGACGGAAATCGATGACGCCTTGCGGAGTGGTGCCTGCGGCGAGGAAGTCCACGAATTCTTCGTATGCGAGGATCATGTCGTCCTAACCATGTAGGTCGGTCCTGAAAGACAAGTAACAGTGAATAAACTATATTAGCCTTTTCCCTTTTCTTCAGGAAGGGCGCCCTTTCCACTCCGCCCTCTGCCTGCTAAGGTATTCTCTTTCCCCCGCTTCGGCGGACGTACTCGCAAGGGACCGACTCATGGGCGCCAGACGGATTCGCCGTGAACAAGTGCGCGTGGACCAGAACTTGTCGCGCCGCACCAACGGCATGCTTAAAATGTACGAGCGCGAACGCCGCCTCGTCCGCATGACCGAGATCATCAAGAAGGGCAAGTTGCCCTATACTCCCGCCGTCATGAGTTGGCTCAGCGCCCAACTCGACAAGCCGTCCACACGCATCGTCCAGGCCGACGTGGACGCCCTGCTCAATCCAATTCACTAGCCCGGAGCGCAAGCGACGGGTTCCGTTTAACCCCTCGCTCGCGCTCAGGGCTAGTTTTGGTGTTCGTCGCAGAACACCTGCGGGCCCGGGAACACCGGCAGGACGCCCCATAAGCAGTGCCAGCCCCATCTCCGCGCCACGGCCGGACGAATACACCGTCCGCACTTCACTGCCAGGCCGTCCGCCCCGTAAAGCGTCGCCGACCGCCGCTCCCGGTGGGCCGCGACCGCCGCCGCGTTAACGCCCCGCGCCAGCAGCTCGGCGTCGATCAGCTCCAGCGCGTCATCCTCCATGCCGCTGCGATACACCGTCGCCCGGTCGAGCAAGTCCTCTACGTCCGCCTTCCGCACGTTCGCTTGCACCCGCTCCAGGTCGAGGCCCAGTTCCAGTACCATTCCCATCCTCCGTCGTGGAATTTCTCTCCCGCTCATTTTGGCCGATCCGTGCGGGTTTGGGAACCAAACTTCGCCGTCTCTCGTCTCATTATCGGGAACGACGCGCGCCGGCGCGTTGACGCGCCTCCCCGGTCGTGTCACAATAAACTGCGGCCTGCGAAGTGTAAATCAAACCGACGCTCGATTCGATCCTGAGAACAACCTGACGGCATGTAAGGGGGTCCAAAGATGGTCCACAGTTTTCAACGCGGTTGGCGGCCGGGACGTACTCCGTCCCTCATAGTCGGCGCGTTGTTGGTCGGCGGTCTGCTGTTGGCGGCGGTCCCGACTCGTTCCGCCGAAACGCCCGCGAAGGATGCAAAGGATACGGCCAAGAAGGAAGAACCCAAGAAAGAAGAGAAAAAGACGCTGCCGCCTTCCCCTTGGCCCAGTCCGCTCAATCTCGTTATCGCCGGCAAGGATCAACAGCACAACGCCCAGGTCGCCGATACCGTCAAGTTCATCAACGACGAACTCGAAAAAACCTGGAAGGCCGAGAAGGTCGTTCCCTCCCGCTATACCAACGATCACGAGTTCATCCGCCGCGTCACCCTCGACGTCATCGGCCGCATCGCCACGCCGGCGGAACTGGAACAGTACTTCAAAGATCCCGAGAAGAAACGGCGGTCGATGCTGATCGAGCGGCTGCTGTCCGATAAAGACGGCGAGTACTCGAAGCACTGGGCGAACATGTGGAGCAACTGGTTGCTGGGGCGCGCCGGCGTCTTCGGCCGCGGTGAATACCACGACGAAATGAACCTCTGGCTGGAAGACCAGTTCGCCTCCAACACGCCTTTCGACCAGATCGTGACGAAGCTCATCACGGCCACGGGCAAGAACACCGACAACGGCGCCGTCAATTTCCTGTTGGCCCACGTCGGCGAAGGGGTGCCGCAGGAAACCCGCGCGAAGGACGGCCACTTCCAGATGGTGCCGGTCACGTCGCGCATCACTCGGCTGTTCCTCGGCACGCAGGTGCAATGCGCCCAGTGCCATGACCATCCGTTCTACAACAATATCAAGCAGAAAGATTTCTGGGGCGTCAACGCCTTTTTACGCCAGGTCGAGCGCGTGGGTACACCCCCTGATCCGACCCTAGGCGGCGCGATGGCCAAGTACGGACCACTGGAACTAAAGGACGACGTGGCCGTCAACGCCGACGCCAAGGTCTATTACGAAAAGCGCAACGGCGTGGTACAGATCGCCAAGGCCGAATTCCTGTCCAATGGCGAGGAGGGCAAGGGCGGCCGCATTTCCACGGACGCCGACGGCAAGCCGCTTAACGGCGAGTCGCGCCGCGCGGAGTTGGCTAAGTACGTCATCAACCACGACATGTTCCCCAAAGCGCTCGTCAACCGCATGTGGGGCGTGTTCCTCGGCCGCGGTTTTGTCAACCCGGTGGACGACTTCAACGACCAGAACAAGCCGTCCAACCCCGAACTGCTCGACGAACTGGCCGTCCGTTTCAAGAACTACAAGTACGACCAGAAAGAGCTGATCCGCTGGATCTGCAATAGCAACGCCTACAACCTGAGTTGCGTGGCGAACTCGACCAACGATTCGCAGGACAAAGAGGCGTTGTTCAGCCGGATGGTACTCAAGTCGATGAGTCCTGAGCAGCTGTTCGAGTCGCTGGTCGTGGCGACGAAGGCGGAAGCGGGCGAAAGCAAGGGCGCCAAAAAGGACGCCAAGGCGAAATGGCTTGACACGCTGATCGGCAACTTCGGCGACGATGAAGGGAACGAGGTCAACTTTAACGGCACCGTGGTGCAGGCGCTGTTGATGATGAACGGCAGCGACATCAACGAAACCATCAACCGGCCGAGCAAGGGCACCGTGGCGCTGGCGATGAAGAAGCACGGCGACAGGCCGGCGGCGGTGATCCGCGAGTTGTTCCTGGCGACGCTGAACCGCGAGCCGAGCGCGAAAGAGATCGCTACGGTCACAAAGGAATTGCCGTTCCCTTCCACGCCTCAGCGGGCGAAGATGAGTGCGGAAGATCTGAAGAGGCCGGACCACAAATACCAGGACGTGCTGTGGGCGCTGGTTAATAGCAATGAGTTTTTGCTGAACCATTAAGGTTCCAGAAGCTGTTTAGCCGCGACCCGAAGGGGAGCGCTCTGACACGCGCTCCCCTTCGGGTCGCGGCTAAACAATGAAAAGGCCCGCCGAGGTTCCGACCCCGGCGGGCCTTTTCCGTATCCTTTTAGGCATGGCAGATCGCATGACATCCCCGACCTCCTTGGACCAACTGGTAAAGGACGCCGAGGAAGAGTTCGCGCGCCAGTTCGGCAGGCCGCCGCGCTGGATTGCGTCCGCGCCCGGCCGCGTCAACCTGATCGGCGAACACACCGATTACAACGACGGCTTCGTCCTGCCGATGGCGATCGATCGGTATGTGGTTGTGGCCGCCGATCAGGCGCCGGAGGGGGCGTCCGAAGCACGGCTCTTTAGCGCCGCCCTCGGCCAATGGGCGACGGTCGCAGTGGAAGGGCCGTTCGCTCCCGGCGCCGTCGCGTGGGCGCGCTACCTCCAAGGCGTCGTCGCCGGCTGCCGAGCCGCGGGACTGAACGCCGGGCCGTTCGAGGCCGTTGTGGTCTCCGACGTGCCGCAAGGCGGCGGCTTGTCCAGCAGCGCGGCGCTTGAAGTGGCCGTCGCCACGCTTATCGAGGCGATGACCGGCTGCCAACTCGACCCGCTGCAAAAAGCGCTGCTCTGTCAAAAGGCGGAAAACGACTTCGCCGGCGTGCCGTGCGGCATTATGGACCAATGCACCTCCGTTATGGGGCGAGACGGCGCTTTGCTCCTCCTGGATTGCCGCGAACGAACCGTGAGGCTGACGCCGTTGGCCGACCCGGACGTGGTGGCGCTGATTGTCAACAGCAACGTCAAGCACGAATTGAGCGACGGCGGTTACGCCGCCCGGCGCTGGCAATGCGAGGAGGCTGCCTTCGCGCTCGGCGCCGCCGCCCTGCGCGACGTGGACGTCAAGCAGCTGGAACAGGCGCGCGACCGGCTCGACGATGTTCATTACCGCCGGGCGCGGCACGTGGTCACGGAAAACGCCCGCACGGTCGAGGCGGCCGAAGCCATTCGCCGCGGCGATTGGCCGACGGTCGGTCGGTTGATGGTCGAGAGCCATGCTTCGTTGCGCGACGACTTTGAGGTGAGCTGCGAGGAGTTGGACTTGCTCGTCGCCCTGGCGATGGAAGGCGGCGCCGAGAACGGCGTCATCGGCTCGCGCATGACGGGCGGCGGCTTCGGCGGCTGCACGATCAGCTTGGTACGCAGGGCGGCACTGGATGCGGTTTCAAGCCACATCAGCGAGGGTTATTTTCGTAAAACGGGTCGTCAGGCGACGGTGTTCGCCACGCGGCCGGTCGATGGGGCGCGCGTGATTACCAGTCCTTCCAAGCAAAACGCGAGTTGAAAACTTGCTTCCGGTAGGCGATAATAACAACTGTCCCATTGTGCCTAAACACTTCGCAGTTATGAGGAAGGAGAAGCAAGATGACGAAGCTAATGGTTGATGAAACGCTGCCGGGCCGGCTTGCCGGCCTTGAGTGCCCTGTGGAACTATGCGACGCCTCTGGCCGCGTTGTTGGGGCTTTTATCCCGGCCGCACTCCATACCTTCTACGATGAGATGGAACCGCAAATCAGTGAGGAGGAATTGAACCGTCGAGAGCGCGAGGGCGGCGGCAGGACATTGGATGAAATCCTCGCCGACCTGGAAAAACGAGCATGAATTACACCGTCGTCTGGCTTCCGAACGCCGAACAGGAATTGGCCGCCCTCTGGACTGATGCGGCCAATCGAACCGCCGTCACTTGGGCGGCGCACGAAATCGACGGATTGCTCCGCCACAATCCCAAGGAGCGAGGGGAGTCGCGCTCTTTGGGCCGGCGCGTCTTTTTTGTGCGGCCGCTGGGGGTGTTTTTCCGAGTTTACTCAATCGATCGGGTTGTCCAGGTCCAGCACGTCTGGCGATTTAAGACACATTCATAGGGTCAAGCTGGTTCGTAGCGGTGCTTGTCAACTCCTGGACGAGTCCAAATCCAACTTAATCCCCGCGTTCGGAACCTGATCCGGCGCCTCCACCGACGGCTCCTTCGGCGCCGGGTCCGTGCCGTCCGTCGGCGTTGGGCAAACCCCTATCAGGACCGCCAGCGCCGCCCCCAGAACGACAATCATTCCCCATTTCACCAGAGCCACGCGCTGCTGGAATCGCCGTTCGGCCGACGGATCTTTCAGCAAGCCATAAAGAAACGCCACGCGCCGCGCGATGCTGCCGTGCTGCCACGACTGTAAGAAGCCCGGCCGGTCGCGGCTCATGCCGTTGACCGACGCCACCTTCTCCAGTGCGTAAATGAAAGTGCGTATGCCCGTCGGACAAAGGCCGACCGCGCGCGGCGCCAGCCCGGCGCCGTTTTCGTGACCGACGCAATCGCCGCGCCCGCAGGAGACAGCCCGGCAACCGTAGACGTCCGCCTGACGCTCGCAGCGACGCGACAGGAAGCCGAAAACGAGGAACATATAGGCGAGCAGAAGCACCGCCCCCGCCGGTATCCAGGCGTCATTCAGCGGTATGCCGTCGAGGAGCGCGCCCAGCGAACCTCCGCCCAAGCCGGGCCAGAGCGAAGAGGCGTAGAGGCAGGCGTACAGCATCACCGCCATGCTCAGCATCATAAAACCGAGGTAATACGGCATGTGTTGGTGCTTGACGTGGCCGACCTCGTGGCCGAACACCGCTTCCACCTCGTCGCCGTTGAATTCCTCCAAAAAGCGATCCGTAAAGACGACATAGCGCGGCCACGGCAAGACGCCGATGACCATGGCGTTGGCCATGCTGCCGCGCGTGTCCCACAGGAGAACGTCGCTGCAACGGAAACGCAGCCGGCGGGCGGCGGCCATGAGTCGGTCGCGCGTCGGTCCCGGCGGCAGCGGCTTGAGGCCCAGCGCCAGCCGCACCATCCATGGCAAAGACAACATCACGGCCAGCACACCTACGATGGCGACGGCGCTGAGCTGCCAGGCCCATTCGTTCTGGATCTTCTCGTCGATTTGCAGGCTGATTTCCTGCTGCGCGACTAGCAGCAGGACCGGCAGAAAGACGAGGGCCAGCTTCTGCCTCGCCTGAAACGCGACGTAGGACCAACGGCCGCCGAACTCCTTGGCCGCCGCGCGGACGGGCGCGGCCGGGCCTGAGTCAAGAATGGCCCGCGCGAGGGGGTCGCCGTCGAGTTGGCGGTAAGCGGCCAGGAACAGGGAGCGGTCAGCGTCGTAGGCGAAGACCCAGGACAGCAGCAGCGATAGGAAGAACGGCGCCAGGGTCAGCATCTTGACGCCGAGTATCGGCGCCGCGCCCCGGCCGTCCCAACTCCAAAGCTGCGCGACCGCCCAGCCCCAGCTGAAGCCGTAGAGCGATAAGGCATAGACGCCGATGAGAAGGAGTTGCCGTCCGAATCGTCCCCGTTCGTACCGCGCCGTCGCGCGGTCGCGTCGGCCGGGGTCGCGCTCCACGGCCCGGCGAACGCGCCACGCCGCCAAGAACGCTTCGAGGGCGGTGAGTGCCACGCCCAGCCAAGTGAGCAGGGCGCTCCAGAAAATCGAATCGACCCATCCGGGCGGCGCCTGTGGATCCCATTTGGGCAGGCAAGCGACCGTGAGGAATACCATCAACAGAAACGGCATGGCGAAGGCGCCTCGGGACCGCGGGCGGCATGATGACATTCTACCGCCGTGGGACGAGAGCGCAAAGCCGCGCTCAGAAGTTTAGCCGCGACCCGAAGG
>DHJA01000148.1:15579-20821 GCA_002404095.1 Planctomycetaceae bacterium UBA4732 | reverse complement strand
CCTTCGGGTCGCGGCTAAACTTTTGAGCGCTGGTGCGAACGCCGACGCCGTGGTATCATGCCGGCCTGCCTGAACCCGCCGCTTTCCACACCAAGGAGAATCCCATGACGCATCGACTCGCCTTCTGTCTCGCGTTGTCGGCCGGCTTGCTCGCCGCCCCGGCCTCCCGCGCCGCCGACCCCAAACCGCCGGCCGTGCCCGACGGCGTCGCCTTCGAGCCGAGCGTCGAATACTCCAATCCCGACGGCCAACATCTCCAGCTCGACATTGCCAAGCCAACCAAGGGCGACGGCCCGTTCCCCGCCATCCTCTGCATCCACGGCGGCGGCTTCCGCGCCGGAGATCGTCAGGGCTACGACGGCTTGTGTATCCGTCTCGCGCAGCACGGCTACGTCGCCGCGACCGTCACCTACCGGCTGGCGCCCAAGTACCAATTCCCCGCCGCAGTCTACGACTGCAAGGCCGCGGTGCGCTGGCTGCGCGCCAACGCCGCCAAGTATCACATCGACCCCGAGCGTATCGGCGTCACTGGCGGCTCGGCGGGTGGTCATCTGGCCCAATTTCTCGGCGTGACCAACGGCTTGAAGGAGTTCGAGGGCGACGGCGGCAATCCCACGCAGCCGAGCAAGGTGGCCTGCGTCGTCAATTACTACGGCCCCAGCGATTTCACGAAATCCTACGGTCACAGCAAGGACGCGGCCGAGGTGTTGCCTTTGTGGCTCGGCGGCGATCTGGAGAAAGCGCACCGGCGGCACATCGAGGCCAGCCCGCTCTATTGGGTGACGCCGAACGCCGCCACGACGCTTTGCATTCACGGAACCAAGGACGATTACGTCGCCTATGAGCAGGCGAAATGGATCGTGGAGAAACTGAAAGCGGCCGACGTGGAAGCGGAGTTGCTGACGATGGAAGGGGCAGGTCACGGCTTTCACGGCAAGGACGCCGAGGCGGCCGACGCGGCGATGATTGCTTTCTTCGATAAGCATCTCAAATCACAGCGATAACCCTTGGCGAGCCGGGTCGCGTAAGCGCCCGGAGTTGGGTGCAGTCGCGGAAAGCAACTCCGGGCGCTTACGCGACCCGGCTCGCCAAAAACCTACTTGGGCAACGGCGCCTGGTCTGGCCCGGCTAGGTAGGAGATCAGGTCGCGCACCTCCACGTCGGTCATCGGCGCCAGCTGACCCTCCGGCATCATCGACTGGGCCGACTGTTTGCGACTTTCGATGTCCGGCTTGGCCAGACGCACTAATTCATTCTGCGTTTGCACCGTCACGACCTTATCGGTTTCCTGCTTGACGAGGCCGTTTACCACGCGGCCGTCGGCCAGCGTAAAGATCATCATCTGAAAATCCTTGGCGACAACGGCGCTCGGGTCTAGCACCTTGGTCAGCACATATTCGGGGTTGATGCGCTGCGAGCCGGTCAGGTCGGGGCCGATCTTACCGCCGTCGTCGAACAGCGTATGACACTTGGCGCAGGTGCGCGCGAAGAGGGCGCGGCCGTGGGTACGGTCGGCTTTCTTCAAGGCGTCCGGCGGCGTCAGCGTCAGGTAGCGCGCTAGCAACTTGGTTTTGTCCCCGGCAGTAGGACGGATTGACCCCCATACCTTGGTCAGCTTTTCGGAGAGGTTTTTGTCATTAAAGCTCAGGAGTTGGCGCGCCGTGAAGGAAGAAAGGTCGCGCGTCGGCACTTCGCCGCGCCCCATCGCGTCCAGCAGCGCCGCGGCGTAAGCGGGCCGCGACGCCAGAGTGGCCACGGCGTCGGCTTTCTCAGCGTCGGTGAACTCGTGGTAATGCTTGAGGATGAGAGCCGGCGTATCGGGATCGCTAAAGGCGGCTAAGGCGCGCAGGGCTGGGCCGCGCATGACGCGATCGGCCAGCAGTTCGCGCAGCAGTGGAGGTAGGCCGGCGGCCTTCGCTTCCACCAGCGTTTGCAGAGCGGTGCGCCGACCGCCCTCGGCCTCCTTTGGGTCGGCCGCCGTCTTACGCAGCGACGCGGCCGCTTCGGGATCTCCGAACATCACCGATAGCAAAAGCATTTTTTCACGGACGCCGGGGGCGGCGCTGTCGCGCAGCTTGTCCTTCACCTGGGACCAGTTTTCGGGCGCGGCCAGACGACGACCTTGCAGCGCTTCAATCATGCCCTGAAGAACATCGCGCTGCACGCCCGCATCGTCGGTCGTCAATAGGACGTGGACAAGTGGTTTCAAGGAGCCGTGCGCAATGGGCGGTTCGGCGCGGACGGCGACAAGGAATGCCAAGACAAAAGCGGCCGGCGCGACAAAGCGACGCATGAGTTTTCCTTCCGTAAGGCGGGCACGGATTCATATTACTTACCAACGTCGGCTCGCGGGAGGGGCGGCGTTCTTTTCGGCGCGTTCTGGTTTTGCCGTCGCCAACCTGTTAAGCTCTATCTGGAGATGAGCGATCAGCAATCGCGGCCATGCGACGGAGGACAAAACACCATGCGTATCAACATCCCCCTTTCGGTCATGACCGCTGCCTTATTGGCGTGTCCGGGGCTGGCACAGGCGCTTCCGCCCGGTGTGCGCGACGAGGCCGGTTTCTTCAAGCCGGAGACGATAACGGCGGCCAATAAAATCATCAGTGAAATTAAGCAGGAAGATAAGAAAGACGTACTCATCGAGACGTTCCTCCACATCCCCAAGGATAAGGAGAAAGACGCGGCGAACGCCGGCACGAACGCGGCCTTCTTCAAAGCCTGGGCCTTCCAACGAGTACGCGAGGAACAACTCAACGGCGTCTACGTGCTGGTCTGCAAGGAGCCTTCCTACCTTCAGGTGGATACAGGCGTTCAGACGGGTAAGCAATTCTCTGCGGAGAACGGCGACCATCTAGACAAGCTGCTGCTGGCGAGCTTCAAAAACAAAAAATACGACGACGGCCTGCTGGAAGGCGTGCGCTACGTCCAGTCCGCGCTTAAGGATAAGAACGCCGAAGTCGGCGACCACGTTCATAGCGGCGGCGGGGTGCATGACGCGGCCCACTTTTTCAAGCCCGACGCCATAACGAAGGCCGATGAGATTATCAGCGCCATCAAGCGCGACGAAAAGAAAGAGCTAGTCGTCGAGACGTTTCTCCACGCGCCCGAAGGCAAGGAGCAAGAGGCGGCGAACCCCGATACGAAAGACGACTTCTTCAAGGACTGGGCTGACCAACGTGGCGGCGAGCAAAAGGTCAACGGCGTTTACGTGCTAATCTGCAAGAAACCGACTTACATCAAGGTGGTGGCTGACCATCGGACGGGCAAAATAATATTCACCGAAGAGGAGCGCAATCATCTCAGCAAACTGCTGCAGACGAGCTTCCACAACAAAAATTACGACGACGGCCTGCTCGAAGGCGTCCGTTACGTTCAGTCGGCGCTCAACTGGAAGCCCGGGGCGGACACGGACGGCGCGGCGGCGCCGCCGTGGCCGACTACGGGTACGCGGCCAAACCGAGGCGGCACCGGCGCGGGTGGGTCGGGTATTGGCGCCGGGTCGTTGGCAATTGGCGGCCTGCTGTGTGTCGGCTTGGTGGTGCTTGTTGCCATTGGCATAGTGCTAATGGTGGTAACGTCCTTGTTCCGCGCTTTTCACCGCGGCCCCGCCGGCTACGGCCCAGGCGGTTATGGCTCCGCACCCCCCGGCGGCGGTTACGGCGGCTATGGCGGCGGTTACGGCGGCGGTCAAGGAGGGGGTTTCCTTTCAAGCATGTTAGGCGGAATGTTCGGCGGCGCGGCCGGCGGCTGGGCCTACGATCGGTTTTTCGGCGGCCATCAATCGTCGAATCGGGGACCGACGCCACGTGAAGATGGGGGATCTATGCCGCCGCAGGATCCGGGTTACACGGCAGGCGGCGGCGGCGACTTCGGGGGAGGTGGCGACACCGGCGGCGGTGCGGACTTTGGCGGCGGAGGCGATGCCGGCGGCGGCGGCGATTTCGGCGGCGGGGGCGACACCGGCGGTGGCGGCTCCTTCTGAGGCGATGGGATAACGAGTAGATGGGCTGGTTCGGAAGGAATCAGGATATTTTCTGAGACTTCCGGCCCGCCGTGGGGTTACAATTCAAAGACGCCCTGTTCCTTGGCGACGTAAATCGGAGGACGCCTCCGTGCGACTTACCCGCTGCCGTCTGTTTTTGTTGTGCGGCGCCATGCTGCTATTGGTCGGGCCGACCGTTGTTCTGGGTCAACCGGGCGCGCCGCCTCCAGGGGGAGAATCGCCGGGCCGCGGCGGCCGCGGGGGGCGCGGGGGGCGGCGCCGGGGGGGCGGCGGGCGAGGCGGGGCCCCGGCCGGGGCCCCCCCGCAGCCCGGTCGCGTGGCTGCTCACCACCGCCAAGCGCAAGGCGCTCGACCAATTGCGCCGGGAGGCCAAGCGCGACGAGAAGCAGCGGGCGGCGACTGCGCTGCTGGTGCCCNNGCCGCGGCGGCCGCGGCGGCCGCCAGTTCGACCCGAACATGTTTTTCAACATGCTTTCGGGCGGCAAAGATTACATCGTCATCGCGGAGATGCTGGCCAATCCGTTTATTGCTCGCGACACTAGCGCCAAGGAAAAGGTCGAATCGTTCGTGCAGCGGCAGGGTATCCCCAACGGCCGACTCACCCGTGAGCAGTTCGCCCTCTATATGGGGGAGCGGAGGGCGGAAAAGGACGCGGCGCGCGCGGCCAACCCCGGCGGCGAAGCGACGCCGGGCGCCCCGCCGAGCGCGAACGCCCCCGGCTCGGACCCTGTTTTCACGCCTCCCCCTCCGCCAGAAGAGGAAAAACGCCCCGTGGTGTACCGCGCCGGGAAACTGCCCAAGGAACTGCCCCCGTGGTTCGCGCAGCTGGACGAGGATAAGGACGGTCAAGTCGGCCTGTATGAATGGAAGAAGGCGGGTCGCCCACTGAACGAATTTCAGGCCATCGACCTCAACGGTGACGGCTTCATCACTGTGGAAGAGGCTCTGCGCTATGTTAAGGTCCAGGGCAAGAACATCGCGTCCGCAGTGCCAGGGGCCGGAGTCGGAGGAACGCCGACTTTCGGCGGCCCACCCGGACAGGGCGGACCTCCTTCCTTTGCAGGTCCACCCCCAATGGGCGGTTCACCGTCGTTCAACGGCCCGCCGCCTGGTGGGACGCCTGGACCAGGGAACGATTTTCGCCGGCGCCGTAGATCGCAGTAAAACCCCATTCGCCCCCGGCTTCTCTGGCCGGGGGTTTTTCGTTGGCCCCGCGCTCCCCTATCGGGTCGCGGC
>DHJA01000148.1:6773-15485 GCA_002404095.1 Planctomycetaceae bacterium UBA4732 | reverse complement strand
CGCGCTCCCCTATCGGGTCGCGGCTAAACGAATTCTCTCCCTTCCGCTTCGCTCAGTAGCGTCTCCGTTTGTCCCATAAGTCCTATAGGTCTTATAAGACTTATGGGACAAACTAAGTGCCATTCTTCGCACGGCCTCGATTTGACAAGCGCCGCTCCACGGCATAAGGTTTTGGCAATCGCAGCACGGCCTGAACGCGGCGCCTCCCCCGGCGCTTCCCCTCCCCCCCCGGCCGCGCGATTTGGACAGAGACTGTCGCCACCCCCGTCAGGCGTCACCCCTGTAAACGATCCGCGAAGGTCGGCGTGTACGTACGCCGGCGGACGGCTCCTCACCGCCCCGCCGACGCGCCTCATACCGCATCGCGCTTTCTTGCGCGAATGATTCGCACGGCGCTCCCCGTTGGGGGGCCGCGCCGATATGTTTACCCCATAGGATTCAACCTTGTCCTCGGCGGACGGCCGATCCTTACCTCTCGCTTTCCTAGCGAAGGAAGACGCTCTCCTTGCGCCACCAGCCGCGCAAGAGATGCGACGCCGCGCCGCGTCGGAGTCTCTCATGCAAGGATTCCTTCGTAGACTGACAACGTGGCTCCAGGGCGACACCCGCCCGAAACGGCGCCGCACCCGATTCCAGTTGGAACAACTCGAAGACCGCTGTCTTTTGTCCGGCTCGCCCCTGCCCATCCTCAACAGCAACCCCGGGGCGCCCTCCACGCTCTACCTCGATTTCAGCGGCTTGTACGAGCCGACCTGGGGCGCCTACAGTAACGTCAGCACCCCGCAGTTCCGTCTCGACGGCGACGGGTCCGGCTTCAGCGCCCATGAGGTCGCGGTGATCAACGAAGTGTTCCAGCGCGTCGCGGAGACTTATTCTCCCTTCAATATCAACGTAACCACCTCGGCGCCGGCCGACTTGAGCCACGGCCGGACGCAAATCGTCGCCATCGGCGGCTCCTACAATGATTGGTTCCATTCCGCCGCGGGCGGCATCAGTTACGTCGGCGCCTTCGCCAACCCTTCGCTGCCTAACGTCTCTCACGTCTTCGTGGACGGCACCGCCGGCGTCGCCCAATACATCGCCATCGCAGCCGCCCACGAGGCCGGCCACGCCTTCGGATTGAACCACCAGAGTACGTTCGACGCCGCCGGCAACGTCCTTCAGGAATACAACCCCGGCGACAGCGCCTCGGCGCCGCTCATGGGTCTGGCCTATTACGCGACGCGCGCCCTGTGGTGGGTCGGCCCCGCCGACACGGGTCACGGCGCCGCCATCCAGGACGACGAGGCGGTCATCGCCGGCGCCGACAACGGTTTCGGCTATCGACCGGACTACTACGGCCAGGCCGAACAGACGGCCACGCCGCTGACCCTCAGCAACGTACAGATCGGCCAAGCGGGAGTAATCGACGCGCCGACCAGCGCCGACTATTTCACCTTCACCACTACGGGCGGCGCGGCCAGCTTCACGGTCGCCACGGCCGCGGTTGGCCCGACGCTGCACGCGCGCCTGGAGTTGTGGTCCGCCGCCGGCATCGTCGCGGTCGGCGACAGCCCCACGGCGCTGGGCGCCTCGGTCTCTGCCACCCTCGCCGCGGGCAAATACTACGTGGTCGTACGCAGCCACGGCGGTCACGGCGACGTCGGCCAGTATACTCTAACCGGCCTAGTCCCTCAGGGGACGTCCGGAACGACGACAGCCGCCTTCACTCAGGCGGCGACGTTCACCCGGACGGCCGACCAGGCTTTGTATGCGCAGGACGCCGCCGGCAACTGGCGCCTGCTGTCCCCGGCCGGGACCATTCTGGCAATCAGTGTGAGTACCGACGCCACCGGCCGCGCCGAGGTGTTCGCCCTTGCCACCGACAACTCCTTGTGGGTCTACCGTCAGGGCGCCTGGGCAATACTTTCACCAGCGGGCACCATCAACGCCCTGTCCGCCAGCAACGACGACGTGGTCTTCGTCCTGGCGTCCGACCATTCCTTGTGGGTCCATAGTCCGGCCGGAGGTTGGGCCATTCTTTCACCGGGGGGCACCATCAACACCCTGTCCGCCAGCACGGGCGACGTGGTCTTCGTCCTCGCGTCGGACCACTCGTTGTGGAAGCACAGTCCGGGCGGAGGCTGGGCCATTCTTTCTCCGGCGAACACCATCAACGCCCTTGCCGCCGCGCCAGGCGACGAGGTCTTCGCTCTGGCCAGCGATTCCTCCCTATGGCTCTATGCCAACGCCGGCTGGCGAGAACTGTCGCCTACCGGCACCATCCTTTCCGTCAACGCCGGGGCCGACGCCTCCGGCTCGCCGGACGCGTTCGTTTTGGCCAGCGACCATACGTTTTGGATGTACGCTCATAATGGCTGGACCAGAACCACCGCGGCCGCGGCCCCGACCAATGCCGCTCCCGTTACGCCGAAGCCCGATACGCCGCAACGGGCGGCGCTGTTGCAAGACGCCGTTAGCCATGACTCATCGACCGCGGCCGCGACGAAAGTCGCAGCGACCCCGCAGTTCCCCCACGAGCCGTTCATGCCGCTGTGCATGTGCCCGGCCTGCGTCGCGGCGCGACATGCGGCGATGGGTTAATAATGCCAAGGCGAGCGGCGGGGTTCATCCCCGCCGTCCGGCCCGCCGGGATAAACCCGGCGGCTCGCCGGGCGCACCTCTCGATTTCGGAGGTAGGGGCGGGGTTTCCCCGCCCTTGGCGTCGTAGGGCGGGGTTTCCCCGCCCTTGGCGTCGTAGGGCGGGGAAACCCCGCCCCTACAGTCCTCGCCTCCAAAATCGCGAAGGAGAGCCGCTCGTCTGGCCCTTTTAAGTTGCGTTGACCTTCCGAGCCTGAAAAAGCCGATGCAGTACGGGACGATTCCGCCGGTTGCGCCGCGTAGAATGGCGGCGCCGGTTGTTCGCATCAGGCCAGGACGGAGGGTAGACGCATGAAATCCTTAGGGGCCGCGATCACGGCCGCATTGTTTCTATGGGGAACGGCTGGCGCTTGGGCCGAGGAACCGATTCCGGCGCCGGCGCAGCTCGCGCCAATGAGTGTGGGTGCGGCCGGGCCTGCTTGTAGCGCCCACGGCAGCTGCGGTAACTGTGGCGCATGCAATTCCTGCGGCAGCTGCGGCGCCGGATGTTGTAAAGACGGCCACAACGGAAAGCTGCTCGATTGGCTTACGTACTGCCCTTTGCACCGGACCCGGTTCGGCGAATGCCGTACCTGCTGCTCCGGGTGCTTACCGCCGCTGTATTTGTATTTCTTGGGATCGTGCCGAGAACACAACTGCACGTCATGCGGCTGTGGAAATGACTGCGGCGGCCCCGTGTGTCATTGAGAAGGTGAAAAAAAAGAGGCCAGGGAGCCCAAAGCCGTCGCCCAGTCAGCTTTGAACCTCACCTGGCCTCAATCACATTATGCGCAGGGCTTGTTACGCGCTCCATCCGTAAAACTACGGATTTTCTCAAAGAAAGATGCCGCGCTTGGCCGCATAACGGATCAGCTCTTTGTGATTGCGAAGTCCCAGCTTCCGCATGAGGTTGGCGCGGTGGCTCTCCACCGTGCGCGGGCTAATAAACAGACGTTCGGCGACCACGACGCCGCTTTGTCCTTCCGCCGTCAGATGGAACACTTCGCGCTCGCGGACGGTGAGCGTTTCATAAGGGTCGCGCGCGGGCTTATCCGCCTTTCGCATGTACACTTCAAGCGACTCTTGCGATATGGCGGGGCTGAGAAATCGGCGTCCTGCGGCGGCTTCGCGGACGGCCCGGATTAGTTCGTCCGCTCCCGATTCTTTGAGGACGTAAGCGACGGCGCCGGCGCGCAGGCTCTCCACCACATACGCTTCGTTGGAGTGCATGGACAATACGACGATTCGCGTGCGCGGCGAGAGCCGGACGACTTGCCGGGCCGTCTCTAATCCACCAAGGCCCGGCATCATTAAGTCCATGACCAGCACGTCCGGACGCAGCCGCTCCACCCGCCGCAGCGTTTCGCTGCCGTCAGCCGCCTCTCCCGCCACACGGAAATCCGGCTCCGTCCGCAGCAGGGCGCATAACCCTTGTCGGACGATTCGGTGATCGCCAGCCACGAACAGGATTATCGCCATCGCGTTCTCCTTTCCCGCCGAGCCGCGACTTCGCGAGCCGCGACCGCAAGGGAGTGGGGATGGCAACGCGCTCCGCTAGCGCGTCGCGGCTAACCGAATTCTCAGCCTCATCGCCCTGTCAACACTGGAACCGAATCAATCAGATCGCGTACGACATCGACTGACCGTTTTCCTTCCACCTCGGCCTCGGGCCGAATGATGAGACGATGGCCGAGGACGCCGGGCGCGACGGCGTGAACGTCTTCGTGGGTGAAGTAGTGCCGGCCGTCGAGCAAGGCGCGGGCGCGGGCGCAGCGCAGCAGACACAAGGACGCCCGCGGACTGGCGCCCAGCGCCACGTCAGGATGCACACGGCTGGCCTCGGACAGCTCCACGATGTAATCGAACAAAACCTCATCGCCGTGAACCTGCGTTACGCGATCCTGAATATCTAGGATTTGGTCGGCCGTGAACAGCTGGCCGACTTCGCGCGTCGGATGGCTGTGCAGCTTGAGCATGGCGACCTCACCCTTACGGCCGGGATAGCCCATCTCGACGCGCAACAGGAAGCGGTCGAGCTGAGCCTCCGGCAAGCGATAAACGCCTTCCTGTTCGATGGGGTTCTGCGTGGCCAACACCATGAACGGCCGCGGCAACGGCAACGTCGTGCCTTCGATCGTCACCTGATTTTCCTGCATCGCTTCCAGCAACGCGGATTGCGTTTTGGCGGGGGCGCGGTTCACCTCATCGGCAAGCAGCACCTGACAGAAGAGCGGTCCGCGGCGCAGAACGAATTCATTCTGTTTGCGATCAAAAATGTAGGTTCCGGTCACGTCGGACGGCAACAGGTCAGGCGTGAACTGGAGGCGTTGGTATTGTGTGCCGAGGACGCGGGCGAAGGTCTTGGACAGAGTGGTCTTGGCGACGCCGGGCACGCCTTCGAGGAGGACGTGGCCGCCCGCGAGCAGGGCGATCAGGAATTGATGCGTCACCGCCTCCATGCCGACGACGACCAGGCCGATCTCGGCGACAACGCGGTCGCGCAGGACGCGCATCTGCTGCGCTAACTCGCGCAATGGCACGCCGAGGGAGGCGTCCGCGACATGGTTCAGGCCGGGGAGCTGCGATGGCTGCATAGGTTCTCTCGGCTCATCTCTGGAATCGCACGGCGCCGCTTGCCAGGGCCGTCTTCACTTGTTGCGCTTCGCGGAGCAGACGTTGCCATCCCTTCAGCGAGATACGCGTCGGCGGACCATACGCCAAGCGCCACAGGCGGCGCACGCGACCCGTCATCGTCCACTGCCTGAGCAACCCCCCCTGAACCACGACGCGCGGCGGGACGGCGGCCGCAGGCAAACCGGACGCGGCCAAACATTGTCGCGCCAGCTCGCGGGCCGGTTCCCACAGATTGTCGCCGCGGATCAGGTCGCGGCGCCGCTGTTCCACTACCGTATCGGCCGGGGCCAGTCGGTAAAGGGAGACCGACAGCAACGGCCCTTGCAAGTCCGAACGATGCCGCGCCTTCCAGCCAATTTTATAGCAGCCGTACAGCACTACAAGCACGGCCAGCCAGACGGCGAGGCCGCGAAGCAAACCGTCACGGGAAGCGTCGAACGCGCGCGGCAATCCGGCGTTGAAACCGTCGCGCTCCTCAAATTCCTGCACACTTCGCTCTACCTGAGGCGCTACCTGCTGTACTGTCTTATCGGCCGCATCCGCCGCGTCTAAAGCCAGCTTTGCAGTCTCTTTCGGATGATTGGCGACGAGGTTCAGGGCCAGCTTGGCGGCCTCATCGGGGTGCCGACCTAGGTACTCCAAGAGGCGCTTCACCAGTTCATCTGGGATTTCCTTGAGCGGCACCTTAAAGCGCGCGTTGATCTTTCCTTCTTCGACGAACAGCACTCGGGTACGCGGGTTGTTGGCGTCGCCGCGAAGCCATTCCAGACAGTTATAGGTGAATTCGACGTTGCCATTGTCCGGAGGCAGCATCATTTCGTTGATGAAAATACTGTGATCGGCCAGCACGAGTACGCGGCCCTTATCCTTTTTACCGCCGACAGCGAATAACGAAGGCGCAGGGATATTAATAATCCTAAACAGTGCCCGTTCAAGAAAACATTGATCCGGCAACGAGGCCAACCTTGGTAGAAATGGCGTCTCGGCAATCAGATAGGACGGGGCGTTCGAGGCCACGGTTGATACGGAAGAGTGTCCAGTAGCCAAATTGCGGAATAGATCAGGGTTCGCTTCACCAACCGACTGGAGAAAGGGGCAAAACTGCAAATTGTGGTAGCAGGAACTCTCATTCTTGCAAATCACCGAGTCCCCTGAAACCCGCACACCGGCCGTCTGTATCAAGTCTGTTTCCGCCGCTTGAGGAAGCACCTTATCCGTAGCCAGGAACAGGGCGCCGCCGTTTGCCACGAACGTCTTTAGGCCAAAGGGAACCGTGTTTAGCGGTCGGCCGTCGCCGAAGACGATGAGTATCGTGTGTTGGGGGTCGCGGGGAAGGTCGTCGAAGCTATTCAACGCCGTGAATTGCCGGTCGTAGAGAATGCGCCGAAACACCTCCGTCCCTTCGCGGAAAGCGTCGGACGGCTGCTTGGTTTGAGCGAGGGCGGCGGGCGCGGCGATCAGGAGCAGCAACCCGGCTATTAGGCCTACAGGCCAGGGCGATGCGGGGCGTCTCATGCGGCCGCTCCCGCCAGGGTCGAAAGGTCGCCTCGCGCGGCTGTCAGCTCGTCGGCCGGCAGAAGTTCATCCGGCGGCGCGTAGCGCGCCTGTTCGTAAAGGCGGACGAGGCGCGCCGCGGGGCCGGCGCGGTCGCCGGCCGTCTCACCGAGCCGGCCGGCCAAGTCAAGATGGTTGAGGTGGCGCGCCGTGGGGCCGAGACAGAGGAACGCGAGATGCTCGAACGCTCGGATCAGGTCTTCGCGCGTGGACACCCGCGACGGATGCACCGGCCACGGCCCCGCCGACCATGCTTTCGCCCGCGCGCCGGCCGCTTGCCGGCTCGCGGCGCGCAAGGCCAGTACCGCGGCTACGCCGAACAGCGCGAAGGCGATAACCCAAACGCCAGTTTCCAACCCACCACCGGACGCGGCGCCGCCGCCGGACGCCCCGGCGGACAGACTTGGGCCGGAAGACCAGCCGTCGAAGTTGGGCAGCGACGGCAGTTTGAGATTGCGCGTCAGCCAGCGCGCCTGTTGCGGGGAAATCACGTTCTGAAGGAAGTCGGACATGCTCGACGAAGAGCTGGACGGGCCGGAATTCGAATTGGCGAGATCGTTCAGGGCGGCCTTGCTCAGTGCTTCGCCTTCCGCAGATTGATCGAAGTCTTTTATTAGATCTGCCACGCCCTGAACAAAGTCATGGTGGGGCGCGTCCGATTTGGCGACGGCCGACGGCGACGGCGTGTCCGTGATGTGCGGTACATCGAGCTTGGGCGGCGTCACGTCCGGCCAATCGCCAGTCACTGGATTGCCGGAGGCCGGGTCTGGGGGCTTTTGCTGGCCGATGAGATCCTTGACCCGTTTGGCAAGCTCATTCTTCTTTTCCTCGGACAGACCGGCGCCGCCCTGTTGCTTGAATTTCTCGGCGTCGCCAAGCAGGCCGCGAACCGTGTCCAGTAACTCCGGATTTTTCTTGATGGTTTCTTGGATATTTTTGAGTTCCTCCGGCTTCACGCCGTTCAACAGCTTCCGAAAACCCTCGTCTCTGATGAGGTCCTGAAATCTCTGAAAATCCTGAGTATGTCGCAATCGCTGCGCGAGAAGATTCTCGGCCTGGGAGAGGTCGCCGAAGTCCGTGTTCAGCCGGCGATGCGATGAATGCCCAAAAGAATCCTCCGGCAGTGCGGGCGCCGACTGCGCCCGCACTGCCGATGCGACCGCCAGACCGCACACGCTCCCCAGCAAAAGCCGTCCGAATTGCTTATTCATGAACGCATCCTGACGCGGCCGGTAAACCTACTACATTTTACGGCGACCGAGAAGGGATTGCAAGGAAACGAAGGCGGCGGCTTCCTACAATAGTTTAGCCGCGACGCGCAGCGGAGCGCTCCGCTGCGCGTCGCGGCTAAACGTGGAATTTGTTAAAGGAGCCGCCATGAAAGCGCAAGACGCCATCCGCACTGCCCTGACCGGAACGCAGCAAATCCTCACGATGTACTTGCAAGACCTGTCGGACGCCGACCTGCTCGTCCGTCCGGCGCCGACCGCCAACCACATCGCCTGGCAACTTGGCCATCTCATCGCTTCCGAGCGCGGTATGGTCAGCGAAAACATACCCGGAGTTAAGTATCCCGAACCTCCGGCCGGCTTCGCCGAGCGGCACAACAAGGAAACGGCGTCGCGCGACACGGGCTTCGGGACCAAGGCCGAATACGTTGACCTGTTCAACAAAGTGCGGCAGACGACCATCGACGCCGTCGGCAAACTCTCCGAGGCCGACCTCGACAAGCCGACGACCGGGCCTGTCGCGCAGATGGCGCCTACGCTCGGGGCGATGCTGCTGCTCAACGCCGATCACGCGATGATGCACGCCGGCCAATTCACCGTGGTCCGCCGCAAGCTGGGCAAGCCGGTGTTGTTCTAAAACGAGGAAAACTTTTCACCGCAGAGAACGCAGAGAACG
>DHJA01000148.1:0-6642 GCA_002404095.1 Planctomycetaceae bacterium UBA4732 | reverse complement strand
GTTCTCTGCGTTCTCTGCGGTGAGTTTGGTTTGGAGTCGCCATGCCGCCCGAACACAACGTCACCAGCCAGGACTTCGCCGATCACCGCCATCTCCGTTACGCCGGCCCAATTATCGACGCTCACGCCCACGTCACGCGCACCCGATCGGCCGACAGCAAGGACGACGCCGAATGGTCCATCGCCCAAGCCGAAACCATGCTGGCAGTCGCCGAGGAGTACGGCGTCGTTCAGACCTATTCCATGTGTCCGCCGGAAGACATCCCGGCATTGCGTCAGCGATTCGGCGACCGGCTTCGCTTCAACGGCCCCATCTCAAAGAAAGCGATAGACGAACCGGACGACGCGGCGTATCGCCTGCTCGACCGCTTTCTCGAACAGGGCGTTGACGTCATCAAGTTCTGGTCGGCGCCGCGCGGCCGCGAACGCGGCCTGTTCGTGGACGCGCCGTGGCGCATCGAGGCGGCCCGTCGCGCCTGCGCGGCGGGCGTGCGCGTCGTCATGGTCCACGTCAGCGACCCCGACGCCTGGTTTCGCAAGGTCTATACCGACGTCGCCAAGTTCGGCGTGAAGGCCGACCAGTACGTTGGCCTGTGCCGCATGTTGGAGATGTTCCCCGAACTGACATGGATCGCGGCCCACATGGGCGGCGACCCCGAACACGCCGACCACCTGGAAGAATTGCTGGAACGGTATCCCCATTTATATTACGACATGAGCGCTACCAAATGGCAGGTGCGCGAAGTGTCGGCCCACCGCGAGGCGGTACGGGCGCTGATCGTCCGAAAGCCGGAACGCTTCCTATTCGGCTCCGATCTCGTGACGCGCGACGGCCTGCCGCGTGAACACTACCACAGCCGTTATTGGAGCCACCGCACTCTATGGGAAAGCGCCTGGGAAGGACGCTCGCCCATCGCCGACCCTGATTACACGCCGGAACCCGGCGGCCCGGCGACGCCGCCTCTGCTCGGCCTGCATTTGCCGGACAACGTACTCAACGCCGTTTACCACGGCAACGCCTTACGGGTTTTGCCGGGCGCGACGACGCGCCCCGTCTGAATCTTCTGCAAGAATCCCGCCGGCCGTAGGAATAAATCACGCCTGTCCCGCATCCTATTCCTGGGGACGCGCCTTCCCTGGTCCTCATCTCTCGGGAGTTTGATTGGATGGAAAGTCAGGCATTCTACGCCGCGTCGGCCGACGCCATCGTGGCGGTTCATACATTATTTGTCGGTTTTGTCGTCATTGGCCAGTTGCTGATCCTGATCGGCCTGGTGTGCCGCTGGAAGTGGGTGCGCAATCCCTGGTTTCGCCTTACTCATCTGCTGTGTATCGGCGTCGTGGTAGCAGAAGCAGCCAGCGACATCGTCTGTCCGCTGACGCTCTGGGAACGTCACCTCCGTGATCTTTCCGGTCAAACGGTGAACGACTCCGCCATCGGCTGGTTCTTCAACAGCATCCTTTTCTTCAACATGCCGCGCGAATTTTTCGTTTGGATCCATATCAGCTTCGGCGCCATTGTGCTGGGTACGTTCGTTTTCGGGCCGCCACGCTTCTGCCGTAAGACGACCGTGCCAGCGCAACCAAGGCGAGCGGCGGGCTTCACGCCCGCCGTCCGGCCCGCCGGGATAAACCCGGCGGCTCGCCCGGCTCGCCAGGCTCACGCTCAGTAAGTTGCCGTCGATTCCGTGAAAACCTTCTGGTATGGCCTCTTCCGCGTCCGAAACCGCATCGGATCCCGTGGAGGAAATACCCATGACCCAAAAGGTTCGCTGGCTCGCCCCCCTTGCCCTGCTTCTCGCCTTCGGCGCCGGCACCGTCCGCGCGGAGGAAGAGGAAGAAGTCGCGCCGACCGCCCGCACATCCGTCGAAGTCTTACCGTCGCCCTATCCCACGCGGATGGCCGCGGTTCCGCACACCGCCCCGTGCAGCCAAACCTGCCCACCCTGCGCCGGCTCAGCCAAATGCTGCGCGTATGAAGCGCTGGCCAATGCCATGCAATATGTGGTGTGGACGAAGATCGTGACCACCAACGCCGAGGGCGATTGCGATGAATTGATGTCGCCCAAGGTGACTGTGTTCGAGGGGCAAACGGCTTCCGTTCTCGTCCAAGACGTGCAAACCCCGAAAGGCGAACACGGCGGCGTCGCACTGGTAATTCAGGTGACGAGACCGGACAAGCACGTCCAACTGAAACTGGGCGTGGAGCAGTCAAAAGTATGCGACGCGCCGGCCGGCCAGCCCAACAGGGTGACCGAGAGGGTGGACATGGAGCGTTGCGTCACGCTCGGAAAGATGAAGCGGCTCGTGCTAAAGAAAGGCGAGGACGGCTCAGATCGCGCCTGGGCCGAGGTGACGGTAACGACGATCCCCCCGGAAGACGACGCGGAGGATTCGGCTTTGGATTGCGTCGTCGAGGTGGTCGAAGACTTGATCGACACGGTCGCAGACGTGGCGACAAGCCTGTTCGGCGACGATGCGAAGAGCGAGCCGATTGTCGCGTCGGAGTATATCCAGATTCCGGTGGCTTCCGCGCCGCCAGAGTTTCAGGTTCCTGTTATGGCGTCGTGTCCCGCCGTCAAGCAATGCGGCGCCGCCGAAGCGGTCAAGAAGCCGGCCCGGCGCATCCACATCGACACAATGCACGGCCGTAAGTGCGTTGAATTCAGCGACGGCGACAACGGCTGGAAAGGAACCTCCGACCGGATCATCTTGCGCGAAGGCCGTCTCGATCTGGAGGGCCACGTCCACGTCATGTCGAGCGACGGAGCGAACGAAATCACATCCGAAAAACTGAGCCTGAATGCGGCGGATCTGGAAATTCAGATCGGCGACTGAACGCTTTCCTACGAACCCAACCCCCCTCGCTTGCGCTCAGGGCTGGTAGAGCGCGAGCGAGGGATGGTATCGTATTCCCGCTTGCCGTCGCCGGCCGCAACGCTATCTCAGCGGTGTGGCCGATCTCTTTTCTCCGCGACGGTGGGCCTGCTATGTCCGCTCCCAGCTGGAAAACGCTTCTCGACGGCGCGCCCTGGTTTAAGGGTGAAAACGCCTATCCCTTATCCGCTTACTCCGAATATATGCCGCCGCCGCGCCTCGGTCAGCGGCCGTACTCTCACGCGCCCCGCGATCTGCTGCCGTTCGCGGACGACGATCCCTACGGCTGGCGGATCGACGAGTACGAAGAGGCGCTGGAACTGCGGCCCGGGCTGGAACAAGTCGGCGGCCAGCTCGTCCAAGCGCTGGCGCGGCTAGCGCAAGGCAAACGCGGCCACGGCATCGCCCCCAAGAAGCTCCTCGATAATCCCTACTGGCCGCTGTCCTTGGCCGAGAAGGTCGCAACGCTGACCCACGAGCGTTTCGTCGTGCTGGCGCCGTTAGCGCTGTCGCGCACCCAGGACGACAAAGGCCGCGTGCGCTGGACGCTATTCGGCGGCAGCGAACAAGGGCCGGAACGCGCGTTCTGGAAGAGTTTCTATACTGCCCCCGGCAAAGAAGCGCCAAAAGAGATCGGCATTGACTTTATCCGCCGTCTGCTGGCCGGCGCCTACGGCGTGGAAACGCACGGCCCCGACGACCTGCGCCTTGCCGGCTTTCGCATTCTGCCGCAAGACAAGCGCGAATCGTTCCCCTGGCCGTCGGATGAAGCACTGCCGTCGTGGACCGCGCCCTACGTCTGGAAGCCGCGCCAAGCCGTCGAGGGCGTGAAATATCTACTCACGTTTCGGCCCTTCGGTCAACTGCCGGAGACGTTTCAGAGTGCTTATCTCGCCGGGAAGCTCCACATCATCCCCTACCCCGGCAGTCTGATATTCTGGGGAGCGCCCGGTGCCGTGGAATTGCAACAGAGCTTGCCGTTCGCGCTGCAAACGCAGCTGCTTAACATCATCCTGCGGAGTGAGGCGCCGCACGGTCTGCGCGTGCCTCAGTCGGGTTGGATGCACGAACCGAAGCCGGGAGTGTCGAAGCCGCATTCGCATTACGGTCCCATGCTTAATACCTTCCGCCGCACGCATCGCTGGGCCAAGGTACTTCGCGATCAGGACGAGCTTGCGCTTATGGGCCGCGAGGACAAGATGTTGCACGTGCTATTCAGCACCATCCCCGACGACCTCGGCCTCTACGACAAGCCGATGGCGCGCAACATTCAGCTATGGACGGGCGGCTTCCATCTACTGCTTGATGGGCCGCTCGCCTCCGGAACGGATATGAAAGCGACCTTTCATACTGTTGAAGAGGGCGGCTTGTTCGGCTATCGCTTCCAGTATCCCGCCATGCGCGTCGGCCGGCACGAAGTCTACTGGCAGCGGCCGCTGGTCGCCTGGCTGTCCGAGAAGGGCGCGCCGACCGTCCTGCCCGACGCCCCGCTTGGATACCTCACTGCCTATGCGGAAAACGATTTGCGACCGGACAAAGCGGTAGAGTTATGGCCGCGTTTGCTGCGGCGCGACCTGCCGAGCGCGGCCGTCGAAATGCTGCACCAGGGCCAGACGCCCCAAGCGCATAACGTCGGACGCGGCGTCCGCAAGCTGTTCAACGCCTGGGAATTATGCGGTGAAAAGCCGTTGTCGCGCTCCTTCGCCCGCAGTCTGGTCACTGCCCCCAAGCATGAGACGCTCGACCAATGGCTGGAGGCTCTGCCGGCCGCGGTCGCCGGCGTGAAGGGACTAATCGAAACGGAGAAGGCGCCCGTGCCGCAAGGTCGCGCGCCAGAATCGCGGACTTACGCCCGCACGGCCACGCGCGCCTACGAGACGCAATACTGGAAGACCATCGCCTTCCTTTCGGAGGGTAAATATGTCAATAAGAACAACGCCGACAGCATACGCGACGCCGCCACCCGGCGCCAGTTGTCGCACGAAGGCTGCGACTTGATAGCCCTGGGCGATTATCTGTTGGCCTATTACGCCAAAGCGATCGACGGCGCCGGCATGAAGGGTAAAGCGTTGGCTGGCGAGATTCCCTTCCAATGGCGCACCGACTTCGACTTCCCCTGGGCCGACGGCTGGGCGGCGAACCAGGACGGCCGGAGCCACGAACGCGATCTGCTGACGATCATTCCCGGCCGCAACCGCGGCCAGGCCGTGATCTTCGCGGACCATTACGATACGGCCTACATGGCGGACTGTTACGACGCCCACGGGGCGCGCGTGGCGGCGGCCGGGGCGGACGACAACCATTCCGCGACGGCTACGTTGATGCTGTCGGCGCCGATCCTGCTCGACCTGAGCCGTGAGGGCCGACTCGGCTGCGACGTCTGGCTAGTTCATTTGACCGGCGAGGAGTTTCCGTCGGACTGTCTCGGCGCCCGCGCCTTGTGCCAACGGCTGATCGAAGGGACGTTAAAGCTGCACCTGCCGGATGGCAAGACGCGCGACCTATCGCGCGTCCAGGTGCGCGGCCTCTACGTCATGGACATGATCGCGCACAATAACGACCACAATCGTGACATATTCCAGATATCGCCGGGCGCCGGGGCGCCGTCGCTATGGCTGGCGCGGCAGGCGCAGATCGCCGCCGAAATCTGGAACGCCTCGGTCCCGGCGTGGAATCATAAGCCCGCCCGCCGCGGCCTCGGTCGCGGCAAGCGAAGCGCGGACGGCAAGAAAATCCCGGCCGTCGCGGCTTATCCCACGCTTCTCGGCGAAGTACGGACGCCGACCGCCCCGCACAGCACACTGTACAATACCGACGGCCTGATCTTCTCCGACGCCGGGGTGCCGGCTGTGCTCTTCATGGAGAATTACGACATCAATCGAGAGGGATACCACGACGAGCATGATACAATGGCCAACATCGACCTCGATTACGGGGCGGCGGTGTCGGCGATCGCACTTGAGTCGGCGGTTCGCGCGGCGACGGAGAAGCCACCGTGTTAGCCATGCTTTTCGGGTGCCATCTTGAAGCGGTGCGGCGTGAAGAACTATCAGGTCAAAGAGATTTACTATACCTTACAGGGCGAAGGAGCGAATACTGGCCGCGCTGCCGTCTTTTGTCGGTTCACTGGCTGCAACCTTTGGACGGGACTGGAAGAGGATCGAGAAGCGGCTGTTTGTCGCTTCTGCGACACCGATTTCGTAGGCGTTGATGGTCCGGGTGGCGGCCGATTTTCGTCCGCCCAAGCCTTAGCCGCCGCCGTGGCCGGTCACTGGCCTGGGGACGCTTCATCGGCCTCTCGTCCTTTAGTCGTCTGCACCGGCGGCGAACCTTTGCTCCAACTCGACGAGCCGTTCATTCACGCACTGCACAAAGCCGGTTTCGAGGTCGCCGTCGAAACCAATGGCACACGCTTGCCGCCGCCGGGCATCGATTGGATATGCGTCAGCCCCAAGGCAAACGCCGAGCTGGTCCTAAAGGCCGGCGATGAGTTGAAGTTGGTGTTCCCGCAACCTGGCGCGGAACCTGACCGATACGAAGCGCTCGACTTTCGTTGGTTCTTCCTTCAGCCGATGGATGGGCCGGAGCGCGAGCGAAATACTCAATTAGCGATCCGCTATTGCTTGGAACACCCCCGATGGAGATTGAGTTTACAAACACATAAGCTGCTGAATCTCCCGTGAAGAGGGATCGGTTAGCAGCATCGCGCCGATGGCGGCGGACCTCCCGCCCCCCCCCCCCCCTGCGCCGCGGCCCGCAACGCAGC
>DHJA01000147.1:3679-3889 GCA_002404095.1 Planctomycetaceae bacterium UBA4732 | reverse complement strand
CCCGCGCCTCGGGCGCGCGTTTACGAACGACGGCTTGATGGCAAGGCCGAAGCACATCTGGTGGCGCTGGCGTGCGGCAGTCCACCGCCAGGGCGGTCGCGGTGGACGTTGCGGTTGTTGGCTGATCGCATGGTGGCTTTGGAATACCTGGAGGAAGTCTCCTACGAGACGGTACGGCGGACGCTTAAAAAAACGAACTCAAGCCGTGGC
>DHJA01000147.1:0-3479 GCA_002404095.1 Planctomycetaceae bacterium UBA4732 | reverse complement strand
AAACGAACTCAAGCCGTGGCTGAAGAAAGGCTGGCGTCTGCCCACAGCGTCCTCGGCGGAATTCGCGGCTGCGATGGAAGATGTGTTGGAAGTGTACCATCGTCCGCACGACCCCAGCCGACCCATGGTCTGCATGGACGAGTGCAGTAAGCAGTTGATCGCCGAGGTCCGTGAGCCGCTGCCGGCGCGTCCGGGCGACGTTGCGAAGTACGACAGCGAATACGAACGCCGCGGTACGGCCAACGTTTTCATGGCGGTTGAGCCGTTGGCCGGCAAACGGACCGTGCAGGTTACCGACCAGCGGACGCGCATCGATTGGGCGTTGTTCATCCGCTCCCTCCTGTTGACCGTGTACCCGCAAGCCGCTGTGTTGGTCCTGGTGATGGACAACCTTAACATGCATGGGATCGCCAGCCTGTACGAAGCCTTCGATCCGGCGACCGCACGCGCCTTGGCCGCGCGGCTGGAGATTCACTACACGCCCAAACAGGGCAGTTGGCTGAACAGGGCGGAGACGGAATTGAGCGTCCTGGCGCGCCAATGCCTGGACCGACGCCTGGAAAGTAAGGCGTTCATGGCCCAAGAAGTCGCCACTTGGGAAAAGGACCGAAACCAAGCCTGCACGACGATCGATTGGCGTTTCACCACTGCGGACGCCCGCGTCAAACTGAAACGCCTCTATCCCTCGTATCAGGCCTGACAGAGTACTAGCCGTTTCTTCTCTAATTGGCTGAATCGGCCTCCAGTCTAAAGAGAAAGACCATCCAAGAGCAAAGACGGGCGTTCGCCCAACCGGGAACCGCAACACGTCTTGCGGCTGTTCCGGCCTCGGTTTCGCGCCGAAAGTTGGGCCAATGCCCTGCGACAACCAAACAGAACCGGCCGGGCGAGTATCGCCCGGCCGTGGTATCATGTTGCGAGGAGTTTCGCCGCAGACCGCCCCTGTTTAGCGGCAAACGGTCGCGCGGGAGCGGTTTAACCGCAAAGCCCTGTCAGAGCGCTCCCCTGCGGGTCGCGGCTAAACGGCCCCTCTCCCTCGCGCAATTTCGGCACGACTATCGAAACAAACGCCTCGACGAACTCCGAATCAAGGTGAACACCCGCGCTGGCTCGAATGATCTCGAGCGCTTTTGGCGCCGGCAGGGCCGCGCGATAGGCGCGCGAAGTGGTAAGGGCGTCGAAACAATCCGGGATGGCGATGAGTCGGGCCAGAAGCGGAACCCGTTCGCCCGCCAAGCCGTCGGGATAGCCCGTGCCGTCCAGGCGTTCATGATGGCCGCGGATGCCGGCTAACACCTCGGGATTGCGGAGGATCGGTGAAAGGATGCGCTCGCCAATGACGGGATGTTCGCGGATCAGCCGAAATTCGTCCTCGGTCAGCGCGCCCGGCTTGTTGAGTACCGCCTCCGGTACGCCGACCTTGCCGATGTCGTGGAGCTTGGCCGCCAGACTGAGATATTTTCGCTGTCGCTTGGGCAGCCCTACCGCGTCGGCCAGCCGAAGCGCGTAACAGCGGACGCGCAGCGAGTGGCCGGCCGTGCAGGGATCGCGTTCCTCCATTGTGCGCACTAGGCTGTCGATAGCGGAAAGAAAGGTCCGGCGGACACGGCTGGTCTGACGCCGAACCGCACGCTCCAGGCCCGTTCGGTACACTTGGTTTTCCTGTTCGAGGCGGTAGGTACGCGCGGCGGCGTCAAGGACGTGGCGGAATTCGTCGAGGTTGATGGGCTTGAAGAAGTAATGGTGGGCGCCGGCCAAACGGCACTCGTCGGCCGCATCCTGATCGCAGCCGGCCGTCAGCACGATCACGCCGACCTGCGGCCAACGCCGGCGGATCTCGCGCACCAACCAGACGCCGCCGCGACCTGGCATACGCAGGTCCGTCACCACTATCGGCGTAGGACTTTTCTCCAGCAGCTCCAGCGCTTGTTCGGCGGTGCTTGCGGACTGGCAACCGTAATGCCAGGAGCGCGCCGCCCTGAGCAGCACGTCTTGCACGACGCGCTCGTCGTCCACGACGGTGACGGTGACTTCAGCGCGAGATTCGGTCAATATCATGGCGGCACTCGCTGGCGACTTCCGGCGAAATGGCAAGCCTTACTGTACTCACATCTTGATCGAGTCGCAAGCAGGAATGGAAAAATAGGCAAACTCGAAATGCCCAACGCGTCAGCACCGCCGGCAATAGCGGTTGTCCGGCCGGGCGCCCACCACGAAGATCGCCCACAATCCGCCTTCACCCAAACAGCCGGGCGTGTTAGAATCCCCGCACATTGAATCGTCCCATAGGCTCAAGGAGGGGCTAACGGATGACACGGAAGGCATTGCTGGCGCTCATCGTGGCCTTCGCCGCGGCGACCGCTTCCCCCGCGCAAAAAGATCAGAACTGGGCGGAGAAGATGTTCCCCGACGGCGTCGCCCACGACTTCGGCGTCGTGCCGCACGGCGCCCAGCTCTTCCACCGCTTCAATATCACCAACATATACGCCGTGCGCATGGAGATCACCTCCATCATCCCCGGTTGCGGCTGCATCACCGCGACGGCGTCCAAGCGGCTCCTGGAACCCAACGAGAAAGTCACGCTCGACGTCAACATGGATGCGCGCCGATTTGTCGGCCGCAAGACCGTCATTATTCGCGTCACCGTCGGGCCGGAGTTCACTTCCAGCGCCGAAGTCAAGGTATCGGCGCTGAGCCGGGCCGACGTTGTCTTTAACCCGGGCGACGTCGGCTTCGGCGCCGTCGATCACGGCCAGGCGGTTTCTCAGACCGTGGACATTGACTACGCCGGCCCGCTCGATTGGCACATTTCCGAGCTGGTATTGGCTAAAAACGAGCCTTTCGACGCCTCTCTGGTGGAAGCGTATCGCAAGCCCGGCAAGATCGGCTATCAGATTAAAGTGACGCTCAAGAAGGACGCGCCGGCCGGCCCGGTTCGGGAGACGGTCTATCTCAAAACGAGCGATCCGACCGCACCGCTTCTGCCGCTGCTGGTGACGGGCGAGGTGCAGTCGGCATTGTCCGTGAATCCAACCAAATTGAGCCTGGGCAACGTCCGCGTCAACGAGACGGTTTTGAAGAGGGTGGTACTGCGCGGCACGAAGGCGTTCCGCGTCCTTGGCGTGGACGGCATGGGCGAGGGCGTGGCCCTGGACGCCGAACCTGGCGCGGCGGGGCCTGTGCAGACGCTGACGTTCAAGTGCCAATTCAAGGAAGCGGGGAATTTCAAGCGCGAGCTGAAGGTCAAGACCGACGTTCAAGACGATCCGGTGACGGTGATGTTAGAAGGAGCGGCGGAATAAGGAAGAGGGGAAAAGGCGAGCGGCAGAGCTATTACGCCCGGCGTCCGGCCCGCCGGGATAAACCCATTAATATTTACTCTGGGGTTGCCTCGTTCCATCAGGCGTTGGGTGCCATGCAACGCCGTCAACTACTGGACGGTTTGTTTCGCTTTAAGTGTCTGTCCCATAAGTCGGTTT
>DHJA01000102.1 GCA_002404095.1 Planctomycetaceae bacterium UBA4732 | reverse complement strand
CGCCGTCCGGCCCGCCGGGATAAACCCATTGGTATCTACACAAGTGGGGGGTGCCATGCTTTCGCGGGCCAGTACTGAAACCTCGTCCGGTCGCAACCCCGCGAAAGCATGAGTCCCACGCGGGCGCTCATGCTTTCGCGGGGTTGCGACCGGACGAGGTTTCAGTACTGGCCCGCGAAAGCATGGCACCCCTTCCGTGAAGGAAAACCGGGAGGTTGTGTAGAAACTAACAGGATTAACCTGGCGGCTCGCCTGGCGCTTTGCTCGCCCTGAACTCAGTCAGACTTTCGCCGCGAGAATGGCGACGCCGCAAGCCGAAAACCGTTGCGCCAGTGCCAGATCATGCTTGACTCATTGCCGAGGAGAAACGTACTCGCCAATTCGGCGTACCCCAACGCGAGCAACTCCCGCGTCGCGGCGTGCAGCAAAGCCGTAGCCACGCCGCGTCCCGCCGCGAAGGGATGCACGAAGATCCAAGTCAAATGCGGTCGGCCTAGCTTGTGGGCGATCGCGTCGGGCGGCGGCGGCTCGGCCCAGTGGAAGGAACGCCAATCCGAGAGATCGGACGCCGGCAACAGCGTGACGACGATGCCGCCGGCCGGGCCGTCATGGTGTTTGAGTCGGGCGATGAAGGCCGCCTGTTCAATCAACGGCCCATCGCCGCCGGTTCGCGCATTTTCAAGTATGGCATGAGCGGCCGCGCGGCGTTTCTTGTCGTCAAGGCCGAGGAACGGCGGTCGGTCGCGGAAGGCCGCCGAAAACAGTCCGGCGAGGTCGTCCCAATCGTCGGCCGAAATTTGCCGCGTCATAACCCGGCCGGCGTCGGCGGACTCTTCCGGCGGATGCAAGTCGAGGAGGGCGTGATAGGTCTTGGGTCGCGGCGAAAGCCAGGCTTCGCCGTCGAGGTATTCGTATTTGTACGCGGCGTGGCGCGGGAGCTGGTGAAACTCCTGGATGCTCATGCGAATCTTCACCAAGCGCATACATTTGGACCACATTTCGCATCCCCTTTGAGGCTTAACGGCGATCCGCCGTCCGTAGCCAACCCGCGCGCCGCTCTGTACAGTGGGCATTGAGCGCGCCGCTTCCATTGACCTCTGACCTCGGATTTCTCCTATGAAAGTCGGTATTGTCGGTTACGCCGGTACGGGTAAGAGTACCGTATTCCAATGGCTAACAGGCGCCAAGCCCGATCCCGCCAAAGCCCAGATGGGTCAAACCGGCGTGGCCAAAATGCCCGATCCGCGCCTCGACCTTCTCTCGATTCGCTTCCAACCCAAAAAGACCACGCCGACCGCGCTGGAGTTCCTCGACACGCCCGGCCTGATGCCGGACGAGCGGCGCGACAACCCGCGACGCCTCGGTATCTTGCGCGAATCCAACGGCCTGCTCGTCGTACTCAACGGCTATAGCGAAAGCGATTGGGCCGGCCAGCTTCGCCGCTTTCGCGAAGAATTGATGTTCGCCGACCTGGAGATCATTTCCGGCCGCATCACCCGCCTGGAGGACGGGCAGAAGAAGCCAAAGCCGGCGAAGCAGCGAGAAGCGGATTTGTTGGAATTGACCTTGCTCCAACGGATCGCCGCCGCGTTCGAGGCCAACCAGTCGCCAGCGACCTTGGGCCTCAAAGAGGACGAAGAGAAAGCGATTCGCAGCTTCCAGCTCCTGACGCTAAAGGCCGAGTTCGTGTTGGTGAACATTGGCGACGACAAGGTGAATCAGCCGGTCGCGCCCGAACTTCTCCAGCTGTCGCCGGGCGCCGTGCAAGCGCCGGCCAAGCTCGAACTGGAATTGCACGATCTGTCGGACGAAGACCGCCGCATGTTCATGCAAGACCTCGGCGTGACCGGCTTCGTGCGCGACGACGTATTGCGGGCGGTGTTCAAGGCGATGGGTCAGATCGTCTTTCTGACGGCGGGCTACGACGAATGCCGGGCCTGGGCGATGCCGGCCGGCGGCGACGCCGTAGTGGGCGCCAGTCAGATTCACACCGATTTGGCGCGCGGTTTCGTGCGCGGCGAAGTGGTTGGCTGGGCCGACTTCATGAAACTATACGGCGAGTCGAAGACGCGCGTCGGCGAGTCGATGAAAGAAGCGCGCACGGCCGGAGTGCTGCGTCAGGAGGGCAAGACTTACATTGTGCAGGATGGGGATATTATGCACATTTTGGCGAGTACGTAGAGTCGCTAACTTTCTGGCAAACGGCCGCCCGATAAAGACTCGGAAAAGGGGCCGTGAGATGCGTCCTGCTTTGTAGAAAAGCAACCGCGCCGCGGATGGGGTTCCTTCAGCCTGAAAGGCTGGGACACGCCAGCCCAGGGCAACGCCCTGGGTTTCAGGGAGGCCGGCTCCCGCAAACCCAAGCCCTGAAAGGGCGAAACAACCGCGCCGCGGATGGGGTTTCGCCCTTTCAGGGCTAAAACGGGCCGACGCGAGACGTCCCCGGCCTCCCCGAAACCCAGGGCGTTGCCCTGGGCTGGCGTGTTTCACCCCTTCGGGGCGTTGGATGACTATAACCGCCGCCGACGGCCTGTTCCAACTTAGACCCTCATCGCGCGTCATCCCTTATGGGTTTTCTACAAAGTACTACAGCAGCGTCCATTATTGAATTGTATCACGCCGAACGACACACTCAGCAGTCCGGGCTGCAGTGGAGACAGGATGCCGCGTTGGCTTAACTGCGACCCTGGTCTGCTAGGAACTGATTCGGCACAGCTTAAGGCGTAGAAACACTCATGGTTCCCGGTGGTTGAGAACCTCCTGCACCCAATCGTCCCAGTTCTCGACGCCCAAACTATCCTCAACCGCGCCGGGATGGCCGGCCATCCACCACACCTTGAGTTCGCCGTACTCTTCCGGCGACATGGCGAACGGCTGCCAGTCGGACATCCGACCATCCTGGTCGCATGGGTCACTATCGCGCATCAGGAACTCATTCAAGAATGTTCGCGGTGGGAACGAGCCGGACACGCCAATCATCCCGAATATGCCATATAGCACTTCCTCGTCGGCCGCTAGCACCTGCTTTGCTGCCTCAAGGGAACTCGCCACGTTCTGCCTCGTGGGCGCTTCGTCCGTGTCCGACGCCAGGAAAAGCTCCAGACAGAGCGGGCACCGTATGCGCTGGCCACCCATTGCGGGGATCAACCGGAATCGCTGACCGCATTTGGGGCAGCAGGCCGTAATAGGTATAGCCATCCCGCGCCCTCCACTTACCCGCCAACCACCGCGCCGCACGGCGGGCGGCTGTCGAGGAACAGGAAAGAACTTAGTCCGCTTCGCGCCGACGACGGCGCGCATAATGTTCCACCGCTTCCGCCTGTTCATCCGTCTCGACCGACCCCGGCCGTAGTCGGCGAATGCGCGCCAAGGCATTCTGCGCCGTCGCGCCCTTGGCCACGAAATACGCCGCCAACACCACGCCCGTCCGCCCCAACCCGGCGCCGCAATGCACGGCCACGCCTTTGCCCTGATCCATCGCGCGCGTCACGACCGAAACCGTGCGGTCGATCTGATCCTGCGTCGGCGCCTCCATGTCTTCCCAGGGTTCGTGAAAGACAAGAAGACCGGCCCCGTCTGTCCAATCGCGTCGCGGCCGGTCTTCCGTGAGCGACAGCAGCACCTCGACGCCTTGCGCCCGCAACCAGGCGAAGTCGTCCGGCGATGACGGCCGGGCCATCGCCGCCAGCAACGGCTTTTCGATCCAGGTGAAACCTTGCGGCGGCGCCATGATCGCAAATCCTAGTATCAAGCGCGGAGCGCTTTGTGCCCAAAACGGATACGCAAATGATTAACCTGTTCCCACACTTTGTCGTCGCCGCTCAGAAAGTCGATCAGGTTGCCGGTCGAAACGCCCAGCGCTTCGGCTGCCTCGCCGACGCGCGCTTCCACGGCTTGTAGCACGTCCAGCACCACGCCGACGGCCGGCCAGTAGCGCGAGTCTTTTCGACCCAGGCGCAGCCGGCCGGCGCCGTCGCGCGCCGAGCCGTAGTCCGGCCGCTCGGCCAGCGCCTCCGCCGTCCGCGCCTCAGGCGGCAATTCTTCCCGAATCTTCAGGTACAATGCCTGTCGCATACGTCGCAATCCCCGCGCCCGGTTTTCATGTTGCGAACGGCTCTCCTCGGCGATAACGATGAGGCCGCTCGGCGGATGGCGCAGGCGCACCGCCGAGCTGGTCTTGTTGCGCTTCTGTCCGCCAGGGCCGCTGGCGCGGTAGGTATCCACCTCACATTGAGCCAACAACTGGGCGTCGCTGAGACTCGTCCAGATTTCCCGGTGAATGACGGTCATACACAACTCGGCGAACGGCCGGCGTAACCCTTA
>DHJA01000103.1 GCA_002404095.1 Planctomycetaceae bacterium UBA4732 | reverse complement strand
CCCGGCGGGCCGGACGGCGGGGATGAACCCCGACGCTCGCCAGGAAATGAATGGACAGGCGCGCGCAACGCCCCTACAACGGACAGGGAATCGCCCGACGGAACGCTTAATGGAGTGAGGAATGCGAACGATACTGACGGCCGCGCTGACGTGCGGGTACCTCCTGGCAACGACGGCGCCGGCCCCGGCCGGCGACCGCGAAGACGCGCTGGCGATCATCGACCAGGCAGTCAAGGCTCACGGCGGCGCCGACGCGCTGGCCAAAGTCCGCACCGCCGTGCGCGCAGGCGAAGGCGTTATATTACAAGACGAAACCAAAACGCCGTTTACCGATGAATTAACGCTTAATCTCCCTGATCAGTGGCGCGACTCCGTGGTGATCGACAAGAAGACACGCTTCGCCATCGCCGTCAACGGCGACAAAGGTTGGCAGGCCGTATCCGGCACGGTTACGGAAGTCGGCCCCGCGCGGCTCAAGGAATTGCGCGAAGAGATATACATTTTGGGGCTTGAAACGCTGGCGCTGCTGCAAAAGGCCGGCTTCGACCTGGCGCCTGTGCCGGAAATCAAAATCGGCGACCGCACGGCCGTCGGCGTCAAGGTTTCTAGCAAGGGACACGCCGACGCCAAGCTCTATTTCGACGGCGAAACGCATTTGCTCGTGAAGATCGAGCGAACCGCGCTGGAAGCGGGCCTGAGACTCGACAAGGAATATCTGTTCGGCGACCACAAGCTGTTCGACGGCGTAAAACTGCCGACGCGGCAAATGGAGTTCCTTCAGGGCAAGAAAGTGATGGAATTGACCTCCGCTTCGTATAAATTCCCGTCGAAGCCGGACGAAGCGGCGTTCACGAAACCATGAAGCGAAAAAGGCGTTTACTCCACGGGGAAACGGGCGGGAACCGTGATGCGATGCAGGAATCCCGCCATCGAGGAGGACGCTTCTTCGGGCAGCACTTCGATGAGCAGACCCCGCGAGCGCAGCACGTCCGCCACTTCGGGGTCGGACGCAACCGTCTGCGTCAGTACCAACTCACCGCCCGCCGCGCGCTGTGTCAAGCGCGACGCCTGGCTGACCGTGGAACCGAAATAGTCGAGGTGGTCGTTGATGGTGGCGACCATTACGGGCCCGCGATGGACGGCTACGCGTGGGCGCAAGCCGTTTTCCGCTCCGGATACGGCGCGGCCGGCCAACGTCAAACCGACGCGCACAGCCGCCGCCGGGTCAATGAAAGATGCCAGCATCCCTTCCCCTACCGCCTTGACCACGGCGCCGCCTTCGCGTTTCACGCTCTCGCCGACCGCTTGCAAATAGCCATGCAGCACGTCGAAGGCGCGGGCGTCGCCTAATTTCTCGTACAGCCGGCCGGCCGGGTCCAGGTCCGTCACCAACAGCGTCAAGGAGGTCACGCCCGCAAGTCGGCCGGGCGACAGCGCCTCGCCTGGGAACAGCTCGCGGAACAGGGATAACGTGGAAGCGCGCACGGCCGTCAGGGCGTCGGCGCGCGAGGCCGTGCGTTCGATGCGCACCACCACCTCCACCGGATGTTCATTGGTCAGGGTTACAATCTGCCGGCCGGCTTGGAGAGCGGCCGGCGTCCTCGGCGGCTCACCTTGTCCCAGCGTCAAATCCCAGCGTCGCGCCGCGGCGGTCGTCCGAACCTGAAAGTCCCGCGCGTAAGGCAGCTGGGGGCCGCGTAGCCGATATGCCCCTTCGGAGAGCGCTAATTCCAACTCGATGGTCTCGTCCGGGGCGACCCGGACCTGGGCCGCGACGTGGGGCGAATGGGCCGGCCCGCCGACGCAATACGTGGCCAGCTCGCTGGCACGGACCTCCGGGTGAACGCGAAAAATCATCTCGACCGCTTCGCCGAAGTCCGGCTTGAAGTCGAGGTCGCAGGCCGGACAGTGTTCGTGTTCGCTCACCGCCTGCAGCGCGTCCTTGACGCCGGATGGAATGCGACAAATGGGGCAGAGAATGTCCCAAAGGAGAACCAACAAGCCCTCACGAGCGCCGTGCAGACAGGCCGCCGTAAGCTGGTTTGCATCAAGGCCGAGTCGCTCCGCCATCGCCAACGGCCGGATGCGCGCGACCTCCTGCGGCGGCGCGTGCGACAGAAAATCGCCTAGTTTCTCGACAACGCCGGGGTCCAAGCGCAATTCGATAAGCCGGTTGAGCAAGCCTTCGAGCCGTCGTCGCCCGGCCGGCTTCATCGGCGGCGCCGGCTCGAACGGATCGCTCGTTTCCGGTCTGCCTAGCTTGCCCCCGGCGTAGCCGTCGATGCGGCGGTAGACGCGCTCCAGGGCGCGCTTCCCCTTAATGCCGACTTCCACTGCCGCGATCAACCGGCCTAGCAGGCCGCGCGGTTCGATGCGGAGCCGATGCGTCAGCGACGTGCCGCCGTCGCCGCGCGGCTTCAATTCCACCGTGCTGGCCATCCACTTGAAGACGCCGCGATGGTATTCGCGCAACACGCCCAGGCGCCGGCCTTCGACCCACTCGAAGGGATGTTCCCGCCAGCTATTGACGACGCCAGCCTTCCGCGCCTCACCAAAACGGCGCGTGCCGCCGGACGGATCCGGCTCGGTCGTGAAGTCCACGGCAGGCAGCCCGATGGCGCGGTTGAGCCGTTCGGTGTTGGCGACGTGCGGCCACATCTGGTCCGGCGCCGCCTCCAGTTCCCAGGTCCATTCGTAATGCAACACTTTACCCGGCGCGGCAGGGGGAAGTCGGGGGTGGACGACAAGGCTGACGGCCTCGCCGCGGCGCAGCCGTTCGAGTTCAAGCAGGAACGCCTCGGCGTCGGCTTGACGGTCGTCGGGGTGTTTGGCCAGCGCCTTCTCGACGATCCGACAGACGCCGTCGCTCACGTCGGGGTTGAACTCTCGCAAGGGCGGCGGCGGTTTATTGGCGTGTAAAAAGCTCAGACCCAAGGCGGTTTCCGCCACAAACGGCGGCCGCCCGGCCAGCAGATGATACAGCGTGGCCCCCATGGCGTAGACGTCGGTACGGGCGTCGATGCGTGCGCCCGCGCACTGCTCCGGCGAAGCGTAGAAAGGAGTGCCCACGGCAGTTCCGGCTTGGGTCAGGTTCAGCGACTCGGATTGCAGAACGTGACGGGCCAAGCCGAAATCGCACAACTTCACCCGAAGGCTCCCCATTTGCAAAAGGATATTTTCCGGCTTCACGTCGCGATGGACGATGCCGCGACGGTGCGCCTCAACGAGGGCGCGGGCCACGTCGGCCATCACGGCCACGGCCTCGACCTCCGGCAGTCGTTTCCGCCGAGCAAGCGTCTTACTAAGACTTTCACCCTCCACAAACTCCATGACTAAATAAGGCGCGCCTTCGTGTTCGTTGATTTCGATGAAGTTAGCAACGTAGGGGTTGTTGACCTCGGCCAGCATCCTGGCTTCCTTACGCAGCCGTTGCCACGCCCCCTCCAGATCATTCCACCGCCCCTGTAGCAATTTCACGGCCGCAATCGTACCGTCGGTCGTGTCCTCGGCCCGGTAGACCGAACCCATGCCGCCCTCGCCGAGCTTCTCCATGAGGCGAAACCGCCCCACTTGAGTTGGGGGCGCCTTCGCGGACGATTCGCGGTGGACCGTCTGACCCAGCACGGTTTGGGCGTCGGGCGCGTCTTCCACGTCCGAACCGTCTTTTTGAAGCCGATCCAGAACCATCCGAGCCTGCGGTCGTTCCGCCGGGTCGGCCGCCAGCAGCAGCGGTACGAGATGCTGCCACGACACGCGAAACGTGCGGGTTTCCTGTTGGATATTGCCGGCGATCTCGCGCGGCGTGTGGCCGGGAAGCGTAGTGCCGCCGCGCAACAGCCAATACAGAATCATTCCCAAGCTATAGAGGTCGGCCGCGGCGTCAGCCTTGCCGCCGGCCTCCACCTCGGGCGCGACGCACGCGGCGGACATTTCCGCGTGTGCCGCCGGGTCGCTAAGGGCGCCGGCTTCGACGCCGGTGAAGTCCAGTTTTAGTCCGCCCGCGTCCGTCAAGCGGATCGAAATAGGACGCAGCCGACCGTGAACGAGACCCAGGCGATGCGCGTCCGCCACTACGTCGCACAGTCCCTCGGCGATCCGCAAGCCCTCCTCGGGAGGCGGCATGGCCTGCGCGAAAGACTCGGCCAAGCTTGTACCTTCCACCCAATCCAACGCCACAAACGGCGGGTCGTGATCCAACTCTAGCGACTGGATGCGAACCGACGCGGGATGGTCAAAAGTCGTCGCCAAACGTAGGCGTTTACTCAGCGCTTTCCATCGCTCGGCATCCGCGACGGCGCCGCTCAGGACGCGCACCTCGGCCGGATTGCCGGCCGCATTGGCGGCGCGGTACGACGCGCCGTCGCGTCCCGCGTCGAGCTGCGCCAGCAAACGATAAGGGCCGAGCTGCATGAGAGTCTCCGTGCGACCTTCGAGGCGTCGTTGTATTTATAACGAGCCGCGACCGTTAGGGAGTGGTTTTGAGTTGGGCGACGTGACGGCTCCCTAACGGTCGCGGCTCGTAACACCGCTTCCTTTCCCGCGAACCCGCCTTGTTTCCCGATGGGGAAAGGGGTATACGACGCCTTCACCTCTCAGGGATAGGCCTCTCCACGACAATGCAGGTTCTCGGCCCTCGGGGAGACGTGTTTCATGGGGAAGGTTCTGGCGATCGTCCAGTCCAATTACATCCCCTGGAAAGGCTACTTCGACCTCATCCGCTGCGCGGACGAATTCGTCCTCTACGACGACGTCCAGTACACCCGCCGCGACTGGCGCAACCGCAACCGCATCAAGACGGCTCACGGGACGCAGTGGCTCACCATCCCCGTCGAGGTTAAGGGCAAGTATTTCCAGGCGGTCAAAGAGACGAAGGTCAGCGACCCGAACTGGGGACGCGACCACTGGCGCACACTGAGCCATTGCTACGGCAAGGCGCCGTTCTTTCGGCACTTCAAGGATGCGTTCGAGTCGCTATACCTCGGTCGCAATGACGAGTTCCTCAGCGACGTCAACCACGCGTGGATCACTGGCGTCTGCGAAATCATGGGAATCACCACGCGAATCACTCGCTCAATGGATTATCGCCTGACCGAGACGGACCCGACCGCCAAGCTGCTGGAGCTTTGTCTGCAAGCGAGCGCAAGCGTCTACCTGTCCGGGCCGGCCGCGCGGAGTTATCTCGACGAGGGGCTGTTCGCGGGCCACGGCGTCGCCGTCCGCTACATGGACTACTCCGGTTACGCGGAATACCCCCAACTGCATCCGCCGTTTGAACACGCCGTAACGGTGCTCGACCTCCTGTTCATGGTGGGGCCGCAGGCCTCCGCGTACCTCGAACGGAGGCGCGATGCGGCTTAGCATTGTTTCGACAATGTATCGCTCCGAGGCGTACCTGCGCGAGTTCCACGCGCGCGTCCGCGCCGCCGCGCGCCAGGTGACCGAGGACTATGAGATCGTCCTCGTCAACGACGGCTCGCCCGACGGCTCCCTCGCCGCGGCGCTTGGCCTCCAGGCGGAGGACGCTCGGGTCAAAGTCGTCGATCTTTCCCGGAACTTCGGCCATCACCAGGCGATGTGGGCCGGCCTGGAACATGCGCGGGGCGACTGGGTTTTCCTCATCGACTGCGACCTGGAAGAGTCGCCGGAATGGCTCGCGCTCTTCGCGCGTGAACAAGAGACGAGTGGCTCCGACGTTGTGTACGGCGTCCAGGAAGCGCGCGGCGACCGCTGGAGCCAGCGCTGGGGAGCGTGGCTGTTTTACAAGCTCTTCAACGCCCTCTGCGATGATCCGCTCCCGCAGCACCTGATGACCGTTCGCCTCATGAGCCGGCGCTACGTCGATGCGCTCTTGATGCACGAAGAACGGTCGTTCGTCATCGCCGGGCTGTGGGCGCGCACAGGGTTCCAGCAGCAGCCGGTACGGGTGGCGAAAGCGGGCAAGAAGGCCACGACCTATAGCCTATTCCGCCGGGCGAAGCTGTTCGTCGAGGCCATTACCTCCTTCAGCAGCAAGCCGTTGATCTTCATCTTCTACTTGGGCGTGGTCCTGTTTACGGTCTCGGCGTTGATCGGGGCCGGGCTGGTCACGGGCCAGTTGCTCGGCAAAGGTATGATGGCCGGCTGGCCGTCGCTGATGGTCTCGATCTGGCTGCTGGGCGGGCTTATCATCTTCTGCCAGGGGATCCAAGGGATTTACCTGGCGAAGGTTTACCTGGAGACGAAGCGCCGTCCGGTGACGCTCGTTCGCCAGGTCTACGAACGGCCGGGAGGAGCGGCACGGCATGAACGCCTCCGACTTGTTGACTGACGTCCGCGCGTACTACACCGGCCGCATCGGCGCGCACGGTTCGACGCCGCGCGGCGTCGATTGGAACTCAGCCGTCTCGCAAGAGACGCGCTTCGCTCAGCTCATTCGCGTTTGTGACGAGGCCGGGCCGTTCACGCTCGGCGACTACGGCTGCGGTTATGCGGCGCTGTACGACCACCTTCTGGCCGGCGGCCGCGACTGCGCCTACCGCGGCTTCGACATCTCCGAGGCGATGCTCGAGGCGGCACGGGGGCGGCACGGCGGCGACGCTCGGGCCGCCTTCGGCGCCGACGAGTCGGTCCTGGCCGACAGCGATTTCGTCGTCGCCAGCGGCGTGTTCAACGTGAAGCTGGAGCGGTCGCTCGCCGAGTGGGAAGCCTACGTCTTGCACACGATCGAACGCCTCGCCGACCTCGGCCGACGCGGGTTCGCCTTCAACGCCCTGACCAGCTACTCCGATCCGGAGCGCATGCGGGCCGATCTGTATTATGCGAATCCGTGTACGCTGTTCGATCATTGCAAGCGGCGCTTCTCGCGGCACGTGGCGCTATTGCACGATTACGGACTTTACGAGTTCACCATCCTGGTGCGGCGCTGAGGACGGCGTATGGACGGCAACTACCGTGCGGACCGCTGCGATCTGTGCCGGTCGCAGCAAGCCGACGTGCTGGCTCACCTGGCGACGGGTCGATCGCTGCGCTCGGATCGGCAGATGATGGCAGGCGATCTATGCAAGCTGTGCTGCCAGCGCTGCGGCCTAGTGCGCGAGGGACATTCACGCCAGTCTGATGCGCTGATCGACTGTTACACGCAGGATTACCGCGTGGCGCCGGACGATTATACCTTCTACACGCCCGGCGGTCCCGTGGCGCGCAGCACGCTCTTTTGCAACTGGCTGACGACGGCGTTCGGGCAGGACCGTTGGCGGACGCTCGGGCGCTGCCTCGAAGTCGGCGCCGGCGCCGGCGCCCTGCTGGCCGAGTTTCAGCAGCGATTCCCGGATTGCGCTTTGGAAGGCATCGAGCTGTGCGCCGCCTCGGCGCATCAAGCGCGGCGGCGCGGCTTGCGCGTTCGCCAGGGGCCGCTACTGCAAACGGCGGACGATCGCTATGACGCCATCTATTCGGTCGCCGTCCTGGAACACGTGCCTTCGCCGACGCGCTTTCTTCAAGAGTTGCGGCGATGTCTGCGTCCGGGCGGTTTGCTGTTTTTGTGTCAACCGACGCAGGATGTGCCGAGCTATGACGTTTTCTTCGTCGATCATTTGCATCACTTCGGCACGGACCACTTGCGCTACTATGCGCGCAAGTGCGGTTTCCGCGAGTTGGGCTTCGTCGTCGGTCACGAATGGATGCCCAACTTCAGTCTGCACCTTTGGCAAGCCACCGAAGGCGCGGCAGACGCGGCGTGGTCCGGTTCTCGCGCGGAGACGGCGTGCGCCCAGATCGTCTCCCAGGTGACCACCGACATGAATCGGCTCAACCAAACGCTGGACCGGCTCGCCACGGCGCAACGGCGCGTCGCCGTCTTCGGCCTGAACGAAGTATTCGCCTTGGCGCGCGCGTATTCGGACCTCGGCGGCTTTCCCATAGTCTGCGGCCTGGATGATCGCCCAGACCAGCCGGACCTCGCCAAACTGGGATTCCCGGTCGTGAAGCCGGAAGCGTGCGCTGCTCATGGCGTCAACGACATTGTCCTGGCGGTGAACAAAGTTTATTATCCCCAGCTGACGAGTCGCCTCCGAGGTCTTGGGGTAGGCGTGCATCCAGTGCTGAATTAGCTCGAAGTGCTTGTGCGCGTGGTGGCGTTGTGGTGTAAAGCGACGGCTAGAAAGGCAAGGACGCATGATCTCGGTCGATTGCAAGAAAGACGTGAACTGGCTCGCGCTAGTCCTGGAGTCGTTGCACCACACGGGCGTCGCCATCGTCCGCAATGTACTGCCGCTTGACATGATCGAAACAACGCGCACGCGCTTGGATCAGGTGCAGGCCGCCAACCGCCGCGAGTTAGGCGACCAGCGCTTGCGGCGCGCCGGCGAACTCGGCGTGTTGCGCTTGATGCTCAAGCACGACAACCACTTCTTCAAGTTTCTCGAATTGCCGGAGTTGCTCGCGGTCGTAGATCGGACGGTCGGCGAGACGGCGATCATGCACCTGCAAAACGGCTTCATCCTGCCGTCGTTTCCGAAGACGCAGACGCCGACCGTCTTTCAGAACCGCTTCCACATGGATTTTCCGCGCGTCTTCAACGGCTACCTCGCGTCGATCAACCTGTTCTTTGCCATCGACGCTTTCACCGCGGAGAACGGCGGCACCCTGATCGTCCCCGGCACGCACCAGAAGACGGCGACGCCGGCGCGCGAGTACCTCGAAGCGGCGGCCGTCCCCGTCGAATGCACGGCCGGCTCGATGCTCGTTTTCGATTCGACCTTGTGGCACGCCGCCGGCGTCAATGTTTCCGGCGCCGATCGGCTCGGCATCAACCATCAGTTCACGCGCTCGTTCCTGAAGCAGCAAATCGATTACGTCCGCGCTCTAGGCGAGACGACGGTCCTAGCCCAACCGGCGCGGACCCAGCAACTGCTGGGCTGGTACACGCGCGTCGTGACGAGCCTCGACGAATACTATCGCCCCGAACACGACCGGCTTTATCGCCAGGGACAGGGATGACACAAGACAAGGCGCAACCCATCACAGGGAAAAAAGTGGTCCTCTTTGGCACGGGCGATTTCGCCCGCGTCGCCAGCGTATACCTGGCCAAGGACAGTCCGTATGACGTGGTCGCTTTCACGGTCCACGAGGCTTTCCTCAAGCAGCCCGACTTGCTTGGCAAGCCAGTGGCGCCGTTCGAGCGCCTGGAAGAACTCTACCCGCCCGACCGTTACGCCATGTTCGTCGCCATCGGCTTCAGCCGCATCAATAAGGCCCGGGCCGAGATCTACGACGCCTGCAAGGCGAAGGGTTACGAACTCATCAGCTACATCAATTCCAAGGCCGTCCACTGGGGCGAGATCACTTACGGCGACAACTGCTTCGTCTTCGAGAACAACGTCCTGCAGCCGTTCGTTCGCCTCGGCAACGACGTGATTCTGTGGAGCGGCAACCACGTCGGCCACGACGCGACCATCGGCGACCACTGCTTCATCACGTCGCACACGGTCATCTCGGGCAACGTGCAGGTCGGTCCATACTGCTTCATCGGCGTCAACGCGACGCTGCGCGACGGCGTGAAAATCGGCGCGGAGAGCGTGATTGGCGCCGGCGCGTTGGTGCTGCAGGATTTGCCGCCCATGGCCGTCTGCAAGGGGACGGCGGCCGAGGTGTCGCGGGTACCAAGTAACCGTCTCAAGGGGTTGTGAGACGTCTCAATTGGGCGAGCCGGGGGCGTAAGCCCCCGGAGATGGCGTAAGCCCCCGGAGATAGTCTCAGTCGCTGATACTACCCTCCGGGGGCTAACGCCCCCGGCTCGCCCAATTGAGACGCTACCAGGAGGACCGACGTGACGTGGCGTAAACTGGGTCTCGTCTTTGCCGCCAACGGTCAGCGCGAGTGGATGGTCTCGCACGCCGCCAATCCGGTAGCCGAGCATCTCGCCGGCGACGAGTTCCGCGTCTACTTCGGCTGCCGCGACCGGCTGAACCGCACGCACATCGGATACGTGGACGTCGAATTGCGTCCGCAGGTGCGCGTGCTGGGCGTTGCCGACGAGCCGGTGGTCGCGCCCGGTCCTCTCGGCGGTTTCGACGACAGCGGCGCCTCAATGGGCTGGCTCATCCATGCCGGGGAGGCCACTTATCTCTATTATCTCGGCTGGAACCTGGGCGTCACGGTGCCTTGGCGAAACAGTATCGGCCTGGCGGTGCGGGCGCGGCCGGGCGAGCCGTTCGTCAAGCACTCGCCGGCGCCGCTCCTCGACCGTTGCGCCGCGGACCCCTACACCCTCTCCTATCCCTGCGTGCTGCGCGAGGGCGCCCGCTGGAGGATGTGGTACGGATCCAACCTCCGCTGGGGCCGGCAAGAGACGGACATGGATCACGTGATCAAGTACGCCGAGTCGGCGGACGGGATTCACTGGGAGCGACAGGGCGTGATTGCCCTTGACCTGCAACCGCCCGAAGAATACGCGGTATGCCGGCCGTGCGTCGTTAAGGACGGCGGCGTGTATCGCATGTGGTACTGTCACCGCGGCGCGGCTTATCGCCTCGGCTACGCCGAATCGGCAGACGGCATCCACTGGCACAGGCGTCCCGATGAAGTGGGGATCGACGTCTCCCCTTCCGGCTGGGACTCGGAGATGCAGGCTTACCCCTACGTCTTCACGCACGGGGGGCAGCGTTACCTGCTTTACAACGGCAACCGTTACGGCTTGACGGGATTCGGTATCGCCATCGAGGAGTAAGAGGAACGTCCCATGTCAAAATCGGCGACTATTGTGAAGCCGCCAGGCGACGAGGCGCCCGACTTCGATCACCTGTTTGCCGCGGAGGATCGTCATTTCTGGTTCCGCTCTCGCAATGACGTCATCGCGAGAGTGGTGCGCGGCCTGACCGACAAGATGGCGCCGGGCTATCGTGTGCTGGAAGTCGGCTGCGGCACCGGCAACGTCCTCCGCGCCCTCGAAAAAGTCTGCGCTCGCGGCGAAACCATCGGACTCGACCTCTTCGAGCAAGGCTTGCAGTTCGCACGACAGCGGACTTCCTGCCCCCTCATTCAGGTCGACATCCACGCTATGAAGTTCGACGCTCCCTTTGAAGTCGTCGGCATGTTCGACGTGCTGGAACACCTGCCGGACGACCGCCGGGCGCTTCAGGACGTCCGACGTGTGCTGGCGCCGACAGGGCGACTACTTCTGACGGTTCCGGCGCATATGGCGTTGTGGAGCCACACCGACGAGTTTGCGAATCATTACCGCCGTTACTCGGTCGCGCAGTTGCGGCAAGCGCTGACCGAGAGCGGTTATCGCGTGGAGTTCGCCAGCGAGTTCATGATGGCGCTGGTCCCGTTCATGTGGCTGAACCGGCGGGCGGCGTCCATGTTGCGGCGCCTGCGCGGCGGACCTGTCCCGGACGCGAAGTCCTTGGCTCTCAGCGAACTCCGCATCGTGCCGGGGTTCAACCGCATTATGTCGTGGCTGCTGGGCTGGGAAGCGCGGCTGCTGGCCCGGCGGCGTCCTTTGCCGTTTGGCGCCTCCATTATCGCGCTGGCCTGCCGAGACGACGTTGCGCCGGCGTCCGGCCGGCAAGCGGCCTGAGCGACCGTGAAGTATCTACACCAGCAGCTTTTACAGTCGAGGGTGCCATGCTTTCGCGGCTCGGTTCAGAGGCGGCGTCTTGTCTGGACCCCGCGAAAGCATGACGCTTCGCGAGGGTGCCATGCTTTCGCGGCGGCTCAGACGGGAAGAAGGTGAAACAAATAAGCCGCGAAAGCATGGCACCCCCGTCCGTAGGGAAAACCCAACGGGTTGGTGTAGATACTTTAGGACCTATCCGGCGGCCTCGACTGATTTTCGCAAAGAGGACAATGGCGTGATCCCGTTCAACCGGCCGCTGATCGCCGAGAAGGCCTACGACTATCTCCGTCAGGCCGTGGACAATATGCACCTGTCCGGCGACGGCCCCTTCACCCGCAAATGCCACGCCCTGCTCGAGGAGGAACTCGGCGTCCCGAAAGTGCTTCTGACCACCTCCTGCACCGACGCCCTGGAGATGGCGGCCCTGTTGCTGGACGTCCGGCCGGGCGACGAAGTGATCGTCCCCTCGTTTACGTTCGTCTCCACCGTCAACGCCTTCGTACTGCGCGGGGCCAAACCCGTATTCGCCGATGTCCGCCCGGACACGCTCAACCTCGACGAAAATCAGCTGGAGGCGCTGGTGACGCCGCGAACGCGCGCCGTCGTGCCGGTGCATTACGCCGGCGTCGGCTGTGAACTCGACGCCATCCTCGCTTTCGCCGCCCGCCATTCCCTGGCGGTCGTCGAGGACAACGCGCACGGCTTGTTCGGCAAGTACCGCGGTCGCTACTTGGGGACGTTCGGCGCCCTGGCAACGCAGAGCTTTCACGAGACCAAGAACTTCAGCTGCGGCGAGGGGGGCGCCCTGCTGGTCAACGACGCGCGCTTCATCGAGCGGGCCGAGGTGCTGCGCGAGAAGGGGACCAACCGCAATCGGTTCTTCCGCGGCCAAGTCGATAAATACACCTGGGTGGACGTCGGCTCCAGCTTTCTGCCTTCGGACGTGCTGGCCGCCCTGCTGTATTCGCAACTGGAAATGCGCACCCAAATCCAGTCGCGCCGCAAAAAAATCTGGCAAACCTACGCCGAGCAATTACAGGACTGGGCCGTCGCGCAGGGCGTCAGGCTGCCAGTGGCGCCGGCCCATTGCGAGCAGCCCTACCATCTGTTTTACCTGCTGTTGCCCTCTCTGGAGGACCGGCAGGCGCTAATCGCTCTGCTGCGGGCGCGCGGCATCTGCAGCGTCTTCCATTACCTGCCGCTGCACCTGTCGGTCATGGGGAAAACCTTCGGCGGCCGTGAGGGCGATTGCCCGGTCACCGAGGCCGTCAGCGACCGCCTGCTGAGGTTGCCGTTCTACAATGACCTGACGGCGGCGGACCAGCAATCGGTCATCGAAACCGTCCGCAGTTTCCGGGTGGCGAGGCGACACGGCGGCCCGCGCGACATCCTCACACTCGACGGCAGCCGTCGGGCTGCCTAGTGCAGAAAAAAGACTAACCACAGAGGCACAGCGCCACAGAGAAAATCAAAGGCAGAAAAGAAAAGGACGTCGTAGATTTTGCCGAGAGAAATGGAGGCATCGTAGATTTTACTTGCGGCCGGGCCGGCGGCGGCACACCGACAGTACCGTGGTTGGCGGCGCCTTCCTCACCCTAAACCCGAACGGCGCCGCTCAGGACGCGCACCTCGGCCGGATTGCCGGCTGCGTCGGCGGCGCGGTACGACGCGCCGTCGCGTCCCGCGTCGAGCTGCGCCAGCAAACGATAGGGGCCGAGCTGCATGAGAATCTCCGTGCGGCCTTCGAGGCGTCGGTGTAGTTATAACGCGCCGCGGCCGTCCGTGGGGGCGGATTGACGCGCAAGGGCGCGCCTAGGTATAGCCTTCGATTCCGGCAATCGTCTGGGGAGATACAATGTACGGCGTGTCGGTGGAATTTCAGGAGTTGAACAATGGTCATCACTCTTACCCCACAGTTGGAAGCCGTCCTGAGCGAACAGGCCCGGCGGCGCGGCATGGCGCCGGAGGTGTTGGCCCTCGACGCCTTGCGTGAGCATTTCCTCCCAGCGTCCGCCCCGTTGGAGCCACGCGACGAGTGGGAGCGGCGGTTGCTCGAAGCGGCGACGGATTGCGGCGTGTCCCTATCTGACGCGGCACTCAGTCGTGAAGAAATGTACGAGTAATGGCCTACTTGCTCGACACGAATCTATTGGTGCGACTTGGGAACACGCTGGACGCACGGCACACGGTTGCGGCCCGTGCCGTATTTGAACTGCACCGACGCGGTGAACTGCTGCATATCACGCCACAGGTTCTCATTGAGTTCAGGAACGTCGCCACCCGTCCGACGGCGGTGAACGGCCTGGGCTTGTCGGCTGTGGGCGCGGAGGCGAAGGCGGCGGTGTTCCAGGCAACCTTCCCACTCCTGGCGGAGACGCCGGCTATTTACCCGGCATGGAAGGCTCTTGTGGAAGCGCTGAGCATTGTTGGCAAGCAAGTTCATGACGCCCGGCTCGTGGCGGTCTGCCACGTCCACGGAATGTCGCACCTGTTGACGTTCAACGTGGCGCACTTCGCCCGGCTGGCGGGGTTCGGCCCCGGCGTCGTGGTCGTTGATCCGGCGAGCGTGTGAAGTGGTTGGGCCGGAACAGACGCCGCACCCGAGGGTTGTGGCGTAGAGTCGTTTCCACTTGCGTAGAAATGGCATCTCCCGACCCCTTTTGCCTTCCCCCGCCTTGGCCGTTCGTCTCGGTCAAGCTAGAATCAAATCAAGGGGTGGGCATACTAGCCATCACGGAAGTGACGAGAGCGCGTCATGAACCAGTCCAACGTGCAAACCATCCTGGATCAAATCGAGCAGCTCCCCGAAGCCGATCGCCTGCTGCTCGACCAGCGCCTGGCCGAACGGGCCGAGGCCGAGTGGATGCGTGAAGCCGAGCCGGCCCGCCGTTTGGCTCGGGAAAGAGGCGTCGATCAAGCCGCGATTGACCAAGCCATCCACGACTTCCGTTACAGCAAATGAAGGTCTTTTTCGACACGAATGTGTACGTGGCCGAGAGCCTTCTCGGTGAAGCGGCGGAAGAAATGGTCGCCGCCACTGAACGGGCGGGATGGCGCATTTTCGTCAGCGCGTATCTGCTTGACGAGCTTGAACGAGTCATATCAGAGAGGCTCGGCTTCTCCCGGCGCTTGGCCGTCTTGTCTCGGCAGCGGACGTTGCGGCGGGCTAGGCTGGTCGAACCGGGCGCTTCGCGTCATGTCGTCTCTCAGGACAGGAACGACAGCCCGATCCTTCGTGCCGCCCTCGCGGCCGGGGTAGACTATCTGGTAACTAACGACCGTCATCTCCTTGCCTTGCATCCGTACGAAGGGCTGCAAATCATCTCGATGGCCGAATACCGGCGACTGCTGGCGGCCGAAGGGCTGATTGGCTAACGGTCCAGGAACCCCTTGTGTTGGCCCCGGCCGACTGCGGCCGGTATAATGGCCGACAGGAAGGAGAAGCGGAAATGAGCCAGACTGTGGAAGGCATATACGATGGCGCCGTATTCCGACCGGACACGGCCCTCAGGCTGGAGCCGAATACCCGCGTCCGCCTGACGGTGGAAGTGCTGCCGGCCGACGAAGCCGCCCCGCCGTCGTTTCTCCGCACCGCGCGTTCCTTGGAACTGCACGGCCCGGCGGATTGGTCCGCGAACCTCGACACTTACCTTTATGGAGAAGGCGATCAACCCAGGGGATGAGGTCTTTCTCGATACCTCCTACGCACTGGCGTTATCGGCGCCGACCGACCAGTTCCACGGCCGGGCGCTATGTCTGGCGGAGGAACTGGAGGCGGCGCGGGCGCGGCTTGTGACCACTCGCGCCGTCCTGTTGGAAATTGGCAACGCCCTATCCCGACAGCGCTACCGGGCGGCGGCTGTCAGCCTGTTGCGGGCGCTAGAGGCGGACCCGAGCGTGACATTGCTGCCGTTGTCAGAGGAGTTGTACGCGCGGGCACTGGAACTTTACGGCTCTCGCCCCGATAAGGAGTGGGGGTTGATCGATTGCGCATCCTTCGTCGTGATGTCCGAGCGGGGCATTACAAAAGCCCTGACGGCCGACGAGCATTTCCAACAGCGCGGCTTTCGAGCCTTGCTCCGCGAGGGGGACTGCTGAACCTGGCCGTTTTACAGGGCCAACGGCTGGGGACAAATGAGGGATATATGGAGTCAGGGGATATATGGAGTCAGAGCCTGTGCGAAAAGGG
>DHJA01000105.1:45862-46466 GCA_002404095.1 Planctomycetaceae bacterium UBA4732 | reverse complement strand
GCGGCCGAACTCCGTCATGTTGGCCAACAGCGGCGCCTGGACCGCCCGCGCAAACGCGGCGAACTCCTCGGCACTCTCCAGCGCTTCCGGGAAGATGACGTCCGCCCCCGCCTCCAAGTACAAGCGGGCGCGGCGCACAGCGTCGTCGAAGCCATGAACGCCGCGCGCGTCGGTGCGGGCGACGATCACGAAATCGGCGTCCTGTCGCGCCGCCGCGGCCGCCCGGACCTTGGCCGCCATCGCCTCCGCTTCGACCAAGTGCTTGCCCGATAAGTGGCCGCAGCGCTTCGGTAGCAACTGATCCTCAAGCTGGATGCCCGCGGCGCCAGCGCTCTCGAACATCCGCACCGTCCGCTCGACGTTTAGCGCCTCGCCAAAGCCAACGTCGGCGTCGCACAGCAGCGGCAGCGAACTGGCGGCCGTCAGTCGCCGCGCTTCCTCCACGAACTCAGTCAGCGTCACCAGGCCGACGTCGGGCAGCCCCATCGACGCTGACAGGGCAGCGCCTGATAGATACATCGCCCGAAAGCCGAGGCGTTCGGCCATACGGCCAACGAGGGCGTTGAAGACGCCGGGCACGGCGATCGGCTCGGCCGTGATCGCG
>DHJA01000105.1:44552-45615 GCA_002404095.1 Planctomycetaceae bacterium UBA4732 | reverse complement strand
TCGCGGAGCGAGTGGCCCACCTTCGGAAATGTTGCGTTGCATTTATTCTCCGTCGCGCGGTACTATTGACAAGTCCCTGGCATCCGCGGTTGACATTGTGCGCGGGCGCATTATGATGAAGGCGCACGCTCCTCCTCCACGCCGCGAATCGGCGTCCCGGCCCCGTCCGCCGCTTCCCCCCTGAAATTCGTTGGGAAAGGAGTCCCAAGCGTGGCAGCATTGCGAACAACTTCCATGGATTCCTTCGATCCTTCCAAAGACGTTCGGATCCTTCGTGAACCGACCGTCTACCTCGTCGGGCGGCAAGTGGTCGATTCCGCCGAGGCCGACCGCTTCCTCGCCGATCACGGCGTCAGTTGGCAAACCGACACCGAAGTCGGCGGAGAGCATATTGCGGAGATGGCCGGTCGATTATGTTACATGAGCTTCGCCCGTCCGCGGCCGGGCGGCAACAAGGTGTATCTGGATCACATACTTGAGGTCGGCCACGGATCGGTTTTGGAACATGCCGTGTGGAACTTTGTCTTCACCGGCGTCTCGCGCAGCCTGACGCACGAGTTGGTTCGACACCGTTCCGGATGGTCTTACTCTCAATTAAGCCAGCGGTACGTCGATGAGTCGGTCGCCGAGTACGTCGAGCCGGATGTGATAGCCGACGACCCGGAGACGCACGACCTTTGGCTGGAGGCCGTGGCCCACGCCCACCGGGCGTACGTTCGGCTGGTGGAGAGGTTGGGCGAGAAGTTCAAGGACGAGCCGGACAAGACGTTGCGGCGCAAGCTGGCCCGCCAGGCTGCTCGCAGTGTGCTGCCCAACGCGACCGAGACGAAGATATTCGTCTCGGCCAATGCCCGGGCGCTGCGGCACTTTATCGAGCTGCGCGCCAGTCGTCATGCGGAAACCGAAATCCGCAAACTCGCCGTCAAGGTGTTGGAAATCATGCAGGCGGAAGCGCCGAATCTCTTCGCCGACTACCGGCTGGAACCACTGCCCGACGGCACTCGTGAGGCCGTCACCGCGCATCGCAAAGTGTGAAAATAGTAGTCAGTAGCCAGTAGTCAGT
>DHJA01000105.1:17730-44417 GCA_002404095.1 Planctomycetaceae bacterium UBA4732 | reverse complement strand
ACTGACTACTGGCTACTGACTACTCTTCCGAGGAATCTATGTCCCGCGACGACCAATCCACCCAAGGCGTGCTCGAAATGCACCCCAAGGGATACGGCTTTCTTCGTAACGCCGCTCGTAACTATGTCGCCCAACAGGCCGACCCTTACGTTCCCGCCCCCTTCATTCAGAAGCTCGGCCTACGTGAAGGGCTTTTGCTCGCCGGCCCCGTGGACGCCGCTCGCAAGGGGACCGGGCCGCGCCTGGCGCGCGTTGAGGCCGTCGAGGGCCAGCCGCCGGAGCAATACCGGCCGCGCAAGTTCGACGACCTCACGCCCATTGATCCCCATGAGGCGATCCGGCTTGAGACCACTTCCGACCGGCTCACCACGCGCGTCATGGACTTGCTCACGCCCATCGGCAAGGGACAACGCGGCCTGATCGTCGCCCCGCCGCGAACCGGCAAGACCGTCCTGCTCCAGCACATCGCGCAAGCGGTGGTTGAAAACCATCCCGAAATGCACCTCATCATGCTGCTTATCGACGAGCGGCCCGAAGAGGTGACGGACATGAAGCGCAGCATCCGCGGCGAAGTCGTCGCCAGCAGCGCCGATCAGGATAGTATCAGCCACGTCCGCCTGGCTCAGCTGGTGGTCGAGCGCGGCAAGCGCTTGGCCGAACAGGGCAAGCAAGCTCTTGTATTGCTCGACAGCCTGACGCGGCTGGCGCGAGCCTATAACAAAAACGTCGGCAATAGCGGCCGTACCATGAGCGGCGGCGTCGATGTACGGGCAATGGAGATCCCCAAACGCCTTTTTGGGGCGGCCCGCGTCTTCGAGGAAGGCGGCTCGCTGACCGTCATGGGCACCGCCTTGATCGACACCGGCAGTCGCATGGACGAACTGATCTTCCAGGAGTTTAAGGGCACAGGCAACATGGAACTGGTGCTGGATCGCCGACTGGCCGACCGCCGGGTTTACCCGGCCATCGACATCAGCCAGTCGGGGACGCGCAAGGAAGAACGCATCCTATCGCCGGAGGTACTGGAGCGTGTGACGCTGCTGCGGCGCACGCTCGTGCAAATGAAGCCGATCGAGGCGATGGAGATGCTCATCAAGAAACTCGGCGCCACCTCTTCCAACGCGGCCTTTCTTGAGAAGATCGGCGCGTTCGTGCGCTGAATTGCCGGAGTCTACCCCCCTCTCATTCCCGTCCTCGTACAATTACGCTCGCCGTTCCGTGCGGGGCGGCCGCTCGATTATTAATACGATCTGAAATAGTGAGAAAACATGGAACGAACTTTGATCCTGCTGAAACCCGATTGCGTACAGCGCCGGCTGGCTGGCGCGGTGCTGCAGCGCTTTGAACAAAAGGGGCTGCGTTTGACGGCCTTGAAACTGGTGCAAGCCGGGCGAACGTTGGCGGAACAGCATTACGCCGTCCACAAGGGCAAGCCGTTTTACGAATCGCTGTTGAAGTTCCTGACGGCGGGGCCGACGGTGGCGCTCGTGCTGGAGGGGCGCGAGGCGGTGGCCGTCGCGCGGAGCCTGATCGGGCCGACGGACGGGGCGAAGGCGGCGCCGGGCACGATCCGCGGCGACTTCGGCATTAGCATCCAGAACAATTTGATCCACGGCAGCGACAGCGCGGACAACGCCAAGACCGAGATCGCCCTTTGGTTCAAGCCGGAGGAGTTGGTCGATTGGCAGCCGGCGGATGCGCCGTGGGTGGCGGGCGCGTGAAAGACGAACCTCCGTCCGAGCCGGAAGCGTGGGCGACGGTTTTTCCTCCGTCGGTCACGCTTCCGGCTCAGACGGAGGTTCGTTTTCGTTCAAATAACGCCCTGCCGGCGCAGCTCTTCTAGCTGTGCGGCGTCCATTCCCAGCAAGCTCGTCAACACCTCCGCTGTGTGTTGGCCCAGCGTCGGCGGCGCGGCCGGCGTCGGCATCGTCGCGCCGGTAATGTGAAACGGCGTCCCGACCAGGTCCACCGGCCTGCCCGACGGGTCGCGCACCACCACGCGCAGGCCGCGCGCCGCCGCCTGCGGACTTGCGAACAGGTCGGCGTAGGTCCAGACCGGCGCATGCGGAACGTCGGCGCCAGCCAATACCTCTTTCCATTCGGCGGTCCTCTTTGTCCGCATTACCGTTTCAACCAGCGGTACGAGCGACTCTCGGTTGCGAACACGCGCGGGGTTGTCGGCGAAGCGTTCATCGTCAGCCCATTCGGGATGAGCCGCCGCGACGCAGAAGCGGCGCCATTGGCCGTCGTTGCCCACGGCCAGCACCAGCCACGAATCGGCGGTGGCGAACAACTGATAAGGGACGATTTGAAGGTGAGCGTTGCCCTGACGCGGCGGCGTTTCGCCGCTGCTCAGAAAGGCCTGCGCCAGGTTCACCTGCGACGCCACGGCGCAGTCCAACAGGGCCATGTCGATGACGTAGCCGTGCCCGGTGCGCTGCCGAGCGTGGAGGCAGGCCAACACCGCCACCGCCGCGTACAGGCCCGTCAGCACGTCCGTAACTGCCACGCCGACTTTGCTCGGCTCGCCGCCCGCCGGGCCGGTGACGCTCATCAAGCCGCTGAGCGCTTGGATGGCAAAGTCGTATCCCGGCAAGTCGCTCCACGGCCCTGTCCGCCCATAGCCGGAGATGGAACAGACGATCAATCGCGGGTTCACAGCCAACAATTCCGCCGGACTAAGGCCGAGCTTGGCCGCGCTCGCCGCCCTGAAATTCTCCAGCACTATGTCGCTCTTGCGCGCCAATTCCTGGAAAATGCGTATGCCCTCGGGTTGAGCCAGATCGAGGGTGATCCCGCGCTTATTGCGATTACAGGATAGGTAATAGGCGCTGAGTTCGGCGCCGTCGCTGAATGGAACGAAAGGCGGCCCCCAACCGCGCGTCTCGTCGCCGGCGCCGGGCCGCTCGACCTTCAGCACCTCGGCGCCGAGGTCGCCGAAGATCTGTCCGCAAAACGGGCCGGCCAGCACCCGTGAGGCGTCTAACACGCGCAGCCCTGCCAGGGGTCCGGGCTTGTCGTCGGCCATCATCGTCCCTTATGAGCCTTGGAATGGCGCCGCCCTCTTCTATCCGGCGGCGATCCATGATATTCTAGGGGTTATGTCGCCGCCGGTCTTCGGGTCCACGCCCGGCCGCCGCGTCGATTCGTCTATTTGAGGGCGATGAAAATGGACTCGCGAGAAAACCTCCTGCGCGTCTACAAGGAACTGGCCGATTGGTACGAGCGGCAGCGCCAGCCGCCGATGCGCGATCGCTTCCTGGTGCTGGCCGCCGACGCCGCCTTGTTGGCCAATCGGCCCGATGAGGCCGAACAGCTGCGATTGCGGCTTCTCAAGGTGAACCCGCATCACATGCTGAAGCCCTACGCCTCTTTCGCGCAGGCGCTCAAGGCGCCGGACGTGCTGACCTACGTCAAAGACTTGCGCGTGAACTATCCCGCGAATGTAGCCGAAGATTTGCTGGGCAGGCTCCAGAAAGAGGATAAGCGGCCTACCGGTTCCATTGCAGCCCCTACTACGCTTGCCGGTTTCGCGGCTTCGTCGGCCCCAGCCGCCTCCGGCGACTTGTTCCTTGACTCGAAAGAGGCACAACACGATCTGGCGCCCACGGCCCCCCCTGGCGCGTTGGGTTCCTCGTATGACCTGGCGCCGCTTCACCTCGATTCGCGGCCGCAAACGCTTCCCCTTCCAGGAGCCTTTCCGACTCGGCCGAGTTCCCCCGTCCCGCCAAGACGCGAACCTGTTCGATCCCGCAATCCCATGCCCGCACCTTTGCCGCTGGCCAATGAACCCGCGCCCGTAAGGACGGCTAATGAGGCATCGACCGCAAGTGGCTCGTGGCTGGCGGTCCTGGTCTTTCTCCTGGTCCTGGCGTTGGGCGCCGCCGTTGCCGGCTTCACGTTCTTACGGCCTTACCTGCCAGCCCAATGGCTGCCGTAAAAGTTGTCGTTCAAATAGTGCCGACCCGAAGCCAGCCCGGCAATCGAATGAAAACGAGGAGAAGCCGTGCCTCGCTTGATCGTTATCAAAGGCGCCGACGAAGGCAAACAGTTCGAGTTGACCGGCGACCGCCTCACCGCCGGCCGCGACTCCGCCAATAAAGTCCGCCTTCACGACACCGAAGCGTCGCGCCGTCACGCTGAGTTCGTGCGCACGCCCGAAGGCTATCGCCTCCTGGACGTGGGCAGCGCCAACGGCACTTTCGTCAACGGACAAGGCGCCAAAGACGTTCTTCTTCAGCCCGGCGATCAGGTCCGCATCGGCCAGACCATCCTCGTCTTCAGCGCCGGCCGTACCGATGCGCCCGCGCCGGCCGCCCTTGCCGACCAGATCAATCTCATCGCCCGCCACGATCTCGAATTGTCCTCCGCCGTCGTCCGCACCATCGGCGAGGCCGAGGGCAGCCGCATCCTGGCCCGGCCGGAGAAAGTAGAGGGCAAATGGCTTAAAGCCGCCTTGGCCAACCTTGGCGTCATGTACGAAACCACCCAGGCGATCAGCCACATTCTCGATCCGAATGAGTTGCTCGAACGCATCATGGAGCTGATCTTCAAATCGCTCGACGCCGAGCGCGGCTGCATCATGCTCCGCGCCTCGCATCCGCAGGACGCCACGGCCGGCGCCGACCTGATCAGCAGCGCCGAGTTGGAACCGCGCGCAGTGCGCTGGCGCGACGGCGCCAACCGTCAGGAGAAAATCCCCGTCAGCCGCACCGTCATGGACCACGTGCTGCGCGAAAAGGAGGGCGTCCTCATCTCCGACGCCACGCGCGACGAGCGCTTCCAGGCGGTACAGAGCATGGTGCGCTTCGGCGTCCGCGAGGTGATCTGCGTACCGATGAAGGGCCGACATGAGACGCTGGGCGTCCTCTATCTCGACACGCGCACGTCGGCGCGCGAGGTGATCGCGGGCGGCAACCCCACCGGCAAATTCACCGCCGATCATCTCGCTCTAGCGGCGGCCATCGCCCACCAGGCGGCGTTGGCCGTCGAGGAAACGCGCTACCACCAGGCGTTGGTGCAGGCCGAGCGCCTGGCGGCCGTCGGTCAGACCATCGCCGGCCTGTCGCATCACATCAAAAACATCCTTCAGGGATTGCAAATAGGCGGCAAGGTACTCAAGATTGGCATCGACGACGGCGACCAAAAAGCGTTGCGTCGAGGCTGGGCCATCGTGGAGAAGAATCAGGGCAAAATCTACGAACTGGTCATGGACATGCTCAGCTACTCCAAAGAGCGCGAGCCGTCCTTGGAAGAGACTGACTTGGGCGCCGTGGCGAGCGACGTGGTGGAACTGCTCGGCCCGCGCGCCGCGGAACTTGGCGTCACGCTGGCGATCGCGCTTGGCGCCGACGTGCCGAAGTGCCCGGCCGATCCGGAGGGCGTACATCGGGCGCTGCTCAACATCGTCGGCAACGCGCTAGAAGCGTTGGAGGGGACGGAGAACGCGCGGGTGTCGGTTCTTACCTCGCGCGAACCGGACGGCGAGTGGGTGCGCGTGGAAGTGACGGACAACGGCCCCGGAGTAGCGCCGGAGAAACAAGCGGAGATATTCCGGCCGTTCGTGAGTACGAAGGGTTCGCGCGGCACCGGCCTCGGCCTGGCGGTCAGCCGTAAGATCCTTCGCGAACACGGCGGCGACATCGTGCTGCGGAGCGAGGTAGGAGTGGGCAGTACATTCGCGTTACGGCTGCCGCTTCGCGCCGTGGCCTTGCAGGAAGGCGCTAATTCGATGACCTCGTAACCCCATACAATAATGGGTTGTAGGGGCGAGGTCTCCTCGCCCCGTGACGCGAAGGGCGGGGAAACCCCGCCCCTACCGCCCCCGTCTCCCAAATCGGGAAGGACGCCGCCGCATTATTCCTCTTGCCCCATTTGCCGCCGTTGCCCACAATCAATTACCTTATCCCGCCCGCGTCCCCAGAGGCTCAACGCCGTGTTTCTGAGCGAACCGTCTGAAACCCGATTCGACCTGCGCTTCTGGTTGTTCGGCGTCCACGTCCGCGTTCATCCATTCTTCTGGCTTTTAACCATCCTCCTGGGGTGGGATTTTGTTGGGGGCGGGGGAGACCAACGCGCCGGGCTGATGTATCTGGGCCTTTGGGTAGTTTGCGTCTTCGTTTCGATCCTAATCCACGAAATGGGCCACGTCTTCATGGGCCGGCTGTTCGGCACTCATGGCCACATTGTCCTTTATAGCTTTGGCGGCCTTGCCATCGGCAGCAACGCCCTCAACCGGGGATGGCAACGGTTCCTTGTTTCCTTCGCCGGCCCGCTCATTCAGTTCTTCGTATTGGGTGTTACGATCCTGACGTTCGTCATCCTCCTTCCGAGGGTTCCGCCGGCGTGGCATGATCCGACGAAGAAAACGCTGAAATTCTTGATCGAGATCAATCTCTTCTGGCCCCTCCTCAACCTGCTGCCAATCTGGCCGCTCGACGGCGGCCAGATGGCCCGCGAGGTATTCGTCGGCATTACGCCCCGTAATGGCGCGTATATTTCCTTCGCGCTTTCGGCGTGCGTGGCGGCGGTGCTGGCGGTGCATTGCCTGATGGACGCCAACGGCCATCCCCTCATTTCATTCCTGCCATTCGGCGGCTTTTACATGGCGATGTGGTTTGGCTACTTCAGCTACATGAGCTTCCAGGGACTACAGGCCGAGAGCGCCCGCCGGCAGCAGTACCGCGACGACGAATTCCCGTGGGAGCGCTGAGGCGCGTGAGAGTGGGCCGCTCGCTCCGCGAGCGGCACGGCCAACCGACTCGCGGAGCGAGTCGGCCACCATGATTGGCTCTGCCTTCAACCGACTCGCGGAGCGAGTCGGCCACATTTACGCCCGACGGCCTTTTCCGCGACCGGCCCGATGTGGTAAAAAGAATAAGAGAGACGCGCCCCCGCTGCGCGACAATGCAGTTCCCACACGAGCCGCCCCGACGGCCGGCGCCGAGGATGGTCATGGGCATCAACGACCGCGATTACGTCCGCCGCGAAGGCCCCAGCTTTCTGGGGTCTTTCGCCGAACGCGGCATGATCTGCAAATGGCTTATCGGCATTAACGTCGTCGTCTTCGTCCTTCAACTGTTGACCAGCGACAGCGAAGGCGGCCTGGTAACCAACGCCTTGGTCCTGAACGCCGATAGGGTCGTCTTTCATGGTGAAATCTGGCGCCTACTCACCTACGCCTTTCTGCACGACACCGGCAATATCTTCCATCTTCTCTTTAACATGCTGTTCTTGTGGTGGTTTGGCAGCGACGTCGAAGATATGTACGGCCCGCGCGAGTTCCTGGCCTTCTACCTCGTTTCAGCGGTTCTAGGCGGCGTCGCTTTTACGGCCGCTTACCTGCTCGGCTCCCCTAGCAACCTGTGCCTCGGCGCCTCCGGGGCCGTCACCGCCGTACTCGTACTCTACGCCTTCCACTATCCAAGGCGCATCATCTATGTCTTTATGTTCCTGCCCGTGCCGATCTGGCTGTTCGCCCTCATTTTGGTGGGCAGGGACGCCTACACGCTGCTGTCCCGACAAGCAAGCATGGTCGCCGTTACAGTCCACCTCGGCGGCGCGGCGTTCGCCTTCGTCTACTACAAGCAGCAGTTGCGGATTATCTCGCTGTTTCAAGGGTTGTGGCCGAGCTTTCTCGCCACCCGCCGGCGACTGGTCCGGCCCCACCTGCGCGTCTATCGTGAAGAGGCGCCCGAACCTATTCGCGCGGCCGTCGCCCCGGTGATTGACGAAGATCGCATCAAGGTCGAGATGGACGTGGTGTTGGAGAAAATGTCGCGCGTCGGCCGGGAGAATCTGACCGAAAACGACCTGAACGTCCTGCGGCGCGCTAGCGAGATTCTGCGCCGCCGGCGCACTTGAGAGACAAACAGGAGGAGAAAAGATGCCGCTTTACGAATACGTTTGCGAAGAGTGCGAACATCCTTTTGAGGCGCTGGTGTTCACCGGCGACGACGAGGCGACCTGTCCGAAGTGCGATAGCGGGCGGGTGGCGAAACAGCTCAGCCTGCCGGCCGCGCCGCCTACGGAAAGCGCGTCGCTGCCGATGGGCTGCGACTCCAGCCTACCGCCGTGCGGGCCGGTTTGCTGTCGATTGCCTGGCGGGTGACAACCAAGGCGTATTACGAGCCGCGACCGTTAGGGAGCGGTGGCGCCACACAGCTAAAACCGCTCCCTAACGGTCGCGGCTCGTCGAAGTTGATCTCACCCCGCTGACTTGCGTTCTTCCTGCAATTTATTCAGCTTATTATACATCGTCTTTAGGCTAATCCCTAATTCCGCGGCGGCCGCCGTCTTGCTGCCGCCGTGTTTGTCCAGCACACGCAGCACATGCTCCATTTCGATTTCGTTCAACGTCCGCGCCGTCGAGGGCGCGTTCGTCCCGGCCGGTGCTATTGATGACGGCGCGTGCGGTTTCATCGGCAGCGTCGCCGGGGCGCGGTTGCGGAGCGTATGCGGCAGATGTTCGGGGCTGATAAGGCCGGCGCCGGCGATGATGTAGGCGTACTCCATCGCGTTCGCCAGTTCGCGGACGTTGCCCGGCCATTCGTGTTCCAGCAACAGGTCCACCGCTTCCGGACTAAGAAGGTCCGCGACCTGATCCATGGGCCGTTTCGCGGCGCGAGCCAACAGATAGCGAGCCAATTCCGGGATGTCCGCGCGACGTTCGCGCAGCGGCGGCAGACGCATCTCGAAGGTGTTGATGCGGAAGAACAAATCCTCGCGGAACGTCTCTTCCAGGATCATTTGCCGTAGGTCGCGGTTAGTGGCGCACAGTACGCGCACGTCCACGCGGAACGGCTCCGTGTCGCCCACTCGCCGAATCTCGCCCGACTCTAGGAAACGCAGCAACTTCACCTGAATGTTCTTGTTCAGCTCGCCTAGCTCGTCCAGGAACAGCGTACCGCCGTTGGCCACCTCGAAGAGACCCTTGTGGTCGCGATCCGCTCCAGTGAAGGCGCCCTTGCGGTGGCCGAATAGCTCGCTCTCCACCAGGTTTTCCGACAGCGCACCGCAATTGACCGGCACGAAAGGCATGTCCTTGCGCTTGCTCTGCTGCCACAACGCCCGCGCCGCCAGTTCCTTTCCGGTGCCGGTTTCGCCGAGAATAAGGACCGTCGAATCGGATGGCGCCACCATGGCGATGTAACGATGAACCTGCGTCATCGGCCCCGACTTGCCCACGAGGATGCTCGGCCCCTCGGCCGCCTGCACCCGGCTCTGCAGCGCTAGATTCTTGTGTTTCAGCTCGCGCCGCTCCGCCATCTTGACCAACATGGCCTCGATCTCGGCCAGCTTGCACGGCTTGGTGATGTAGTCGAACGCGCCGAGCCGCATCGCCTGCACGGCCGTTTCCATGCTGGCGTGGCCCGTCATCACCACTGCTTCCACGTCCGGCGCCACCTTTTTCAGGTGTTCCAGAACGTCGAGGCCGCTCATGCCCGGCATTCGCAGATCGAGGATGGCGGCGTCGAATATGCCCTTTTCGAGAGCTTTAAGCGCGGCTTTGCCGTCGGCGCAGACTGTGACCTCGTGGCCAAGGCGCGGCAATTCCGAGCGCATCAGTTCCTGCAAGGGCCGCTCGTCGTCAACGAACAAGACTCGCAATGCCTTATGCGGTTCCAGGCGATCCTTGCCTGCCGACCGGGTTAGTGTGCTATCTATCATGGCCACCATTTCTTCGCTCGGGCGAGCCGGGTCGCGTGAGCGCCCGGAGTTCAGTCGCTGAAACCATCTCCGGGCGCTTACGCGACCCGGCTCGCCTACGCGAACCAGCTCGCCTACGCCGCCAACGCCTGCGTTGGGGCGGTCTCCTCCGCCGCTTGCAGCGGCAAACGAATCACAAAGGTGCTGCCCTGATTCGGGCCTGGGCTGCTGGCCTCGATCTCGCCGTGGTGCTGACTGATGATGCTGTGACTGATCGTTAGGCCCAATCCGGTGCCCTTGCCGGTTCGACTGTGCGTGAAGAAAGGCTCGAAGATGTTGTCCAGCACTTCTTGCGTCATGCCGCAGCCGGTGTCGGTGAAGTACAATTCCGCCGTGCCGATGCGCTGAGCTATGCGGATGGTCAATCGGCCGCCTTCCGCCATGCTGTCGAGGGCGTTGACCACGAGGTTCAGCACCACCGACTTGATCTCCTCGCTGTTCACCGACGCTGTGATTTTCGTATTGCCGGCCGGCCCTTCCAGAGCGATGGTCTTGCCTTTGGCGCTCTGCAAATGCTGCGTTACGTCCAGGACGGATTGCACCACCTTGGCCAGGTCCGTCGGCTCGCGACGGTGTTCGCCGGTTCGACTGAACGCCAGCAGCCGCTCCGTGATGTTCTTGCAGCGGAAAGCCTCTTCCTGGATCATCCGCAGATAGCGAGTAAAGACCTCCGCGTCATCGCCTACGTAGCCGGCCTTCTGAAGCTGTTGCACCAATCCGCCCAGGCGGGCCTCCAACGCCTCGCTACAAAACGCGATCGACGCCAACGGATTATTAATTTCATGGGCCACGCCGGCCGCCAGGAAACCGACGCTGGCCAGTTTTTCCGAACGCACCAGTTGACGGCTGCGATCATTGACCTGCTGGGCCAAGTTGTCGTAGAGGCCCCGCAGCCGCTCCATCATGTCGTTAAAGGCGGCCGCCAGTTCTTCCATTTCGTCGCCGCTGCTCACCTCGATGCGGTGCGTGAAGTCCCCGCGCGCCACGCGGCTCACACCCTTTTCCAGATCGCGGATGGGGTTGAAAACCCAGGCGTAAAACGAGCGCATCAGACCGATCATGATGAGCAAGCCGGCCGCGCTGGAGGGGACGACGATCCACAGCGTCTCCTGATAATGGTTGCGCGATTCGTCGATGCGCTGGTTGATGTCGTCGTCGATGTTGTTGGACAGGTCGCCGGCGTCGCGCATGAGCGCCTTGATTTGCTCTTGTACCTCCTTCCACAAATCTTCCTTTATTTCCGCCTCTCCCCGGTTGTCCATGCGCGACGGGCTGGACGCCTTCTTGGCGGCCTTGTCGAGATTGTCGAAATCCTTTTTAAGCGCTTCGACAGTGCCCAGCTGATGTCCGCCTTTGCTCGGGTCGCGTCCCTGGCTGAGAGTTTCCTGAAGCTGCTTCGCGTAGGCGTCGAGCTGGTCGCGCGCTTTCTTCGACTTCCCTGGCAGGTCCGCGAAAGCGTCGAAGACCGCCGCGTCCGGTGACTTTTCAAGACTCTTGAGGTCGCGTATTTCTTTTTCCAGCTCCTTGGCGACCTTCTGTTCCGCCTTCTTGCTGCGAATGCTGTTCATGGTCTGCCAATACGACCATAACCCGTGAAGCGTGCCGCCCAGCAATAGGGCCATGACGACGCAAACGAGGCAGACGCCGAGCAACAGTTTGTGGCGAATCCGCCAGCGCGAGGCCACGACCGACCTCCTTGGGCCGTGGTCGTGCGTCCCGCGCCCCTCACACGGAACCCGCGACGACCGTTCGGCTGATGAAGCGGCGCGACTCTACCAAAAGCCTTTTCGCAAATGGAGGCCAAGTTGCCGGCGGCCTTAAAAGGCGGCGCGTCGGCGTCATCGGCGAACGGGGGGAACTGGGCGGGCGTGCCGTTCCAGTAAAGCGAGAAGTTGGTCCCAGACTTGTTCCGGCGACGGGTCGGCGGCGCCGGACGACCAGGCGGCGGCGGCCTGGCGAAGACGCGATAGCGCTTCTTCCCGCAGATCGTTGGCCACTCGCTCAGCGAGTGGGTTTTTAGAGTGGGCCGCTCGCTCCGCGAGCGGCTTGGGCGGCGTCCGGCTCTTGTCGCTGGAGGTTGCGGCCAAAGCCACTCGCGGAGCGAGTGGCGTACAGTCGGCTCGTGGCGTGTTGGAGGCGCGCGGCGTCGGTTCGCGGAGGCCGTCGAGTGCTTCGTTGCCGAGGGCGTCGGCACGGCGGTTGTCCTCACGGCGAACGTGGCAAAAGTCAACCGATTCGTTGAAACGGCCGCAAAGGGCGCTCGCCTCGTCGTAGAGATCGCGCAGGTCCGCATTCTTGACGCGGTACTCGCCCTTCATCTGCTTAACGAGAAGTTCGCTATCGCTGTGGACGACGACGCGGTGATGGGCGCCGAGTTCTAGGGCGTGTTCCAGGGCGCGGACCAAGGCGAGGTACTCGGCCTGATTATTGGTCATGCGGCCTAGCTTGCCGGCTTCCTCGATCGGTTCTTCGCCATCTCGCGCGATAACATAGGCAAAGGCGGCGGGGCCAGGATTGCCGCGCGACGCTCCGTCGGTGTGAATCGTAAGCAGGCACGGTTCGGCCATCGGAAGTCCTCCGGTACCGACGATGCGAAGCGCCCGGCGGGTTGGGGGATTTTAGGCAAGCGGGGGCAACATGGCGAGCCGGGAGCGTTAGCGACCGGAGATACTGCCAGCGGGTAAGTGCAACTCCGGTCGCTCACGCTCCCGGCTCGCCAAAGCCGAACACTCCCCTTTCCCCTTGGTCCTTGTGACCCTGGCGGCAGATTGCTATGATTTGAACGTGCGCCCCGCCGATCGGATTCCTCCCACGCGCTTGAGAGGGCTGCGTCTCATGCCGGAACCCAAGACGATCCTAGTAGTGGACGACGACGTCGAGTTGAGCGACGGCCTTCGCATGGTCCTCGAAAGGCAGGGCTATCGCGTCATCCAGGCCCGCGACGGCCAGCAGGGCCAAAAACAGGTCTATCAACAACGGCCCGACCTCGTCATCCTCGATATGATGATGCCGCGCATGGGCGGCTATCCCGTCCTCGAACACTTCCGCGACAAAACCGACGCCCCGCCCATCATCATGATTACCGCCAACGAAGGCAGCCGGCACAAAGCCTACGCCGAATACCTCGGCGTCGTCGATTATATCCGCAAGCCTTTCGCCATGGAACGCCTTCTCGAAGCCGTCGAACGCGGCCTCAAAGGCAAAGACGCATCGGCCGACTCGCCAACGGATAAGAAAGAGTGAATACGTCCGCGATGGCCGTGCCCCTGGCAGCGACCGTTCTGCTGGCGCGCGGCCCCGGCTCGGCCGAAGTGTTCGTGGTGCGCCAGGCTGAAACGCTGCGCTTCATGGGCGGCTTCCAGGCTTTCCCCGGCGGCCGCGTCTCTCCGGCTGACGACGCGCTAACGGCCGTGCCACGCCAATGCGTCGCCGCCGTGCGCGAACTGTTTGAGGAAACCGGCGTCCTGCTGGCCCGACGGGCCGACGCTTCGTTTCCCGCCGACGCCGACCTCGCCGATTCGAGGCGTGAATTGCTCGCCGACTCGAAAGCCTTCCCTTCTTTGCTCGACCGCCTTGGTCTGACGATTCACTCCGACGACCTCACCTACGCCGGCAGCCTAGTCACGCCGCCGTTCTCGTCCATTCGCTTCGACACCGCCTTTTACACAGCCGACTTGCCTCCCGGACAAATTGCCGTCGTCGAGCCGGGCGAACTGGACGCCGGCGAATGGCTTAGCGCCGACGCGGCTCTGTGCGCATGGGAACAAGGTCGGACGCTGCTTTCGCCGCCTAGCGTATCGCTGTTGGAGACGATCCGCGGACGCCCCGTGACGGAACTAGCGCGAAACGGCAGAGCCTTGTTCGACGCACTCGGGGCGGGCGCGCCGGAGAGGATCTATTTCAGCCCACAAGCGCAGATGATTCCGCTCTTCTGCAAGGGTCTTCCTCCGACTTACTACACAAACGCTTTTCTCGTCGGCCAGAACCCGGCCTACCTGATCGACCCCGGCCCAACCGATCTTTACGAGCAAAGTCGGCTGTTTACGCTGCTCGACGCCCGCTTGAACGCGGGCGCCCATATGGCCGGCGTCCTACTCACGCACCACCATCCCGATCATATCGGCGCGGCGGACGCCATTGCACGACGGTACGGCGTCCCCGTCCTCGCCCACCCCTGGACGGCCCGCGTACTGGCGGGCAAGGTGAAGGTCGATCAGGAAATCGGCGATGGCGCGACCCTGGACCTCGGGATCGCACCGCATGGCGGCGCGTGGCGGCTGGAAGCAATCCATACGCCCGGCCACGCCCCCGGCCATCTCTGCTTTTACGAATCAACCTATCGTCTCCTTTTCGTAGGCGATATGGCGTCTACGATGTCGTCGGTGGTCATTACGCCGCCAGAGGGCGACATCACGGAGTATTTGGAATCCCTACGGCGGCTGCGGACGCGGCCCGCTCGGCTGCTGTTGCCGGCTCACGGTTCGGTTAGCTCCCGGCCGCAGGCGGTCCTCGACGAGTGCGTCAACCACCGTCGCAAGCGCGAGGAGCAGTTAGTCCAAGCGCTGACGGCAGAACCGCGGCGCGTGACGGATTTGGCTCAGGAGCTATATCGCGGAGCGCCGGCGGAGGTAATGCCCTATGCCGAAAAGCAAGTGCTGGCAGGATTGCTGAAGCTGCGACGTGAGGAACGCGCGATCGAGGCGGGAGATGAGCCAGAGCCGATGTGGCGGCTGACGACCCTCGCGGAGTCGTCTCCGACGGATCGCTGATGGACGCACAGCTAGGAAAGGCATCGCCTCGGCTCGGAGCCTCGCGCACCAATTCGGCTGGGGTGACGGGCCGCCACTGGCCCGTCGCCAACTGTTGGCGAGCCTCTTGAACTTCGGCAATCAGTCGGTGGCGACCCGCCTCAGCCAGCCGGCGTTGCAAGATGGCGATCAGCTCTCGCTGTTCGGATGAAGAGTTTGTTCGGGTCACACTTGGCAAGAAGGTCAACAAAACGTCCGAAAATGCTGGGGTCAACCCAATCGTCTTGAACCTCGCAATCAATGTGGACCAGCTTGCCTTGACACTTGAAACGAAGCCATGCTTTCCTTTCCTCAACATCAACGTGATCCTGAAAGTCTGAAAGTGGCAGAGACCCTTGTGTCATTTCCGCCATCCGCATGGCGATACGAAGGTAGCTGCCATCGCCCTCCATGCACTCTGTGTCAAAGTGCCAGAGATTTTCGCAATGAGGAGTCCACGGCGGTTCTTCCTGCGTCATACCAAGACAAACGAGGGCAAGATTGTAGCCGGGTTCATCGAGAGCCTTCCTCCCCCAGCTCTCGACGAGGTCAGGAACACTGAATTGGTCGTTCAGTTTGAGGCCGCAATCGGCAAGCGTGCGCAGCTTATTTTCGATGGTCACTCGCTCACCACCCCCGCAGACGGTTGCAAGCCGCATCCACTCGATCATACCATCTGATTCCAGCGTCGCAAGAACCACTCGGCCGATACGCACAGCAGAAAAGCCCCAAACAAGAGCGGTGAATTCCAGAACTCGTCGCGATGCTCCGGCCCCATGCGGTCCTTGCGGGCGATCTTGTCCGCCAGCTTGTCCGCCTGATCTACGGCCAGGTAGACGCCGCCCGTCGCCTTCGCCAGCGCTTTCAGGGTCTCCGGGTTGGTCCCCTCGTCGGCCAACTCGTAATCCGCACCCTGGGCGCGGAACTCGGTCGTCTGGTTGCTTACTACCTTGCTGTCGGCGTTCAGCGTGGCGTTGACCTCGTAACGGCCGCTGACCGTTGGCGTAAACTCGGCGGTGAAAACGTCGGGCTGCCCGGAACTGGCGCGCGGCGTCGGCGTCTGCTCCGGCGGCAACGGTTTACCGTCCGGCCCGATGATTTCGAGAGCGACCTGCGTGGCGCTGAGGTCCACATCGGCACGCGGCTGGCGCTTTATGGTCAATAGGACGCGCTTACCGACATCGTAATAAGGCTTGTCCGGGAAAACAGTGAGCAGCGGCCGTTGTTCGTCGCGGCCGCGGCCGGCCAGCCAACGCACCGTCTGACTCCAGAAGCGGCCGTAGAGCGTGTCGGCCTGCCCATGCGTGCGCGGCAGCCGGCTCCAGAGCCAGGTGGAATCGACCGTCAACACCAAAACCTGCCCACCGCCGCCGGCCCGCTGTACCGCCGCGACCACCGCGGGCTTGCCGTTCTCCGTCACGGCAAAGTTGACGGCCAACTCCTCGGCGCCGGGCTTCACGCGGTCCACCAGGCTCATGCCGCGCAACGGCGGTAGGTCGCCCCACGCCTCCGCGTCCTTCACGCGGTCGCCGGAAAGCGTGAAGATCGGATGGCCCTGGCCCTTGTCGGTCAACTGTAAATGAAAGGGTTCTTCACTCTGCAAAGGAGGCTGTGCGGCGAACACCACCGGCAGCGCGTCGGCCAAGGGTGTGCCGCGAAAGCCTTCCTGGCCGAATGATTTGTACCCGCCCAGCAGCAACAGCGAATGGTTCTTCTCGTCGAGCCAACGCAAAAGCTGCTGGTACTCCGCCGCCGACAGGAACTTGCGCTCCATATCGCCGAGGATCACCACGTCCATGCGTTTTAGCGCGTCGGCGGTCAGCACGTCCTTTTCTGGGGCGCCGGCAAGCCCTTCCGGATTGACGCGGCGAACCACCGACACGAGCGCCACATCCGGGTCGTCCTCCAGTCGCGCTTTGAGATACTTATACTCGTAACGGAGGAAACCTTCGATGTACAACACGCGGATGGGGTCGGCGTCGATGCGCATGGGGAACTGGGCCGCGTTGTTGCTCAGATTGCGTTCGCCGGCTGTCGTTTCGACCGAGGCGGTAAACACGAAGTCGCCGGCCTGGTGCGGCGTGTACGCCAGCGTTATGACCTGTTCCGACGGGCCGGCGCCGAAGTTCACCTTTTGCGATGCCAAAACGTCGCGACCTAGCTTGAGGGCAACTGTCGCTTCGGCAGCCGCCGCGCCGCTCTTGACTACCGGCACGCTGATACGCAATTCGTTGTGGATGCGCGCGCGTTCCGGCGCGGCGGGCTTGCGCACCGCCAGGTCGAGATCGCCCGTTTCGACCGCCGCGAAGCCGAGGCCGTGAATGGGGACGGACGTATCTTCCCAATCGCTGAAATCCTTGCGGCCGGTGTTGTCCATGCCGTCGCTGACCAGCACTAAAGCCGTCACCAGATGGCTGCCGCGCGCCTTCAGGGCCGCCTCTTGCAGGGCTCGCGTCAGATTCGTGTGGTCCACCGTCGGAGTCGCGGGCGGTTCGTCCCGGTGATCGCCGTTCACGTCGTACAAGTCCACGGCCACGCGTGGGCCGGTATGGTTCGCTTCGAGGGCGCGCATAAGCTGGCCCACCGCCGCTTTCGCCCGGTCGTAGCGGCTGACGCCGCTGGAGTCGGTCAGCGACATCGACCGCGAATCGTCCAGCACCACGACGACGCGGCCTGGATCGATGTTTTTCTGCTTCCAGACCGGGTTGGCAAGGATGGTCAGCAGCAGTAGGATGCCGCCGATGCGCAGACCCAACAGCCCCCACGCCAACAGCCGGCCGGAGCGCTCGAAGATGCGGTAGTAGGTTTCGACCATGGCGCACAGGCCCCAGCCGAAAAGGAAGCCGCCGGAGGATTGCGCAAACATGGCCCACGACGGCGCGGCGACCGAATAGGACCGGACCAGACCGGGAACGTATTGTACCGCAAGCGCCAGGGCGAACGTCAGCGGCAGTGCTGCGATTAGGAGACCGGCCTTGAGCATGGATGACATAGGAAAGCGAGCGGAAAAGAAGCCGAACGCCAGGCCCGCCATCGTCCCCACTATCGCGGCAAGGGAAAAAAGCGCCAGGTACGGCTCGAAAACAAAATAGGCCAGCAAAGGCGTCGGAACAGCGGTCATCGGGTACTCATCTCCGGCGTCGAGGATGCTTCGGGCGCCCGTGGCGGAACGCGGGTATCGGGCGCGATTCGTGGACGGGAGAACAACAGGGCGCTAATTCGGTTAGCCAGCGTCGGTTCGGCCACGGCCACGGCCAACACCGCCAGCAGAATCCAGACCCATACGTTGGCGTCGCCCCATCCGCCGGTGTGCGACGCTTGCTCCGGGTCGTCCACGAACGCCGACAAGGGCCGATTGGCCAGCCGCGACTTTTTCAAACCTGTCTCCACCTTCGCACGCCGGTCTGCGCCTGGGTTGTTGGCAAGCTGATCGTCGAGATAGACCAATTTCGACTCGTAATTTTCCGTATTGACCGCGAACATGCCGGCCGGCCTGTGGTCGGCCGTCTCGACGGTGTAGACGCCGGCGCGGTCGGCGTCGGCAAACTCCATGACCTTCGCCGCCTCATTCCACTCCGCCGCGGTGTATTGGCCGTCTGGCTTCTTAACGCGCAGTGGGGTGGATGCTTCCGCCCCGGCTTGGGTCAGTTGCACCACGTCGCCAGTCAAGTGGAACGTATCGCGGTTCAGCGGTTCTTGCGTCAAATACGCGGCCAGCTGACGCGCCCACGGCAAGTAGGCAGGCCGGATCGGGAAATTCGTCCATGAGCGGTCGCAAGAGGAGGTATAGAGCATAACGCGACCCTTGCCGACAGCCTTCTCGCACAGCAGCGGCACACTTATCATGCCAGTGCTGGCCTTCATCAATACCGACGCTGGTGGTTTGACATCCACTTGCCACAACGCCTTGAATGTGACGGATGGGCCGGCGAGCGAGGCAAAGCCCGGGTCGCGGAACGCACCGAGGGCGGGATGTTCGTAGTCCACGTCGCTGATAAAGGCGATGTCTTTTCCCTCGGCCGGATCGCCGATCCTCTTGACCAACGGGCCGGGCAATAGGCCGCCGTCGCGCCGGCCTGGGCCGATAAGGTTTTCGTTGTAAAACGCCGGATCGACGCGGCCGCCGAGGAAAATGAAGGCGCTGCCGCCGTTGGCCACGTAGTCTTCGAGCTTGTCCACCGCCTTGGGCGACAGCGATTCCACGTCGGCCAATACGATCAAAGGATATCCGTTGAGGTCTTTATCGACAAAGGCGTCGGGAGGAACCACGTCCACTTCCACGGGACTTTTCTGGCGTTCTGGGCTGGCGGTTAACGCGCGTTGAAGGAAGAACAGGGCGTCCTCGCGGCCGACCTTGGACTGGCCGCCGTCCACGGCCAGCACCTTAACCGATTGCAGAACCTCGACAGCGAAGTACCGGCGGTTGTCAGCCGGCAGCGTCTCGTCCTCGACCTCGACATAACCGGAATGCCAGCCGCCCGTTGTGAAGGTGTGATGGAAGCGTGGCGCGGCCCAACGGCCCGTCTGCAACTTTTCCACCTTCTGTTCGCCGATCTTCTCGCCGTCCACGAAGAGCCGCACGTCCACGGCGTCGCGACTCTCGCCGGCGATAGTAAGCAATGGTCGGATCGTGAACGGGGCGCCGGCCATCGGCCGAGCCGAGGTGAACTGCACGGCGGTCACGCCCAAGTTCGACACGGGTTTCTGCGGCCGCACCTGCACGACGAATAGGGCCGGTCCCCCACTCTCCGCCTCAAGCGGGCGATCAGGCCAATTCGACTCTTGCAGATCGCTAAAGACGTAGACTTCCTTGCCGTCGGCCGCGGCGGCGCGGGCTTGCGCCTCGGCGACCGGAATGGCTTCCGTCAAGTCGGCGCTCAAGTCCGACGGCTTTGCCGCGTCGAGCGCCTGGAGAACATCGTCGAGCCGGGTTGTCGGTCGGGCGAAAACCTCGCGCGGCCCGTCGGCCCTTCGCCCGGCCAGGACGACGGAGGCGCTGTCGCCAGGCCGCAGCGACTCCACGACCTTTTTCGCCGCGTCGCGGGCGCGGTCAAACAGCGTTTTACCATCCTCGATATAGCCCATGCTGGCGGAGTCGTCGAGCAGGAGGACGACGCCGCGCGACCCCTGCGGCCGGAAGGCGCCCGTCGCCGGCGACGACAGCAGCGGCTGCGCGACGGCGAAGCCCAACAGGGCGAAAAGGGCCATACGGCAGAGCAAAAGCAGCACTTCCCGAATGCGGCTCATGCGGTAGGAGCGCAGGAACTGCTCGGTGAAAAACCGCGTGGTGGAGAAGCGCATCTTCTTAGTGCGCCGCGAACGGCTGAGGTGGATGACGACCGGGATCATCGCCGCGGCCAGCCCGGCGAGGGCCGGCCCGAGTTGAAACGACAACAGGCCAAGGAAGTTCAGCCGGGTCGCCAGCAGATTCATGAGAGGGGACATGGCGGACTCCGGTTCAGCGCAATAGAGCCTGCCGGCGGGCGAGGTAGCCGCCGAGGAACTGATCGAAACGCTGGTCGGTCCGCGCCGTCGTGTAGTCGATGTTGGAAGCCCGGCAGCCGAGGCGCACGGCGTCGAGGAACTTATTCAACTCGTCCAGATATGCCTTGCGAAAGGCGCGCGGGTCGCTGGTGATCTCCCGGCTCGTTTCCATGTCTTCGATGCGCGTCACGTCATCGAAGGGGAAATCCAACTCGGCCGGGTCCAATATCTGGAAGACGATGACTTCATGCTTTTTGTGCCGGAAATGCTTAAGCGCACTAATTAGCTCGTCGGTGTCGTCAAACAAATCGGAGAGGATTACGACCATCGCCCGGCGTTTCAGCGACTCGGCCAATTCGTGAAAAACCTTGCTCAGTGAGGTCTCGGCGCCGGCTTGCGTATGTTCTAATTTCTCCATGAGCAATCGCATATGTCCCGGACCTTGCCGCGCCGGAATCTGATCGCGGATGCGGTTGTCAAAGGTAATGAGGCCGGCGGCGTCGTGCTGAAACGCCGTCAGATAGGCCAGCGTGGCGGCAAGGTACGAGGCGTATTCCAGCTTGGACATCGCGGCGCCTTCGGATTTGTAACCCATCGACGCCGACTTATCGACTAGTAGGTAGCAGCGGAGGCTGGTTTCCTCTTCGTACTGCTTGACGTAGAGCTTGTCGGATCGGCCGAGGACGCGCCAATCGACGTGGCGCGGGTCCATGCCGGGCGTGTATTCGCGGTGTTCGGCGAACTCGATAGAGAAGCCCTTGTGCGGACTTTTGTGAAGGCCGGCGAAGAAGCCCTCGGCGACGAGCTTGGCCGCGAGAGAAAGGTTCTTGAGCCGGCTGAGGGCTACGGGGTCGAGGTACTTGTAAGTCGCTTCGGATGGCATGGCGGTAGGTGTTCCGAGGGCTAGCCTTCGCGGGCTTCGTAATCGTCGTTGCGGCGTTTCTCTTCGAGGCACTCGATATAATCGCCGCGAACGCTCGGGTGCAGACGGTCGGCGAATGACTCGTCCAGGTCGTTGAAACGAACCAACTCGACGACATCGCCAAAGTCACGGTGGCGCCGGGCGCAAAGCTTGAGTTCAATCAGCGTCGGCAGATTGACGACCGCGATGGCGTCAATGGTTTCCGCCACACGGTCAGGGCTGGGGAAAGCAATTGGTCCCGGCGCCCCACTGCCGGGGAACCGCCCAGCAATCAAGAAGTCGATCTCGATCTCGTTGATGCAATCGACGAAGCGCCTGGGCCGCCCATCCTTTTGTCGGTAATTCTTGCTCACGAACCGCTTGCGGAACTCCTCCAAACCCTCCGGCGTCAATAGCAGGTCCACGTCCCTCGTCGTGCGAACGTATTTATGGGCGTTCACCGCCATCCCTCCGAGAACGGCGTAAAGAATGCCCGCCTTCTCCAACCGCTTAACCAACCGCCGCAAGGTCTTATGGACCTCATCCTTGCCGGCGAAAAACATACTAATCTCCTTCAGCCGCTTCATGAAACTAAAGGGAGCGGGTTTCTCTGCCGGCTGCCGTTTCGTTGGCGAAATTTTAGGCATCGCCTCTCCCTGTTGGGTGTTTATTTGTAATCTTCCGGCCGCGGTTCTTTTACATGCTCCAGCAATTGTTTGACGATCTTGTCCGGCGTTATTCCTTCGGCTTCGCCGTGGAAGTTCGTCATAATGCGGTGCCGCAGCACCAGCGGAGCCACTTCGCGGACATGCGCGCAAGTTACGTTGTACTCGCCGCCGATAGCCGCCCGCGCCTTGGCCCCCAGCACCAAATACTGCACCGCGCGCGTGCCGGCGCCCCAGTTGACGTAATCCTTGATGAACTTAGGCGCGATCTCGTCCTCCGGCCGCGACGTCCGCGCCAGGTTCACCGCATACATGCCGACGTGATCGCTGATCGGCAGCTTGCGGACGATCTGCTGCAATTGTATAATTTCAGGTCCGGTAAGGATTTTATTCACGTTCGAGGCCACATCGGCCGTCGTCGCCTTGGCGATCTCCAGTTCCTCATGCGGCTTGGGATAACTAATGCGAATGTCGAACATGAAACGGTCGAGCTGGGCCTCCGGCAGCGGGTAGGTGCCCTCCTGCTCGATGGGATTCTGCGTGGCCAGCACGAAGAACGGCGACGGCAGCGCATACGTCCGGCCGCCCACGGTGACTTCGTTTTCCTGCATGGCCTGGAGCAACGCGGCCTGCGTCTTGGGCGGCGTGCGGTTAATCTCGTCGGCGAGCAGAATGTTGGCGAAGACCGGCCCGTGAACGAAACGGAACTGCCGTCCGCCCGTGGTCCGATCCTCTTCAATGATCTCGGTCCCGGTGATGTCCGACGGCATCAGGTCAGGCGTGAACTGGATGCGGTTGAACTTGAGGTCGATGGCCGAGGCGATGGTGCGGACCATCAACGTCTTAGCCAACCCCGGCACGCCGATCATCAGACAGTGGCCGCGCGCGAACAACGCCGTCAACAGTTGATCGACGATGTGTTCCTGGCCGACGACAGCCTTGGCGATCTCTTCTTTCAATTTCTTGCGGGCCGCGCCCAAGCGGGCGATGGCTTCCACGTCGCTCGCGGAAGCGGCGGCGCCACCGCCCATGAGCGGATTGGCCTTCGTAGCAACGGCGGCGGACGGCATTTAGGAATCTCCTGTTTGTCAATTATTGAGATTTTCAAACTCGGTGGGCCAGACCTCGGCCAGCGGAATATCCACGCCGGGAAAGAGCGAGGGCCGAAATACATCGTCGCCGCTGATCGTTTCCATCAACTCGTAGGCCCGTCCGCCCTCGGGCAGGTCTCGCAGGTGGTAGATCTCAATGGCGCGGTTGGGGAAGTCGATGAGCCAGTACTGGCCGATTCCGAGCCGGGCGTACTCGTTCCGCTTTTCCGTTCGATCCACTCGTTCCGTACTCGGCGACAAGATTTCCGCGACGAACGGGGGGACGCCGCGGAAGACGTTCCGTCCGACCAAGTGGTACTGGTCTCGCGGAATCAGGAACAGGTCCGGCATGCGCCCGCCCAATGCGGAAATGCGTACCTTCGTTGTCGCGCCTCCTATTTGCCCCAAGCCATGCGCTTTTATGTGCGTGACAAGGAATGCCGCCAGGTCAAAGAGTAAGAAGTCGTGCCAGACCGACAATTCTAATTTCTCCTTCAATTGGCCGTCCACCAGTTCGTAGAACGGAGGCCCTTCCATCGCGCCCCATTCTTCCACAGTGATCGGCCTCGGCGGCGCCTCTAGAGTAGTCGGTTGTGCGTTCATAATCCCCTCCGCCTTTAGTTCTGCAGCGCATAAGCAACGATGTTGACGGCCAGCTTGCGGCAAGTATCGGCGTCGTAGCCGTTGCCGAACGGATCGCTCACCTGCTTGAGCTGCGTCACCATGTCGTTCTTCGAGTAGACCAGCACCAGCCGGTTCTTGATGCGCACGCCTTCCAATTCGATCGGACGCTCCTCGTTCGTCTGCCGATCCTTGCCCTTGGTGATCGTGTGCAGCGATTTGAAGATCGTATCGTCGGCCGGCACCGGCGCCAACTTCTGATCGGGGAACAGGCGGGCCGACAGCGCCCGCGCGGCGCGGTCGAAGGCGTTGTAGCCGGAGCAATTGTTGATGAACAGGAAGCCGCCGGCCTGCAAATGCCGCCGCAGCGCCGCCACTTCGTCGTCGGTCAACTTCGGGTCGCGGAAGCCGGTCATGTACAGGAACGGGAACGGCGCCAGCTTCGTTTCCGACGGATCGACGCTCTTGAGGTCGAACGCCACCGCCAACGACGACTCACCGGACAGGCAGCGCAACATTTGCACCGTGCTGTTGGGGTCGGGATCCCAGTCGCCCTGGTGCCGCAGCTGGGCCAACACGAATTGTTGACGCGGGCGATCCGTTTTGTCGCTGATGAGCCGCGTCACCGCCTGCGTCTCGGCCACTTGACGCATGGCGGCGATGTAACTGATGAGGTTGATGCCGAGGCGGACGGCGTCTCCAGGCAGCAGCCGGGAGCCGCGTTCGTGGGTGTGATCGTCCCAGCCGCAGCTCATGTCGTAAGGCGACAGGACGATGGCCGTTCGGCAGCCGAGGTTGATGCCGAGCAATTCCGGCGGCGCCTCCGTGTCGGTCTTCATCCCCATCGGGAAGGTGCGGACGTTGACGGAGGTGTACTTATGGAAAGCGCGGAAGATCGGATGGTCGAGCTGCAGCACGTCGAAGGCGCGGTCGTGGAACATCTCCTTGACCTCGCGGCGGAAGGACGCGGCGAACTCCTCACGGCCGCAACAGGCGTCGCCGACCAGCGTACCGCCGTCCACCAGATATTGCACCAGGGCGGCGCGCTGATCCTTGGTGAACTCGAACGCCTCGTGGCCGCTGATGTACAGCGACGGGATTTTGCACTGCTTGTCGGCCTTGTGCAGCGCGACCAGCTCCTCGATATTCATGTGCTTCCAGCCGTACCACAAGCCGACGGCCTGACGGACGTGGCGCATGAGGTTGTCGGCGTCGCCAGGGTCGGTGTTCCAGTCTTGGGTCGTGCCGTACTCCAGCTTGGCCATCATCAGCGGCGGCGCCGGCTCGGCCTTCGGCTCGCTGCGGCGCAGCGGCACGGCCGGCAACGGCAGCGGCGGCATTCCCTCGGCGGCGGTCTGCCGCGTCGCATTCATGCGCGGCGGCGGGCCGCAGGTGCCCAGTTGGCGATCCGCCCCTATCGCCTGCGCGCCGCCCAGGCTCGCAAGGCCCGCGGCCGCGGCCGTGGTTTCGATGATAAAGCGCCGACGGTTGACTTCCGCCATCGTCGTCCTCCTCGCGGCATCGCCGCGTTATTTGTCCTTCGCCGTCCGGGTGCGCAGGCGAATGCCCCGCTCCTTGGACGGCAGGACTACCTTGCCGAGTTCCACATTCGCCTGTTTTTCCGATAAACCCACGCCGCCCAGCGCCGGGTCCAGCGTCAACGCCTTCTTGTCAAAATCCGCCTTTTGCAAGCGCTCACGGTGTAGCACGACGAACAGATCGTCCTGGTTCTTGATCCACGTTTCGTCCGGTTTCTCGAACTGCCACACTTCCATCCGCCAGATCATTTCGCCGGGCGCCTGGTTGACGAACGAAGTCGTTCGCGTCTTGTTCAGCACCACGGCGGCGTGCTGAATGTTGCCGAGGACAGTCATTACTTCAATGTTGTTCTCAAACTGGTTGAGGGACTTTGCCGCTTCGGTTATTGCCTCCACGTCCTCCTTGGTCATCGGCTGTTCCACCTCGTAATCGGAGTGCGGAACGCTCAAATTGACGCCTTCCAGTTTCATGTCGGCGCCGATCTCGAACAGCAGATCATAAGTCGCGCCCAACGGCAGATTCTTGATCGTAAACGCGCCGGTCTTCGCGTCGATCTCGCCGGGAAAGCGCTTATCGTCGCCGCGATTGATAGCCATTAGCTTGGTCACGTCTGCCGGCTTATCAACGGTCCCGGTGATGGTCCCCGTCTCCGCGGCAATAGTTTCACCGCGGAGAACGCAGAGAGCGCAGAGAACAAACATCGCCCGGAACATATCACTCTTCCTCTTGTCTTTTCTCCGCGTTCTCTGCGTTCTCCGCGGTGAAAAATTTAGCGCTGGTACGCCGGCAAATAGTGCCGGTAGATGTCTAGGATCAGCGTGGCCATCGCCGTCGAGTAGACCTTGTCGCCGTTGGAGTACTGGGCCTCGGACGATCCCGCTGGCACGTCCCAGCTGCCGTCCGCATTCTGATGTTTCAGCAGCAGTTCTCGGACGCGCGGGTGCCAGTCGTTCCATTCCTTGCCGCCGGCCTGGTAGAACGCCTGGATCGCGTAGTAATGGAAGTAGTAGAAGTACTGCGGATTGCCTCCGCCCCACTCCACGGGAACCTTACTGAGAAACTGGAGCGTCGGCGGGATGGTCGGGTCATCGTAATGGCCGAGAAGCTGGAGGGAGAGTACGCCGCCGGCGCTGGTCTGCGGCGATTGCCCCGGCCCTTGGTAGCCGAAGCCGCCCACCGGCTTGTTGTCCGGCCCGCGCTGCGCCGACGATTGAACGTATTTCACCGCCTTGTCGAGCGTCTCCTGGGGCACGCGGATGCCAGCGTTGTTGGCGGCGCGCAGGGCCACCACTTGCATCACCGTCACGCTCAAATCCTGGTCGGTCGGGGCCGGCGTGTAGCGCCAACCGCCGGCTGGCGACTGCACTTTCACGATTAGCTCCACTGCCATACGCAGCTTGTCCTCCAGATCCGGGTCGGGGTCCATACCGTACATTTCCGCTAGGCAAAGGGCAGCAAGGCCGTGTTCGTACATGGCGCCGGACGAGATGTAGCCGGTTGGCTGCGCCTTCGACAGCATGTACTTCTTGCCGCGCGTTAGTACGCCCGGCTTGACCACGCCGTCCTCGATCACGTCACCGTACTTGCCGCGGCCGGGCGTGTGGCCGCTCGACATGAATGCCAGCATTGCCAGAGCGTTAAAGGCTTGATTGGTGTTCCAGGCGCCGGTGCTTTCGCCTTGCTTGATCTGCTTACTCTCCAACCAGTCAAGCGCCTTGTCGGTGGAAGCCGTCACGCGCTCGATGACGCGGGTCTCCGTTAGCGGAGCCGCGATGTTATCGGGCTTCTCCGGTTTCTTTTCATCCGCCTGAGAAAGCAACGCCGTCAACAGAAAGACGAAACCCGTGCCGATAGCCGCCGCCAGCATGACCGGGTTGTTTAGCCGCGACCC
>DHJA01000105.1:0-17598 GCA_002404095.1 Planctomycetaceae bacterium UBA4732 | reverse complement strand
GGGAGACGCGCTCCCCTTCGGGTCGCGGCTAAACAACTCCACCCCGAGGAGTTTTCGCGGCGACTTCATGACAGCCCCCTTAGCCGGCGAAGGCCCACATCCAGAGAATAAAGCAACACCAACGCCGTCAGCGTCAACCAGTTGTCCCACAGAGAGGCCGGCGGTGGCGAACGCTGGACTTGCGTCGTATCCTCTTTCAGCTCATCGGTTAGCGAACCCAGGTTGTACAACTCGACCAGCTTGCCGTGCGAATCGACGGCCAATTGCTCCAGCGCAGCGCGGTTGAGGTTCGGATGCTTCAACTCATCGGGCGCCGCCGCCACGGGCAATTTCGCTTCCACCGGCGAGGCTTGGCCGTCCGCGAACGTCAGGCGATATTCACCAGAACTTTTGGGCGTGAACTTGCCGGTATAACGGCCCTTCACGTTCGGGTCGGCCGTCATCTCAATCACGCCAGTTTCGCCGCCGGCCTGCACCTGCACGGTTGCGGCGGGGTCCACGCGCGGCGAGCCGTCCACGGCGAAGGCCGTCAGCTCCACCTGCGCCGCTTCGCCCGGCTGAACGTGAATCGGACGCACCTCCAACCAGCTCTTTTTCTGCGTCATCTTGTCGTTGCGGGCAACGGCGCGCACGCCTTGGCCCCAAAACTTATAGAAGAAACGGTCGCCGACGTTCTGCCGCCACAGCCACGTCGAATCGGTGCCGACGAATAACACCTGTCCTTGTCCGGCATAAGCCTGCGCGATCAACGGCGTCTTGCCGCCGGTCGTGCTTTGCACGGGGTTCCACGCCAACACCGTCGCGCCCGGCGACGCCTTCTCGGCCGCGGCGCACCAGTAATACGACGGCATCTGCGCCCAGCCGTTTTGGTTGGAAGTCAGGTCGTCGTACAGCCGCATGGAGTCGTGCAGTTCGCCTTCGGGAGCCAGCTCGATATGGAACGACGGCACCCCTCTCGGCATCTGTCCGGAAACGCCACGCTTGAGGCGGACGGGCAGAAGGGCGTCAAGGCGGTCGTCGAATTTATGCGGCATATACAGCGGGCCCGCCTCCACGATCAGGCCAACGCCGCGCTCACGCACTGCCTTCACCAGCAGATCGATAAACTCCGTATTCAGCATCTTCGGCGATACATCGCCTAAGATAATCGTGTGGTATTCGGCCAGCTGATCCAGGGTGTGTGGCAGGGCGGCGATCTTCTCCTTCTCCGACAGCCGCCGCCATTCCGCCTCCAGCACGACATCTACTTCTTTATTCGTGCGTCCTGACAAGCCGTTGTCACGACGCATGGCGTTCTTCAGAAAACGGAAGTCCCAGCGCGGCAGACCTTCGAGATACAGCACCTTGATTTTCTCGTCGCTGACGCGGACGAAAGCGGTGTCGGAATTGTTGCCGCGCAGGTCTTCGGTTTCCTCCGGCTGCGGCGGCACGCTCACCGTCAGATAGCGGGCGCCCGCCTTGTCGGCTTTGAAAGTCAGATCGACGTGCTGCTGTTCCGTGTTGCTCAGCGTCACATCTTTGGAATCCAAGACCGTTTCCCCGTCTTTCAATTCCACCTTTACGACGCGCTTGTCGAAGCCCTGAGATTCGATGGTCGCGGCCACGCGCACTGTGTCGCCAACCGATACGGGGCTGGCGGCGTCAATGCCGACGACGGCCACATCTTGTAGCTGGCGCACAGGCCCGAGCGGCACGGCGAAGATCGGCGTGTTGGCGTCGCCGCAGGCGCGGCCGGCTTCCGTGAGCGAACGGCCTCCCGTATTTTGCCCGTCGGAAAAGAGCAATACGCCTGCCAGCTTGCGCCCGGCCGTCTCCGCGCGGAGCTGATCGAGGGCGTCGCCGATCTGGGTGGCCGAGCCGCCGGGATGCGGCGGTTCGGGGAAGTCCGGCTTAGCGGGGTTGACGCCCAGTTGCTTGAGATCGTTGGAGAATGAGTAGAAACGCAGGTCGAATTTCTTCGCCAGCGTCTCGGTCAGCGGTCGGCCGCTGGTTTGCAGGACAGTTTGGCTGAGCTTCGCCCGGCCGATGCGGTTGAGCGCCATGCGCGTCTCGGCGTCGGGGGCGCCGGCGGTGGCGTGATAGCCGGCGGCTTCGGCGACCTTCGACAAGTTTTCGTCGGTTTCAAACGGCCCGGCCGGAAGCTCCATACTCCGCGAATGGTCGAGCAGCACGGCGACGATAGGCTTTTGCTGGACCGTGTATTCCAATTTGAGATGCGGGCCGGCGAGAATGAACAGCAATAGGGCGAGGATGAGTACGCGCGTCATCGTGAGGACGACGCAGAGGCTGGCCGGCGTACCGGGCATATTTCGACGCTGCCAAGTGTAAATGAACCAGCAGGCGGGGAGGAGCAGGGAAATTCCCACCCACAACACCCAGGCGTATTGAAACGCGAACACGACTTGATCGAGGTGATTGATCAGGTCGCCGGTGACGTTCAGTTGTCGCAGCAGCCACGAAAGCATCGGATTGGTTCCAGCCCTGACGAGCCGCGATCGTAAGGGAGCGGTTTTCCCCCACTCCCTTACGGTCGCGGCTCGTTAAATTATGGAGTTTTCGTCTCCGTCAAGCGCTTAAAGTAATCCTCAATGAACGGGCCGTAACCTTCCGGCCCCTGTTCGCGCAGCCCTTGCAGCAACTCTTCGCGCAAACGCGGCGACAATTTCATGACGGCCTCGCGCGCGGCCGGCGACAGCTTCGACAAGTCGGCGGCGCCCACCGGTGGGTTGTTGCCGGACTGGCTGGTTTCGCTCTGCGAAGGCGTCGGCGGCTGGTTCGACGGTTGTTTCGACTTGGACGCCTGCCCCTTGTGCATCCGCTGCAGCATCGCCCGCGCCTCGCGCAGCGCCGGCGATTCCAGCATGTGTTGAAGCTGCTGCATGGCGTCGTCGGCCTCATTCGGCTGACCGGGTTTGGCCTCTTTCTGGCCGGCGGCCTTCATGGCCTCTTCCAGCCCCTGCAACATTTTCTCCAACGTCTGCTGATCGGAGGCCAGGCTTTTCTCCGCGGCGTCGAGGTCGCGCAGCCGGTCGTTCTGGTGTGATTCCAAGTCGTTGCGCTGCGCGTCGGCGTCGTCCTTGTCGCCGGGCTTATGGGCGACCGGGCGTTTCTTCTTATCGAAGCGCTTGTCCGTTACTTGCTTCGGGCCGCCGAGCGCGGGCATATCGAGCGGCTCCTTATCGTCATCGTCCTTGGCGGCGTCCGACTTCTTCTCGTCTGGGTTGGCCGTGCCGTCCGGCTTCTTGGCGTTTGGCAGCGGCTCATTCGTATCGTCATCCTTCGGCGGCACTTTCACTTCGTCGTCCGGCGTATACGGCTCGTCTGGGAAGGTCGGTTTACGGCGGTTAGGCTTGCGTTTCGCGGCCAACATCTTGCGTGCAGCGTCGAGCATCTTGTCCAACTGTTTGTCTAGATCGGCCTGCTGACGCTCCACGTCCTTGAGGTCGCCGCCCTTTTCGACCGTGTCGAGTAGCTTTTCCTGCTTGCCCTGGAAGTCCTTCAACTGTTCGCGCATTTTGGCGATGAAATCGCGCAGATCTTGCAAGTCGCGTTCGCTCAGCTTGCCGTTCTCGTTGAGCATCTCGCGCTGCAATTCCTGCAACGCCTTGGCGAGGTCGTCGCGCAGCCCCTTGCGCGCGTTGTCGAGCGCCTCCATCCGATCCTTGACGCCTTCCAGGTCTTTCGCCAGGCGATTGGCCTGGTTTTCTAGGTCTTTGAGGTCCGGGGCGTCCGACTTCGGGTTGGCGCCCTGGTTGAATTGCTCGCCCAGGTTCTTCATCGCCTTAACAGCCGTTTGCTCGAACGTCTTCTGGAGCGCCTTCATTTCCGCCGCCACGATCGGCGGCAACGTCTGCAACTTCTCGGCCTCGGCGTTTGCTTTGGTCAAGTCTTCGTTCAAATGCGCCGCGTCTTCCGCGTTCTTGTTTTCTTCCTTGGCCAACTCCGCCAACTGCTTCTCCAACTCGGCCAGTTGTTTCGCCGTTTCCGGATCGAGTTTGGGGCCGTCCTTCGGCGTGGGCATGGGAGGCGTCGGAGCCTTCGGGTCGGGCGGCGGCGGTTCCGGCGCCGCGGCCTGTTCCTTACGCGCCTTTTCAGTCGTCTCCGCATATTGCTTGTCGAGTTTTTCGACCTTGGTCTGCACCGTTTTTTGCTCCGCGATCAACTTCAACAGCCGGTCGTGGAAGGTGTCTTGCGTCTTGTCGAACGCCGCCTCTTGCTTGTCGGCCGCGTTGGCGTCGGCGGTGATGCGCACCACATATTCTGGCGTGCGGGCCGTCTGGTCCTTGCGGTCGGACGCCTGAATGTAATAGTGGAGTACGCCGCCCTGTTTTAACTCTGCCGCTTCCCGCAACGGCGCCACGATAGTTTGGTTTCGCTCAGGCTTGTCGAAATGGCGGAGTATACGGCTCTGATAAGGCTGCGCCTCATTGTCTCGGTAAAACACTGTCACGTCCTTCAGGCCGTAATCATCGAAGGCCGCGATGGTCAACGGCGGCGCCTGCGGCTCGCTCAGCGTCAACTCGGCGCCCGGCCGTTGCAACACGACCTGCGGCGGCTGATCCTTGACGGCCGTGTATCGCAGCTCCGCCATCGGCTTGTTGGCGTGGCCCTCTTGGTTGCGCATTTCCGCCCGCAATACTCCCTTGCCGACGAGCGGCAGCCGGCCCGTCCAGCGGCCCGTCGCTTCCAACGACATCGGAAACGTCTTATCGACCAAATACGTCGGTTCCTCGGTGCGGACCGCGCCGGACTTGCCCCACCAGCACTGGCCGCCGCTCATTTTGAACGCCATACCGTGGACGGTCTTGCCTTCCAGGTCCACGTCCTTCGCGGGGACTTCTAGGCGCACCCATTGACCGCCGACTGGCAGATGTTTGCCCATCAACCGTCGAGACGCGGCGCCGAGTCTGCCCTGATGGATCAGGTCCGCGCCCCAGGCGGCGCCATGTTCCCAACCCGTTCCATCGTTCCACTGCACCAGGATTTCGTCGGGCGGCGTCTGCGGGTCGATAAAAACGTAGGCAAACAGCACGTCGCCCGGCTGCACGGCGAAGCCGGCGGCGTCACCCTGGAACCAATGGCCGTGTTCGCCGATCGCATATGGCTCCGTATGGGCCGAATGCTTCTCTTTCTTGACCTGATTCCACGTCCCGCCTGCTGGCGCATCCGCCGGCGCTTTGTCCTCGAACCAGACGCGCTCGACCTGTTCGCGGGCCGTGAGAGGGCGCTTGCCCGGCGTGAGCAATTGAATTTCGCCTACCGCGACTTGCCCGTCGGCCTGTACGGCGACCTCGATCTCGCCGCCCTCCGGCCCGATGATTTCGGCGGCCTCGCGCGGCGTGGGATGGCCTTCAGGAATGGCCATGTAGGCCGGGTAGTAGACGGCGGTATCGACGTTAGTGATAAGCGGCCGTTCCACCAGGCGCACGTCGTAGCGAGGACTCCAGGTGCCGCCGCCGTGGACGCGGTAATGGAAGCCGTTTTGATACGCTTGGCCGATGCTCACCGTGTCCAATTGCAATTGGAACAACGAAGAATCGTCATGGACCTGTTCGAGCGGCATGTCGCGGGCGGCGCCGTTATCTGCGCGAAGGGCCAGCATCAGCGCGCCGGTTTCGCCGTGCGTGAGATGGGCGGCGAAGTCGATCTTCTCTTCCCTCAAGAAAGCGCCGCCGTCCGGCTCGACCGTGTACGCTACGCCGGCGACAGGCGGAATGTCTTCAAAAGGGTGGAAAATACGCGCCATTGCCGTCGGCAGATTCTTCGAGAACAGACACCAGACCACGGCGAAAGCCAGCGTCCCGATGACCGCGATTAGTCCGGCCCGGCGCAGCTTCACGAAGTCGAGTACGCGGCGAGGGCGGAAGCCGTGAATACGGTCGAGGGCTTCGGTGAGGAGGCGGCGGTAAAAGACCGGCGAAGCGGCGGCGCGGCCTCTGGCCTCCAGGTCAAGGCAGCTGACGAGACGGTTGTGGATGCCCGGAATGTGGGCTTCGATGCGTCGCGCGACGGCGCCGGCCGAGAAGCGGCGGAACAGGGGGAAGACGACGCCGATCAGCAACGCCGCCGCGGGCGGCAGCACCACCAGCAGCAAGGACGCCAGCCGCAATCCCTGATCGAGGTTAAACGCGATGTTAAAAGGGATTTGAAGCAGAGGCAACAACAAGTCCACGGCGACGACAAAAGCCAGAGCGCCGAGGAACAGGCCGACCGAGAGGGCTAATCCCGTAACGATGCGGGTCACGCGCAAGAGAAACCGAGTCCGGCGTATCAGACGGTATAGCGGCCGCGAGCTGAGCGGCGCGACGGGAGCCAGGTCCAGAGACATGCGTTATTCCTCCGCGGTGGGACGAACCGAAGCGTCACGAAGGTAGGCCGTGTTCCGTTGGAGAGAAGCCGGCGGCGGGTCGAACCGTGAATGTATTGAAAGGTACAGGGCGCGCTTTGTCAATCAGCAAGCGGGGAGATTCCCGTCGCAACACTGGCAGGGCGACCGAGGGATGGTTACACTCTCCTCCACGGCCCGCGTCCCGGAGAATCTCCCGATATGAGCGTTGTCATCCCCGATCTTCGATTGCCCGGCCGGTCGCGGGCCTGGAAATGGTGGGTCTGCGGCCTGCTTTTGCTGGCTACGATGGTCAACTACATGGACAGGCTCACGCTCAACATGGTGGCGCCGCGCCTACTGCCGCGCGACGCCAACGCCGAGCCGGCCCCTCCCGGTGAGATGCGGCTTACATTCGTGGAATATGGCGACATCGAAGCCGGTTTCGCCGTCGCGTTCGCCGTCGGCGCCCTCCTGGTGGGTTGGTTGGCGGATCGCGCCAACGTCTACTGGGTCTACCCCGCGGTATTGTTGGCGTGGTCGGCGGCGGGCTTCGCCGCGGGCTTCGCCCAAGGCTTTTACTGGCTCTTCGCCTGCCGTCTTTTATTGGGATTGGCCGAGGCGGGCCACTGGCCCTGCGCGCTGCGCACCACGCAGCACCTCCTGGCGCCGGCCGAGCGCACGATGGGCAACAGCCTACTCCAGAGCGGTGCCTCAATAGGCGCAATTATCATTCCTGTCGTAGTATATTACACCGCCCCGGAGAGCGTGGTCGGCTCCTGGCGCAAGCCCTTCCTCGTGGTGGGGGGGTGCGGTATGGCTTGGGTGATCTTGTGGCTGATAAGTCTCCGGCCCGGCGACCTACGGGGGGCGGCCGGGGCGACCGCCTTTCAGGCCGACAAACTGCCGCCAAGTGCTTGGCTGACGGCGCGTCGTCTCCTCGCCCTAGTGATCCTAGTGGTGGCAATCAACGCGACCTGGCACTTCTTCCGCGCCTGGATGCTCGTGTTGCTGAAACAGCTGGGCTACGACGAGGGGCAGCGTACTTTGTTCACGTCGGCCTATTACATCTCCACGGACCTCGGCGCGCTTTCGGCGGGACTTGCCACCCTCCTTCTGGCACGACTGGGCTTCACCGTTCACTTCAACCGAATGGTAGTATTTTTCGCTTACGCCCTGCTGGCGGCCCTGGCCGTCTGGGCGGCGTTCCTACCGGCGGGAGCTTTATTGCTGACGTTGCTGCTGCTGGTGGGGTTCGGCTCGCTAGGCGTGTTCCCGGCTTACTACTCGTTCAGCCAGGATTTGACGGTGAAGCACCAGGGGACGCTGACCGGCCTGCTCAGTTTCGTGTGCTGGATCGCTCTGGCGGGCTGGCAAGAAATGATTGCACATCTTCGAGAAAACACAAACTCTTTTACTCTGTGTATGGTCCTGGCTGGAACGTTCCCGCTTATCGCCTTTGTGGCGCTCCTGGCGCTGTGGGGACCGGGAGACCCGTCGGCGCCGGTTAGCCGCGACGCGAAGCGGAGCATGTTGGTCTCGCGCTCCGCTTCGCGTCGTGGCTAATCGGCGCCTGGACTCAAGGTTTCGGCGACGACGAGCGTTCGCTGGCGGCGCGATCCATTTCCTCGCGCAGCGCGTCAAGCACCTGCGGTGCGTTGTCGTCGCTCACCTGATCGGGCGCCACTGAAGGCAATCCCATCACCGGCTTCGGCATTGCGGCCTCCGGGGCCGGCGCTTTTGTCGCCTTCTTATACGTCGCGTTCGGCTCCGGCCGAATGGGCAATTCGACGCAGCCGGTCGCCGTCAGGACCAGCAGGAAAAGAATCGTCCGCTTCATGGCTTGACCTCCCGCTTGAGCGACGCCTGGCCGGCGTCCGGTTTCGCCTTGCCGGCCGGCGCGGCCGTCAGAGGGCGGCCGGTCGAATTCACGCCGAGCCGGCGGTCGAGAACGTCCTCGTCCGGCGACTGAGACCCGGAAACGGCCAATCCGCCGGTTCGTTGTTGATAAAGGTTCCACGCGCGGTCTTTGAGTTGTTCGATCCGCGTCTGCATGGCCTCGTCGTTGTTCTGGACGGCGACGTCCATGAGCCGGTCGCACACTTCCATGCGGCGTGAGTAGGAGGCCAACTCCCGTTTGCGCGTCGCGGCCGCAATTTCGGCGGCCGACGGCCCGGCCGGCGGCGCTGCCAACGCATCGGGCTTTTTCTCCGCGGGCTTGGCGGCCGCCGTGAACCAGCCGTCCCAAAAGGCCTTCGGCTTAGGCGCGGCCGAGTGCAAGTCGCCGTCCGGTTGCTGCGCCAACGCCGCCGACGCCGCCATTCCCGTCAGTAGGACCGCGACCGTCATCCCCTTCCCGACCATGCCCATAACTTCCTCCCCGCGGATGCCCTTGACCGACCCGTTCCCCCTCGAACGATCCGGCCGCGTCCCGCGCGCCTCGATCCCGCGGCCGACGCCCGCGTCCGGCCGAGCCGAGGCGGCTCGAAAAGCGATGTTTTGTGTGAAGGGGAGGCGTATGCCAGAATGGGGCGGCGATGTCCAGAGCAATTTCGGGACAGGCGAGCCGGGTCGCGTAAGCGCCCGGAGTTGGGCGCCGTCGCTGCAGCATTCTCCGGGTGCTTACGCGACCCGGCTCGCCAAGCAGGTTTCACGGCCGTTGCGGCCCGACGATGCGGATTTCATTGCCATGAACGGCCGCCAATTGCCAGTCGTCCGCCGCAGGGCTGAACTGTACGGCCGTGACGCCGTTGCTACCGTCGGCGTCCTTGTCGAACGGAGTCAGCCGCAGGAGTTCCAGCCCCAGAACGGGATCCCAAATGCGCACGGCGCCGTCCTCGCTTGATGTGGCCAACCGCCTGCCGTCGTGGGTAAATGAAAGGCCCGTCACTGCTCCGGTGTGAGCGTGAAGTGTGGCCGCGAGGCGGTTCGTCGCCACGTTCCAGACCTGGACAATGCCCTCGCGGTCGCCCGACGCCAACAGATTCGTTGCCGGGTTGAAGGCCAGCGCCAAAATCTCCGCGTCGTGTTCGGCGGCCTCCAGGGATACCCCTCGCTGCGGCTCGCGGATCTCGACTTGATCCAAGTCGGGGTTGGCCAACGCCAGTTTCGTACCGTCCGGATTGAGCAACGCTAGGCATGTACTTTTCGCAAAGAGCATAAACGCCGTTTCGGGACCGCCGCCAACGGGGAAGAGATGAATATTGCCGTGTTCGTCCAACGTCGCCAGCCGTTTGCCGTCCGGGCTGTATGCCAAGTCCGTCGGCTGGGCGCCGTTGAGCGACCACGGCGGGAGTTTGATTTTTTGCGACGTATCCCACTCTCGGACGTTCGCGGCCTGGCCGCCGACGGCCGCCGCCAGCCAGCGCCCATCCGGACTGAACGCGATGGCGCGCGGAACGCCGGGAAACCCATTCAGGTTGTGCGAAGGGAGCGCGGCAGGGAGCTTCCAGATGAGGACTTCTCCCTTGACGCCAGGGTCGCCGAAATTGCGCGGCGCGGCGCCCGTCGCCGCCGCCAGTCGGCGGCCGTCCGGGCTGTACGCGATCGCGTTGACGTGCTGAGCCGGCCCCGTGAGACTAAGGTAACCTTTACCGGGCTGGGCCAAGCGGTCATTGAGATAGTGCCACTCCCAATGGCGCAGATCGACCGGACAGCTATCAAGCAACTGCCGCGCCCGTTCTCTGTCATCCGCCGCCGCCGCGCGATCCGCCAGCAAGATGCGGTGGTAGTATGTAATTCGCTTTTCCGCGTTTTGCGAGTCCAAAAGTCGTTTGGCAAGCTCGCTCCTCCGACTATCCGCCCCGTCGGCGTGCAACGACAATTCGCGCATGTCGTAATAAGTCGCCGTCACGAAGTAGATGCCGGCGAAACAGATGGCCGCCACCGCCAAGAGACAGAGGAATAACAGCGCCGTCGTCAGCGGCCGGCGGCGCACCCAACGACCGGCCCGCTCCGATGCGGAGGCTTGCCGCGCCTGGACGGGCCGGCCGGCGGCGAAGGCGCGCAGGTCGTCAGCCAGGTCCAGCGCCGTCTTGTACCGATTCTTCGGCTGCCGGCGCATGGCCTTGCGGCAGACGGCGATCAGATCGAAGGGCAGCCCCCTGCCCTTATTGGAAAACGCCGGCAGTTCTCCCGCGCGGATGCGCTCCAATGTCTCGCCTGGTGTGCGACCGCGATACGGCGGCCGGCCGGTGAGCAATTCGTACAGGATAGCGCCGAGGGCGTAAATATCGCTGCCGGCGCCGATTTCCTGACTGCGGCCCCAGGCTTGTTCCGGCGCCAAACCGCTAGGTTGACCATCGTGCAATTCCACGTCTGCGGCGTCGCCCTCGACGGGCCGGCGGGCCAAGCCGAAGCCGCCGATCTTGGGCAGGAAACGCGCAGCGCCGGCCAGCCAGAACGGCGGCGCGACAGGCTCCGGCTTACGCTTCGGACCACCGGCACTAGGCTGCGGTTGCAGACGGATACAGACCGGGCGTAAGCCGCGATGGACGACGCCTTTTTCATGAGCGGCGTGGACGGCGCGAGCAAGCACTTCGACGAGCCGCGCCGCCTCCAAGGGCGGTAGCGGTTTACCTGCGGCGTGTTCGGCCAGCGTCGGCCCTTCGACCCATTCGACGGCGTTGTAAAAAAGCTGACGTTCGCGCTCGCCTACCTCCAGTATTTGCACGATGTTGGGATGATTGATTCGTCCGAGGGCTGCCGCTTCGCCGCGTAAGACCCCCCAACCCGTTTGCCCGGCGTCTTCTTTGGCGACGACGACCTTGAGCAGAACACGGCGGTTGACGAGCAATTGTTTCGCCCGGTATTGCTGAAGGCCAAAGGAGGCGCGCCCCAGGTCTTCCTCAATCTCGAAGCCAGCCACGACGGGCCTGCCGGCCGCGTCGCGCAACGGCCCAGCCTGCGGCAGCAACGGCGCGAGGGCGACGGAATCGGAGGACGGAACGAAGTCTAACAGAGGGAGCAGATCCACGGCATCGCCACAGACCGGACAGAGGGCGCGTCTGGCGGCGCCGTCCTCGTCGGTCGAGGACGTTTCCCAGGAGTGGCCCTTGGAGCAGGTCAACAGGTAGAGCATGGCTCCTCAGGAGAACGAGAGAAACGCCGGCGCGGGGGTGCGCTCACGGATTATTGCAGAGATGCCCGCGCGGTCAAGGCGCCGGCCGCCCTCCGCCAAATTCCTCTTCTTCGTTTTCCCCCTCTCAAGGGGCGTCCGAGAATAAGTTGCTTCGGAATCTTTTCGTGGACCTGTCCGCCGCGGTCTCCGCATTCGCAAGGTTCATCGGCGCAGACTGCTCACCCTCCGCCAAACCGCCTACTCCGGCCGAGGCGGCCGCTGCGGATGAACCGGCCTTGCCCAAACCTCCTACCCACGCCTGGCTAAGGAGTGGTATTCGCCGCGCGAAGCCGATTTTCGGCCGCAATACGACCGTGACACTGTCAACCAGGCGAAAGAGTCTTGGAGCGATTATTATTCTTGGGTCAAAACCTTTTACCAAGGCAACCTATTCAGCCCCGGATGGACGGCGCAGGGGACCGCCTCCTTGAACGGCGTCGGGTCGGAAAAGGCACGGGACGAGTCGCGGTCGGACCTCTAAGAACTCCAGGCGATCCGAGTTGAAGTGGACGCCAGGCTCAGCGGCCGTTGACGGAAGCTCCCGGACAGCCCCTAGATGGAATAGTCGCTACAAACTCTGTAACGATTCGGACTCGTTTCAGCGGAATTTTACGCACAACCCTTGTCACCGGCCTTAGAATGACACCGGAACCGAGGGACGGCCCCTCTCCTTTCGCCGTTTCCGGCGCCTTCGTTTCGCCGGTCTTTGCCGGCGCCGCCCCGATCTTCCGGCGCGTAAGCATAGTCCACAGCGGCATTTCCGCACACCGGCGCCCGCGCCTCCCCGCGAAGCGCGGCAATCCGGGCGGCGGGCGAAAAGGGCGCAAGAGGGCAAACCGGCAGAACCTCCCTAGGTTGTGGCCTTTTTCTCATGCTGGAGAGGGGCGCTTGACGATGTTTTGCACTAGCCGAGGCGGATGTCAACCCCAAAATCCCGCTCCTGACCGCTAACTCTCCCCCGTGGGTGGGGGAAGGCGGGGCGGGGGATGCGACGCACGGGTTGTCGGTCCCTTCGGTCGGCCCGCCGTCGTCGCGCCGGAACCCCCCGGCGCACGGCCGAACGCCCCCGACGGACCCTCGGGGGCGCGCCCGGGCGACATAACGCTCCCCGGCCGGCGCCCGCTTCCGCCGGCCGGGGAGGGGACTCAGCATACCAAGTAAGGGAGTGCCTACCATGAAGAAAGTGTTTACCACCGGGCAGGTCGCGAAAATCTGTAAAGTCGCGCCGCGCACGGTGAGCAAGTGGTTTGATTCCGGCCGGCTGCGCGGCTATCGCATTCCGGGCAGCCAGGACCGTCGTATTCCCCGCGAGCACCTCATCCGCTTCCTCAAAGAACACGGCATGCCGTTGGGCGAGCTGGAGGAAGAGGGCTGGCACAAGATCCTGATCGTCGGCGCCGAGCCGTTGTTTATCAGTCGCGTCCAGGAACTTCTGCCCCTCGACGACGACTACCGTTACGAGACGGCCAATAGCGGTTTCGAGGCCGGCATCCAGGCCGAGAGCTTCCACCCCGACACGATCATCATCGATCTGGCGATGGGCCGTAGCGAGGGCTTGCAGATCGCGCAAAACCTCCGCCGCAACGCTCAGTACGAAAGCACGCTCATCATCGCGCTGGCCAGCGAGGATGAATCCGACCCGGACGCGCTTACGCAGTATGGATACAGCGAAGCGTTCAAGAAGCCGTTCGACGCGGCCCTGCTCGTCGAACGGATTCGCACGTTAGTCGATGAACGGCGCGAAAACAGCATGTGATTGGCGCGGCGCGAACATTAACGGGAGGAAGCATGAGGCTTCCTCCCGTTTTTTTGTTTCACCCTCGTTCCCAAACTCCTGTTTGAGAACGTCCGTCCGCGAAACTCCTGTTTCGCTTTCCGCACCTGCCGGGACAGGTTCTAAGCGAAACAGAGTTTCGCAAGAGAGCGTTCCCAAACAGGAGTTTGGGAACGAGAAGGCGAGAAGGAAGCTGCTCTGTAGATAACCTCGTTGGGCGGCGCTCCTAGTAGTACATCGGGGCGCGCCGTCCTCAAGATCGCCGCTTTTCTGAGCAGTGGTACGCTCCTCTGGCATCGCCCGCCAAAGGCGGTTTGGCGGGCGAGGGTTGGCGGGACGAAGTCGTTATCCGCAAAGGACTTAGCAGCCGCCCGCCAACCCGCCAAGCGATTTGCCGCCCAGGGTGCGCCACGCAACAAGGTTCACCCTCGTTCCCAAACTTCTGTTTCACATTCCGCACCCGCCGGGATAGGTTCTAAGTGAAACAGAGTTTCGCAAGAGAGCGTTCCCAAACAGGAGTTTGGGAACGAGGGGGGAACTTGGGTAACAGGGCGTCTATTCGGTGAATTGGAAAGCCGCGGGACCGACGTTGAAGTACCGGGCCAGTCGGCCGATGTGGGCGCGGTTCAGGTTTCGCTTGCCCACCAACACTTCCGAAATGGTCGATTCGGCGATGCCTGCTTCGCGGGCGACGTCGGCCTGAGAAACCCCCTTGGCCTCGATCAGGTGCGCCAGCACCAAGGCGTCCGGCGCCGCGGCGATGGGATGCGCCTCCGCTTCGTAGCGCTCGATCAGGTCGCTGAGTACGTCGAGGTAGTCGCGTTCGTCGGCCCCCCGTTCGTCGTGATCGATCAGTTCGTCAACTATCTCAATTGCTCGGTCCAGTTCGTCATCCGAACGAATCGGACGGAGCGGAACTCGCTGGACCAGTTCCAGGTAAATGTCCTGGTTGCCGCCGCCCTTCCGCTTAGTCTTCATGGCTTACCTCATTTCTCTTATCTTGGGGCGCCGCGTCGCCGGATCATATGTCACCTTGGCGGCGCGGCCTCCTCTTCTTTCTTCGGCTCTGATCGGCGACAGGCGGGATGGACCGCGGCTTCCAGTTCTCGCCGAAGGAATCTTTTTTCCACCGTCCCTTGTCGTACTCCTTGTGATCGAGGACGTGACGGACGAAGACTTTATGGCCCGCGTAGTCAATCACGGCGATCAGCCGGTACTTGTTGCCGCCGATATCAAAAACCACCTTGCCACCGACGGAATCGGTCGTGCCGTAGGTCTTCCGGACGTCAGCAAAACAGGTCCAGTCGCAAGACTTGACGGTCTGATACCACGCTTTCAAGGGCGATTCAGCGTCGGGATGCTCGGGACTATTCCAAAAATAACGTAACTTTTTGATGGAAATAATTCGCATCCCCGAACTCGTCTTAGACCGGCGTAACAAGGCTTTGCCGCAGATGCATTATCTTCGCAAAATGCGAAGAAGTCAAGACGGCCAACCGGGGCATGGCAAGGTGTACCCGCGGAGACGCAGGATCGGCTCTTCGGAGCGGACCTCATGGACCAGGAACGGCTCCAGCAAATAGAGTCGCAGGCCCGCTTGCCGAGCGACATCCCATGTGTCATGCACGGAAACGACCTGATCGCCTTTGATGAGTACGAACTTGCCCTCGCAGCCCTCCGCGAGCAGACGGGACGCCTCGCGCCGGTAGGTATTCCATTCCTCGTAGAGCATGTCGTCGGCGCCCGCTTCGGGCAGGTCGGTGTGGGGAATGGTACGGCCGCTGACCTCGTTCATGATTGCTCCTCCGAACGGGCCGCTACTTCTTATTCCCTTGTCCGTGGATGATCTTGCGGAGTTGGCGCACGTCCCTTTGCATCGCCTCGACCAGTGCGACGCGGCGTTTCCGCAAATGCTCCGTCCGCTTACGAGCCTTGTCGTCGGCCTTTTGTGTAGTCATGGGTTCGACACCTGTGGGGTGGCAAGCAGGGCGATTAAAAGCATTTCTAAGCAGTAAGTTCCATGACGGCAGCTCTTATTCCCCTAACCACATCCGTAAAGGCACTGTCTTGATTTGACCATTTTGTCACTGGTTTGGCTTTTTCAGGCAACGCCTGAAGTTTGCCGAAAAGGGAAGTATGCCAATCGCACGGGCGGAGGATGATAGGAATAACGCGCGCTTCCCCTGCCTCGTGCCGCTGAAGCGCACGCTTCATTTCCACGCCGTAACAGTAGCCCGAGGCAAGAAAATCAGCGCTGATAAGTAACAGGATGATACGGGCAGAGTTCAAATGCTCATCAATTTCCCGCTCCCATTCGGTGCCTGCCGCGATCTTACGGTCATGCCATCCGGCGATCAGCCCCTGGTGCTTGAGTTGGCTGAGGTGGGCTACCAATTTGTCCAGCAGCGTTGCATCCTTCTGGGAGTAGGAGAAGAAGATTTCCACCGGCGTCTTGGGCGGATCAGTGATCAGTTGAGGAACAGCCGCCGGATCGGTCGCTTGACCAGACGGCTTGGCACCGCTTGACCGTAAGGCTAGAGCCGCCGGGGTTGCGCAGTGTACTGCGTTCAGATCCAAGACAACAGCCGGCACCACCGCGTGGTCCTGTCCTCCGACTACGCCGCCCTCCGCGGCGATGTTCGCCAGCGGCGTTCTCCGTTCCAATTCCGCGTCGGCGTCCCTGGCGAACGCGATCAGTTGATTTCTGTCGTAAAGCCACAACTCGTTCCCATCCCATTGCCTCAGCAACCCGATGATATGGCCGCCGTCGTTCAAACGGGCGCGATCGGCTTCGGTCAAGCGCGGATGGGTAAGGCGTGCTGCCGCATACAATAGGCCGCGGGCAGGCGACAACGGGTACGAGCCGGCAAAGTCGTCCATACGAACATCGTTCAGTTCGCGGCCCACGTCAACCACCGCATCGTAGGGCGGGGTAGTTTCAAAGGAAGTAAGCCGGACAAGCGCGGCTCTCAGACTCTGGCGCGACATGGCTTACTCCGGTCGGGCAACGCCTGCCCGGCTGCCGCGGCGAGTAACCGACCGTTGACAGCCGGGCAGACCGGTAACTACTCCGGCCGTCCCGATGACATTCATTGTTGCCTAGGGACGGCGTTGAAACAAGCTGTGCTTTCTTCTCAACTGTCGGGCGCTTCCCCCGGCATCCGCGGCGGGGCCGTCTTCCACATCAAGGCCACTTCCTCCGGCGTCAGGCCGTAGGCCGCGTTCACCAACTCGGCGACTTGTCTTTCCAGCGTCCGCGCTTCCGCCGCCAGCGTTTGCAGTGGGACGATGCTCCGGCCGTGTTCCTCCCTCAGCGCCTTCAGCCCGGCCACGGTCAGCGGGTTCTTCTTGCCGCGGGCCTTCTTCACTTCGGCTGCCAGCGCATCCGGTGTGAGGGCCGATACGTCCTGTAGCTTCTGACTCGGCTTATTCACGGCGTATTCCACCCGCAACCAGTCCAGCACGTCGCGCCGCCCGGTTTGCTGTTTGCCGGCGATATCGAGTAAACTTTGGACGGCCCCTTCCGCCGATTCGCGGATTTCCTGAGTCGGACGTGCGACCGGGAGGTCTTCCATCAGGAAACCGACTGGGGTTAGCGCTTCGTCCTTCATGTGCGGAAGATAACGCCAATTGTGCCACCACATGAGCGGAGAATTCATTACGCCAAGCAAGTACAAGTCACCGTTTGGGATGAAAAAGACCTTGTTATTCGCCAACATCCGCTCTCGGTCCAGCATATAGCATGGATGAAACTGAATCTCTTGGTACATGATTTTCGGCTGCTCGTATGCTTCCCATTGCGAAGAACCCGACAATTCCCACCAGAAATGTACTTTATTCTTTCGCCCCGCCAGTTCCGTTCGATACCGCCCGAAGTGTTCCTGTAGCGCTGGGTAAGTCTGCTTGAATACTTCGTCAGCGGCTTCAGCGGCCTTTGACCACGGCCAATCGTAGTTTGCGCTTGACCTCATCGCGATCAACCATTGACCAGCCCACTGTCCCTTCCAGCGGTCGATGTCCTGGCCTCGAAGATACGGCCTGAACAGTTTCCCTGACTTTGGATCGGCGGCGACCAAGAGTTCCTTTGTCGGGGTATCGATCAGGAAAGCCTCGTTGAACCCGGTCTTAATCCCGTAAATTGGGATGCACCCGGCAATCTCCTTTAGCGGTACGCCAACGCGCCGAATCTTCTCCATCAGCGCCATCACGCCCGGTGGTTCCAGCGTCCAGGCGCCGGCCGAAAGTTTCTCGCGCGGCAGTTCAAACCCCTCGGCCGCAATCTGATTTGATAAATCGTCGATTCGCAATGTATCGCGCGGGATGTCGCAGACGCGCGCCGTCGTCGGCGGCGCGTCTGCCGTCGGCTTGCGGGCCACGAGG
>DHJA01000024.1 GCA_002404095.1 Planctomycetaceae bacterium UBA4732 | reverse complement strand
TGGGCGGGCCTCCGCGTGCGGTGTAGACAGAGCTACCAAGTGTATCATGCCGAATGGGGATATGAGTAGGGGATTATGGATGTCAGTGGGAGACTATGAGTGCGGGAAAAATAAAGGGCGAGTGGGGTGGCGTGCGCGCTTCGCCGAAAAAGGGGGACGTATCTAATTGTTAGGGGGATTGTTAGGAGCGTCTTCAAAGATAATTAGATGCGTCCCCTTTGTTTTCTCTCAAAAGGGGTAGCGGCGGGGCTGGTGGAAAACGCCGTAGGTCAGGCGGAATGCGGCAAGCTTATGTGGTGAAACCATACACCCGCCGAAGTCGGCAAAATCCGACCGTCGCGCATGTCTTCAGACCGCGCGGGTTTCGGATTCACAAGTCCTTTTTACGGCAGCACTTGTAAATTCATGAGCGAGGACGGCCGTCGCTTTGGCGCGCCAGTTGCAACAGGGAGAGACGAAGGCGGAGGGGTGGTAGCGAGTCCCATCTCTTCGGTAGTGTCTCAGTTTGACTACCGGCCCACGGTTTTTAGGGACGAGGCGAGATCAAACTGAGACACTACCGAAGCGCGGATCAGTTCACGGGCGAAGAGGTGCCGTCGAATTCCTAGCGGGACTAGTCGCGGCAATTTGCCGAAGGCGGCTGGAGGACGGCAAATCCAAGGTCATTGTCCGCGCGCCACCGACGCGGGGCGGACGCAGTGGGGTACTGGTCAGCCCCCTTTTCCGCCCTCCTTTTCCGGCCTGGACGCCCGCTTTTCCGCTCGGGATGCTTTTGCCAACGAGTCGCTCCTGACCTACAGTTTGATGTTCCACGTCCGTCCCCAACCGAGGCAAGCGAGTGTGGCCCGACCATCGCCGACTGATCGACAATCGAATTTCGGCCAAGTTCAAGGGAATTGAAGGGGATGTACGCGCCCTCTTCTTCGGTCTGGATGCGTTAACATTGAGATACGTTTTCAACGTTTACGAGAAGTGTTACGGCAAAGGGCGTCGCAAGTACGCCGAAAGGGAATACGGTCGCTGGAAAGCGGGCAGCGTCCAGATGTCCGGGGAAGTGAGCGAGCGTCTTCTGAAAATCTTGCCCTGGTTCTTGAGCTTCGAGCATAAGTACCAGCTGGTGGCAAAGCTCTGGAGGGGCTATCGCCGACCGACTCGTCTGCGCGTCGAGGTCTCCCGGCAGGGGGGCCTTGAGGCGTGCCTTGCCACACTCGTGGGAGCCGCCCAGGCCGTCGAGCATCAGGTCGTCCCCTCTGCCGTCATGGACAGTTTGGCCTGGCTTGCCGACGAGGACGCCCTTGCGGCCCGCGCCCTCTTGCATCAGGTTCTGCTCCGCGAGGGGGAAATCACCACTGACACGCTGCGGGCAGAACTGCGCCTGCTGTTCGACCTAGCCGCCAGCCACCCCGAACAGTTCGTGCGCGCGGAGCGCGTCGTTGAATTGCCGTCCGCCACGGTGGAAATCGTCCTCACGCAACATGCAGTCACACAGTACCGGAGCCGAGCCATGAGCCACACGAACGGCAACGCCGAAAGCCGAGACCTTGTCCCGACCGAGGCGTCCCGACGCAACCTGCCGGCCGCACCCATTCAGAACGCCGGCGATCTGCTCAACGAAGCCTTCAGGCGCCTACCCCCGGATCGCATCGACGAGATGATAGCCAAGGCCGGCGAGGAGGCGATGCGGCTTCAAATCATGCAGAAAGAGGGGGAAATCGAGAAGGCCGTAATAGAGGGGAAGGTGGGCACGCTGGTCGATGCGGTACGTCGCGTTGCGGGTGACCCTAACGTCAAGATGACGGCCGAAACCCAGCACAAGGGGACGAACGGCACCACAACGGTCACGATAGCGTCCGCCACGCCGCCGCCTCCGCCGCCTCCGCCGCAGGCCAGGAGAGAATTCTGCTTCGTGGCGACGGCCTGCTACGGCAACTACGACCACCCGACCGTGTTCGTTCTTCGACGCTTCCGCGACCGCACGCTAATGGCGACGCCTAGCGGCCGCCGCCTTGTCGATGTCTATTACCGTTGGGGACCCGCCCTTGCGGGAATCATCGACCGGGAGCCCTCGTTCAAAGCCCCTACACGCCTGTTGTTGGGGTTTTTCGCGGCGGCCTACTCACGTTTCTGGCCGATCTAAAATACGGTGTCGGCGCGTGTCCCCATCCCACGCGGGCGTCGCCGGGCCGGTGGTCGGGAAGAAAAAACTGCCAGGTAGGAATCGGGGCGGCCAATCCCCTCGTTCCCAAACTCCTATTTGGGGTGGCTTAAGGGCGGCGCACTGTGCGAAGTAGAGCCGACAACGTAGTGTTACAGGAAGGCGCATCATGGCTGAGAAGGACGGTCACGCCAAAGACTTCGTAGCAGCACACCACGAGGCTGGGCATGCTGTCGGCGCCTACATGCTTGGCGTGCCTACCAAGGTGGTTTACATCGAAGCAGACGGGAGTGGTGAAGGGGATTGGAAACCCGCTCTAACCATCGGTGAAATCCGCAAACATGGTCTGTGGCCAGAGTACGCAATTTGCGGCGAACTTGGTCGAACAGTTGAGCGAATGCTTTTCGGCAGTTCCGATTCTCGCTTCTGCGACGATGATCAAGACGTTATCGACCGATTACTGTTGACATTTCTTCCAGATCGTGGCGAACGTGAGAAGTTCAAGGCTAAGTTACCCCAACTGGCGGAAGATGTTACCAGGCGGCCGTTTTTCTTTGAATCAGTGAAGGCAGTGGCGCAGGAACTGCTTAAAGGGGAACGGTTAGACAATACAGGAGTGAAAGCGGTAATTGAGGAAGCAAGTCGAAAAAGGGGACGCATCTAATTGTTAGGAGTATCTTCAAGGATAATTAGATGCGTCCCCTTTGTTCTGTTCGAGAAGGAAAAGAAGGCCAAGAAGGGTCGGCGCAAGACAGGCTGAAAAGCACGTGGAATTGCCATGCAGGCGGAGGTGCCCGCCAGCTCGTGCGGGAGGGGCTGGGCCGGCTCCGCCAGGCCGCCAAGCGGCGCGGCCTGGCCTGTGGCGCTTGACTTGTCGGTACGGCGGCCTTAATCTTCTTGGTGGAGGTCAAACCCATGAATCGCACCCAGCAGTGGATCGTCGGCGTTGGCTTGGCCACCTTCATCGTTGCGACGCTGTTCCCGCCCTGGCTGGGGGTGCGGTACAAATGGCCGCCGTACCAGGGCAAGACCGATCCATTAGGGCCATATGACCAGGGACCGGCAGGCTATTCTTTCCTGCTCTGGCCACCGTTTAGCGAAGAGTGCTATGACTCCCCCCAACCTGATAACGCCCCTGGTCGCGCGGTTTGGACGTTGACGGTGCGCATCGACGGCCCCCGTCTGGCATGGGAATTGGGTGCCATCGCGCTGGTGACGGCCATGCTTTTCCTGGGGGCGCGCTTCTTGGTCATTTCCATCAGTGCCGCGCCCGGTACAGGGCGCTCAGGGCCTCCAACTGCTTCTGCTTGTGCATCATCTGCACCTCCGTCCACGGGTGGCCCAGCGGAGTCCACGCCCATGTTGCGAACGAACTCAGGGGATAACCCGCACGGGTTCCGTCCGGCATCGTGAGGAAGTGGCCTTACGGTGCCCCATACCACCTCTCAAGCAATTGGCCGAGGGCAGAACCCCGCGCCGACGCCGCGTCAATGTCATCGGGCCTCCACGGCTGGAAAAAACTCCGGTCCCACGGCGTCAGGCCGGAGTTAATGGGGAAGAAAAAGGGGACGCATCTAATTGTTAGGAGCGTCTTCAAAGATAATTAGATGCGTCCCCTTTGTTTTCCTGTAAAATGACACCAACTCGAGGAGACGCTATGCGCCTACCAGGTGAAGACGAACTGCGAAAAGCCATCCGCGCTGACCTTGCCTCGGAGCTTCAGGTCACTTCGGACCTACTGAGCATCGGAACAGGTGTCTTCCTGACGCCGGTGCGCCCCAATCCCAAAGATGAGATGGATCACCTAGAGGCGTGGATGTGCCTCGGGATCGTGGCAAAGGCTTGCCGCCAGTATCGAGGAATCGTGGCGTTGGCGGAGATCGCCCTGGGCGATGTTGCGGATAGCAACGGTCGCATGCTGGCTGAGACGATGCTCGCTGCCGAGTTCCTGATGCGGCCTACGTTGGTCCTGAAGCGGGGCGGAAAGCCGCTCCCGGAAGTTCCAGGTTTTCCGCTGACCACGGCGTTTCGGACGAAACTGTATCTTGCGCACGACGCCGCGAGTTTGCTGAAAACGCTCAAGGAGATAGCGAAATACGGCGAGATAAGCGCCGAGGACGCCAACCGTGCTCTCAAAGTAGCCGAAGAGCACGCAAAGGAGGAGGCGGACGGGATCGGTTCGGAGTGGGCCAAACGGCAGAAGGAAGGAAGGTCTTACTCGGGAGTCGGCGTGCTTGATCTGGCCGAAAGCATCGACATGCCGTTCCTTTACCACACATTCTACCGCCCCGCTTCGGCCGGAGTTCACGGGACGGACGCAAGGAAATATATCGAACCCGAGGAGCGCCCCGACGGCGGAATTACGTTCCACGCCTGCTCGAGCGAAAAGGGTGTCGCTGAGGCTCTGATCTTCGCGAGCTTGGTGATGCTCCAAGTGCTAAACGTTGCCAACCAACGATTCGGCCTGGGACTCGACGAACGGCTGAGCGAGATTGCTCCGCGTATCCAGAACATGGCTCGGCGCTTACCGAATGAGTAAGTGAGCGGATCACTTCGTCTACACCGCAATCTGGGCGGTTGGCTGCGGCGTGCGGCCGGCGGGAATGGTATTGATCGTGTCCGCTAACCTCAAAAGACGCCGGTTTCAGACGAAAAAGGGGACGCATCTAATTATTTAGAGGCGCATCTCCAAGGATAATTAGCCGGGTCAGCCCGGCGGTTTCCCGCCGGGGAAATCAAAGGGGACGCATCTAATTATCATCGCCGTCCGGCACGGCGGGAGGCCGCTTCCGCGGCCGGCCGCGTGGGCGAATCGTAGCCTGCAAGCCCAATGGCCGCACAACCTCTTGCACCCAAACCTCCGACG
>DHJA01000014.1:27085-27396 GCA_002404095.1 Planctomycetaceae bacterium UBA4732 | reverse complement strand
TGGCCAGGCCGGGCACGCCGACGAGCAGGCAATGGCCGCGGCTGAACATGGCCATGAGCAATTGCTCGATAACGTCGGTTTGTCCGACGATGACCTTGCCGATCTGCTCGGTCATGCTCTTGTAAGCGTCGCTGAGTTCGCGGGCCACGTCGGCGTCGGCGGCGGGTAGGGTCATGACGAGCGGTCTCTTGAGGTCCGGCGGGAGGGCGGGTACGGGCGGGTAGGCTTTGTTGATTGTAACTGAAGCGGCGCGGCTTGCAACCGTTTGCGGGAAAGATGCGCGTTAAAAGCACAAGCCCCGAGCGCAAGCG
>DHJA01000014.1:0-26896 GCA_002404095.1 Planctomycetaceae bacterium UBA4732 | reverse complement strand
CGCTTGCGCTCGGGGCTTGTAGAATAGCTTCATGTCACCCGCCCGCCTATTTTGAAGCGGAGGCGTCCTTGACATCGTAGCACCACAGGACGCCAAGGTCGCGCACGTACAACCGGCCGTTAGCGACCACCGGGTAGGCCCATGCCTTGGTCTTACCGCGTTTCGGTTGGGCCGGAGGAGTGAAACGGCCTTTTTCGTGGTACGCCGCCGGCGTCGCTTCCACCAGCGCCATTTGACCGTCCTCGCCGTGGATGTACAGGCAGCCGTCTGCATAGCAGACCGAGCCGGCGCCAATGCTCTTGTCCTGCCACTTGACATCGCCCGTGAGGAACTCGGCGCAGATTAAGTCCGGGCTGTTGGTCCCGTACAGGGCGCCGCCCACTTCGACCACTCCGCCGATGCTCGTAGGCAACTTCTTGTCGAAGTAGACTTGTTCCGCGGTAACGCCCCCTTTTTCACCCTTTAATTTGACCAAGCCGCCCCCGCTCTTTCCAGCGGCGCTGTAAACACAGTCATGGTAAGCCACCGGCGTCGGGATGTTGGCTGGGCTGCCCTCCGCCGTCTGCGCGTAGCGCCACAGAAACTTGCCAGTCTTCGCTTCCACGCCGACGAGGCCTTTTTGAAGGAACTGGACGTACATTCGCACGCCGCCGACCTCAACGACGATGGCCGAGGCGTAAGCTGCTTCGTCGCCACCCTGCACGGCGCATTTCCAGAGGAGGCCGCCGGTTTTCTTGTCCAGGCCGACTATCGTGGCTTCCGCGCCGCCGGGCGTACAAACGAGAACATCCCCGTCGATAAGCGGCGACTCGGCGTAGGCCCATTTGCCGGGTCGGCCGCCGAAGTCGGCCCGCAGGTTCTTGTGCCAACGGACCTCGCCCTTCGCGGTATCGACGCAGGCCAGGTCGCCATCGGAACCGAGCGCGTAGAGAACATCGCCGTCCACTGTTGGCGTGGATCGCGCACCAGGGTACTGCGGCCCTGTGTTGGGGCCGGTCTTGCCGAGGCGCGTGGACCAGACCTGCTTCCCGTCCTTGACCTCGCGAGCCTGCACGAATTCGTCGTCCGCACCCTTGTTACTCAGGAGATAAAGGCGGTCGCCGACAACGGCCGGGGTTGAGTAACCGTCGCCGACGTCCGTGACCTGCCAGAGTTGCTTAGGCCCGTCTTTCGGCCACTCTTTGAGCAAGCCGGTTTCCTGCGAAATGCCGTTACGCTGCGGCCCACGCCATTGAGGCCAGTCGGCGGCCGCGACCATAAGAGACAAGCAACCGACAGCCGCGACGGACAGAAGCAACAACCGTGTTTTCATCCCGCACCTCGGTAAGAATGGTCCCATGAGTGGAGTCGTAGGCCATGATAGGGGAACAGCGTCCGGGTGAAAACCACAAGGTAGGGAACAGGCGGCGGGCGAACGCCGTTGCAATCGTGCCTTCGCGTTATAAATTAAGCCGGCCGATTCGGGACCATGAAAGGGACTTCAGCCGCGCCGCTCCACTTAGGCCGCGCGGTCGGATTGAGGAACTCCGATGATCCGCTTGACTCATTTTTGCGAGCGAACCGTTCGCTGGCTGCTCCTCGCCGCTGTACTCGTCTTAACCGCGTTCCATACGATACGCGCGTTTGACCATTCACGCGACGAATACGAAGGGGCGATGATCCCCGTTACCGAGCGTGAGCGCGGCGGCCTGCCCGGGCCTGACTGGCTGGCCAAACTCCCGTACACGGTGACGCCCTACGGCCCGGGCTTTTTCGCCCTGGCGGGGGCGGCGTCGGTGGGGCCGTGGGACAAAACGTTGATCCCCGGACGCTTGGTGAGTGTGGCCGCGGCCGTCCTCGCCGCGGCGGTGATCGCATGGGTGGTCGGCCGGCGAACCGCGTCGGCCGAGTGCGGACTGACGGCCGGGGCTTTGTATCTCGGCTATCCGATCATCGCCTATTGGTTTCACGACTACCGCGTGGACGCCCTGGCGTGTTTCTTCGCCATCGCCGCCTACGCCGCGCCAGACTTACCCCGGCGCGGGCTGTTGGCCTCGGCCCTTTTGGTGGTCGCCGGCTCCGTGGTGAAGCAGACCATCGCGCTGGCCGCGGTCCCAGTCTTTCTTCACCTGCTTCTAATCGGCCGTCGCCGGGACGCGCTGCTGTATCTCGGCGGCGTGGCGGTCCTCGGGGCGCTGGTATGGGGGGCGTTATTTTACCTATCGCACGGGTATTACTTTGACCTCGGTTTGTGGGGAAACCGGAGGGCTTATATCTTGCATAAAGCGCTAGGTTCCGCGGGAAACTTCGCCGAGAACCCGGCCACGGTCGCGGCGGCCGTAGCGCTGATCGCGGCGTTCGTGGCGAATTCCAAGCCCATCTGCACCAACCGCTACGTTATCGCCTTAGTAATCGGTCTAGGGTTTGCCGGCCTCCTTTCCGGCGGCGAAGGCTCGGCCAACAACTACTTTTTGGAGTCGGCCGGTCTCGTATGTATCGTACTAGGCCTTTATGGGGTTAGCGCCCTCTGGCGGCTAGACCGCGGGCGGACGGCCATCGTGCTATGGACGGCCGGCTTCTCGGTCGTCGTGGCCGTTAGCGCGAACACGGTGATGTACGTTCGAGCAGGCGGAAAAGCTCCTGATTTGGCCATTGTTAAGAGCCAGGCGGCCACCGACTACGTACTGGCGGATCGCCAGTTTATTGGACCAGCCATTTGGGCAGGCTTGACCCCCGCGGTGAACGATCCGTTCTTTTACGGAGTGGTTGTCAAGAACCGAGCTGTGGACGTCGGGCTGCTTGTTGAAGACATGAAGGCGGGCCGGGTAAGCGCGCTTGTGCTGGCAAAGCCCTTGGAACAGTACACGCCGGCCGGAAATGAATGGCCGGCGGAGATTGTGGACGTGATGCGGTCACACTATGCGCCAGCCGGGCGGGCCGATGTCGGCTATCTTTATCTATATTACATCTCGGAGTAATGCGGTCCTATAAGTCCTATAGGACTTATAGGACTTATAGAAGCCCTCTCACCGACTACCGGAGAGAGAGCCTCTGAAATAGACTTTTAGAAAGAGCCGGCCGCGGCGGGTTGCGTCGCTCCCCATGTCTCTTCGACCGGCTCCGGCTCGACTGACCACTGCTCATCCAATGCGACGGCCCGTTTTCGGATGCAGTGCAGCGCCACCGCCTGAAAAGCAGCAAACCAGACCCAGTGAAACCGATACAGATTGTGCCCTGACCAGCCCATGAACAGAAGCAGTACCGCCTCCAAGACCATGACGCGGGCCACGTGATGGGCGAATGTCGGCGGCTCGTCCCAATAAATCCGACGGAATCGCGCCGCTTCCCGCCAATTCATTGCGAAACAAGCGACTAGGCCGGCCAGGGCCAACGCCCCCATCGCGCCGAGTTCGGAGATTACCTGTCCGTATACATTGTGAGCCTGGAGTTCGCGTCCTGTCGCATAGGTGAAAGCGCCGGGGCCGTGGCCCAGCACAGGGCTGCGCGTCCAGGCTTCGTAACCGTACACCAGACCGTCGATGCGGCCCTCCGCCGATATCTCGGCATTCTTCGGGCCATAGCTGGGGTCGATGATCGTCAGGTAGCGGTTCTGAAGTTCTTGCGGCAGCGCGAACCACACCACGGGCGCGGCGACCGCGACCAACACCAACGATAAAAGAGCGGTTTTAACGCGGCCGGTGGCAAACAGGCAGAGGAGGATGCAAAGCGCCAGAGCCAAGAATCCGGTCCGAGATCCGGTAAGGAGGATGGAGACGCACGCGAGGCCGGTAAAGCCGAGGAGAAACACGCGCGTCCACGACGACGGCTTCTCGGCCCAGAACGGCAGCGTCAACGGCAACGCGCAGACGAGGCCGGCGGCGAAGATGTTGGGATCCATGTAGGAATTGTCCACGCCGATCATGCGGCGAATGCCCATTCGCCACTGGCAGCGCCCGTTGATGTACTCCCGCATCGAATGGCAGTCGTACAAGCAGACCGCCGCCAGGAATAAGAACAGGAGCGTTTTTAGGCTTTTCTCGTCGCGCACGCTGGTCACGACCAGGATGTAAAAGACGACGACCTTGAGGTAGTTCTCCACCGATTCCGGACATCCCGGAGAGTTCATGTAGGGGCTGGCAACCCAGGCCAGCGTCAGGACGAGCGTGAAGGCGACGATGGCGCCGTGGATGCGGTTGGGCAGCCAACCCTTGTTCGGCTGCACGGCCCAAAAAGCGATCATCAAGAGCATGTAGACGCGCTCGATCTGCAAGTCGCCCAACCAAGGCCAAACCTCGAAGGGCCGATGCACATACAGCCACATGTATCCGCCAAGCATCCAGACCATCGTTATGCCGCCTTATATAGAGTGCGTTTCAGATCAGGTCGCCGGAAGCGAGCGAGGGCCCGTTTGGCCGCGCGCAGCTTCGACGCCCGCATTTTTCACGAGGTTGTATACTGTTTCCATGCAGCGTTGCGTGGTGAAATCGGCGGCGCGAGCGCGGGCCTGCTCCCCCATCCGCCGTGCGCCGTCCGGGTCGTCCAGAAGCCGACCTATCGCCTCACGCATCCCTTGCGGGTCTTCATAGTCCACAATGAGACCATTCACGCCGTGGTCGATGTAATCGCCTGCCCAGCGACGGCCGACGGCGATGGTCGGCTTGCCCATCAGCATTGCATTGAGAAGCGTCTGCTGCCCGCCGGAACGCAGCGTACCCTTTTGCATGGGCACCACCACCAGCCGGGCCGCCGCCATCGCCCGGCGGAAGCCATCGACCGTCGTTCCCTCGACGCGAACGCATTCGGGAACTTCGACGCCGCTCAACAGGTCTGGTCGCGTCGTGGCGATCCACGTTGGCGCCGCAAGCGGCCGCACCGCTTCGACCAGAGTGCGATAATCCCGATCCGAATTGCCGCCGGCGAAGATGTAGCCGTCGTCGCGGACTTCGTATTGGTAATCGTGCAGCGTCGTGTGGAACGGCACGAATTGGAGTTTTTCACGCGGCAAGTCGAAGGCCAGCGCAAAATCCTCGACCTCGTGACTGGACCAGACAACGAAGCGATCCACGGAGCGGGCGGCCAGGTGGACGCGCACTTTCTTGAGCCAGTGCGCCAGCGGGTGGGACGACCGGCCCCAGAGGCAGTCGATCATGACGTGCGGTTTGCGGCCCCACGGGCATATCGCCTGTAACCAAGCGAAGAGCATTCCGCTGGAACCGCCGTCAGTGACAACGCCATGACACCGGCCACGGCGGGCGAACATTCGCAGCGCGGCGACGGCGCCGGTGAGGTTGTGCGCCCAGCGGTTGCCGGCCCACTTCAACAACCATGACGGAGGCTTTACAGGGCCGACCAACGTGGTGTGGTCGCCCCAAAACCGGCCGGTCTTGCCAGGGATGTCGGTCAGAATGTCAGCCATTGATGTCTCCTCAGTTGGCGGCGCGTTGCGTGCCCACTGGCTTGGCGCGGCCGCGCGGAGTGTAGATGAGGTATCCCTCGGCTTGCTTCTGAACTTCGTAGTGCTTTCGCACGGCGTTTATGACAGGCAGGCCGAGGGTGCGATCTTCCCATTCCCCTTCTTCACTAGGGTCGAATTCGCCGCCGTGCAGTCGCAATACGACCTGATCGAACGCCCCGTCTTCGATCCGCCTCACGAGGTCGGCGTACAATTGGGGATGCGTCCGCGTCATGCAGGCAACAGCGTAAGGGTCGATAATCGTCGGCGCCTGGTTGCGCGAGACGGGAATCCAGGGGTCTTCGCAAAGGAGAGTGGCGTCGTCGGACACCAGACCGGCGAGGGGCTTGGCCGGGAAGCCAGTCTTAGCGTGCCTGATCCATGCGGTCGCCACGTCGCGGAGGGGATTACCGAGCATCGCGGTCCAGCACATGAATAGCACCCAGCAAACGGCCACCGCCAAACCCGCGCGCACCGCCACATGAGCGCGGTCGGTCGAAGGCAAGGACGCCCACAACGATCCGGCCAGCGGAATGGCTAACACGACCAAATCGAGCAGGTGGTTAAAGTCGGCGCCCAGATCGGTGAAAATAACCAAGAGGATCGGCAGTGAGAGCAGTAACCCGCCATGATAGATCGTAAATCGGCGCTGCCGAACGGCGAGGACGCATTCCAGAATCGCCAATGGGATGAGAAACGCTTCCGCCGCGCCGCCGCGGCCAAGACGGGCGAGAAAAGCAATCGGCGACTTCAGGATGCTTACAACTCCCACATTCTGGACGGCCCCGGCGCGGAAGCTGTCGAGCATCCGGCCGGACGTGCCCAGGTGGAGGCAGACCAGCGCGAGGGCCAACGTACCGAGCCAAGTCGCTAGGAAGATAACGCTGGCGCGTCGATGCTTCACGAAATAGGCGATGAGGATTGCGGCCGGCGCCCAAGCGGCCGTGAACTTGGCGAGCAAGGCCAGCGTACATAGTACGCCGGCGCCCGCGGCCCGTGGCGCCGAGTCGCCGCCGCGCACCAGTTGTAGCGCGGCCAATTGCAACACCACCGCCAGCAAGTCGGCCCGGATGCTTGTGGCGACAAGATAGCCCGATTGCGTGACTACGCCGAGGCTGGCGAGCGCGAGAGCGACGCCGCGGCCGCAACCGAAGCCGCGGACGATGCGGTAAAGCTGAATGCACAGAACGATTGAAAGGGCAAGCGCGATCAGCTTACCTGAAAGAATGTATTCGCCGGTGAAGCGGGCAAGGCCGGCGTGAAGGACGAAAAACAATGGCATGTAGCGAGTGCCGCCGTAGTGGGCGCCGTCGTACAGCGAAGGGTACAAAACGCCGTCGTTGAGGCGCGCAGCCAGAGCGGCGTAAACGCCGGTGGCGAAATTGAGATGATAGCGGTCGGTAAGGTGGCCGATCACCACGACGCCCAGCGACGCGAGAACAATGACCGCGGCGGCGCCGGCCGCGAATTCGACCAGAGCGAGGATGCGGCCGTCGGTCAGCCAGCGCGGGGCGGCGCCGTACTCGGCCGGTTTCAGAATGTTATTCGTTACAACGGACATCTTGATGTTCCTCCAGGTTGTTAGGCGCTTAAACGCTCGTAAAAGTCCGTAAAGCGTTCAACCATTGCCTCGCGGCTATACCGCTCGCGGACACGACGCCTGGCCGCATCTCCCATGTGCTTCGCCAAGCCGGGATTCTTCAGCAAGCGGTCAATCGCCTCAGCCAATTTCCTGGCGTCGTTGGGCGGAACGAGAAGGCCGTGAACGCCGTCGTCGATTAACTCCGCCGCCGCGCCAACCGCCGTGGCCACAACGGGGCGGCCCGCCGCCATGTACTCCAGAAGGGCATTGGACATGCCCTCCGACCGCGACGGCAGGACGGCAATGTCCAGCCCGCTCAGGAACGTCGGCACGTCCGCGACGGAACCCAGAAGATGGAGCCGATCCGCTAGCCCATGCCGTCGGGCCGACTCTTCCAAGGCGCCGTGCATTTCCCCCTCACCGGCTATCTGACATACCAGATCGGGATGGTCGCTTGACAATAGAGCCGCGGCGTCAAGCAAGAGATCGAGGCCCTTCACCGGTCGCAAATTGGCCGCCGCGCCTATGGTGCGTCCGCCGACGCCGGTTCGGACTGATAGCGGCGGCACGGCCAGGAAACGCCCGTGATCGACGCCGTTTTCCAGGATTGTCACCGTGTTGGCGTGCGCCCCCTCGGCGGCAAGGAGGGCATTCCGAGCGGCGGCGCAGTTGACTACCGTGCCCGTCCCGATCCGATTGAGCAGTCGCCCCAACCGACGGTGCAGCGGCGTCAGCCAGTGACCGAGGTTGTTGCGCGTCCGCAGGCGGTGCGGGACGCCGGCAAGCCATGCGGCCGGCAGGCCAAAGTATGCGCTGTCGGGAAAGTACGCTTGCACCACGTCAATGCGCTCGCGTCGTAGAAAACGGATAAAACGCATCGCTTGAACAAGCGTCGCGGGCCGGCACAGGGAGCCGACGCCCATCCGCCAAACTGGGCAATTCTCAGGCTCCAACGCACGCGAGCCAGAGCCTTGGCCGCGGAGCAGGCAAAGGTAAGGCTGGACGCGGCCGCGGTCGAGGCGGTCGATCAACGCCAGCAGTTGCGACTCCGTGCCGGCCGCCGCTAGGTCGTCGATCAGGAAGCAAACGCGCACCGGGTCCGGCGCCGCTTCCGCTGCGGCAGAGGTCGCCAATTCCAGAGTTTTCGTCTCGGTCAAGGTTTGCATGTCATTGACGCGTTGTGTATGAGATCGTCATTGTCGGCCAAGTCATTCGGGGCGCGAGTCGCCGCCGCCTTTGCGGGAGGCGCGTCGGCCGGCGTCAACGGCGCCGACTTCAGTTCCTGGAAAAGGCGACGATACTGGCGCGCCTGGGCGGCAAACGTAAAATGGTCGTGGACCCGCTGCCGGCCCTGCATTCCCATGTCGCGCAGCCGGTCTTCCGATTCCAGCGCATCGCCAATCCGTCCGGCCAATGCGTCCGCGTCTCCCGCGGGAACAAGGAAGCCGCTGACCCCGTCTTCCACCACTTCCGGCGTGCCGCCGACGGCCGTGGACACCACTGGAACGCCGGCCGCGAAAGCCTCTAGCACCACGTTCGGCATTCCCTCGGTGTAGGAAGGAAGAGCCAACAGATCGAAAAAGGGCAAAAAACGATCCAGGTCGGCGCGAAAGCCGCCGAGCGCGAACGATCCCGTAAGGCCGGCGGCCTTGATTTGCCGGACTAATTTGTCGCGGCAGACACCGTCGCCGAAAACCACGAAGCCGACCGATGGGTCTTTCTTCACGACGCTCCGCGCCGCCTCGATCAGTACGTCGAAGCCTTTTTCGGGGCTAAGCCGGCCGGCCGCGCCGACGATCCGCGTGGGAGCGCTCTTGAAGCAGCGGAGCAGTTTGACCCTATAAATAGCGTCGAGATCGTAAAATCGTTCTGGATCGACGGAGTTATAAATCACGCGCACGCGGTCCCGTCGAACGCCGGTTCGTCGCGCCTTCCGCGCCTGCGCCTCGGAGACGCAGACGACCTGATCCATCCACCGCAGATGAAAGCGGTCCACCGCTTCGTACAGTCGAACGCGGCCGTTTTCTCCCGTCCAGCCGCGCGACACACTCACGACAGGTACGCCGACGCGCCGCGCCGCCAGACGACCCAAAAGGTCCGCTTTGTAGCCGTGACAGAGAAGGACGTCGCCTTTGCGTCGCCTCAGCTCGGTCGTCAAATCGGCAACCGCGGCGCGCAAATACGGGGTATCGTGGTCAACGGCCGCCGCCTCAACGCCCTGTCTTCTCGCTTCCACCAGGAAGGCCCGACAGCGGCCGCCTTCCACGAACGTCAGGACGGCGGTGTGGTCGGCCGGCGCGAGGGCGCGAGCCAAGCCAAGTATCTGCCGCTCCGGCCCGCCGTAAAACGTGGACGCCATTAGGTGTACGATGTTCATGCCGGTCGCTCTTCCCTGTTGGACCGCCGTACTGGCGCCCTAAACCGATAGCGATTGTCCCGCAACGCAGTCGATCCACACACGGTCCATCTGATCCGCCAAAGCGTCCCAGCCGTAACGCGCCAACACCGCCTCGCGCCCGCGTTCCGCCTGGCTCGCCATCGCGGCGGGTTCACGAACGGCTCGGATTATCGCCCCTGGCAGATCTTCAACGTCTTCGACAACGGTCAGGTGTCGTTCCGGTTCCAGCTCCAACCCCTCGGCACCGACGCGCGTGGACACGACGGGGGTGTTGGACGCAAGCGCTTCAAGGATTTTCAGCCGCGACCCGCCGCCGATCCGCAGCGGCACCACCATCATGCCACAGCGGGCCAGCTGCGGCCGCACGTCGGGCAAGTCGGCGTGTAGTTCGACGCCGGGCGCGGCCGACGCCTGTTTCAACCACGTCGGCGGATGACGACCTACCAGGCAGAGCCGCGCCGACGGCACAGTCGCGCGCACCGCCGGGAATACACGGTCGAGCAGCAAACGCACGCCGTCAAGGTTGGGCCGCCAGTCGAGGCTGCCAAGAAAGAGCAGCTGCGCCGGCTCCCTTTGAGTATTTTGAGGTCGGAAATAGGCGGGATCGACCCCGTTTTCCACCACGTCCACTCGCCGGGCGCCAAAGTCACGGCGCAGCCGTTCCGCGTCCAGGCTGCTGACCGCCACGGCGCGATCCACCTCGCCCATCACCTGCCGCTCGAAGCGCTCAAATTTTCGCCACTGGCCGCCGACGTACCAGCGCCGCAGCGGATGAGGTTCCGTTTCGTAATAACGGCGCCAGATGACCGACTCGACGTTATGCGCTACCACCAGTCTTCGGCCTTTCGGCAGGCCGCGCACCGCCTGCACGTAAGGCGTCCATTCGCAGTGCCAGAGATCGACCGGATGCGACGCGGCGTGTTCGCGCAGCGCCTGTCGCAGCGGCTGGCTGTCATGCGAAACCGCCGAATACGGCAGCGGCGACAGCAGGTTGGCGGCGAGCCGGGCGTAGAACGCCGCGCCCGACTTTGGGGGCGGCGACCAGTCCACGGTACGGGCGGCGATCCCCTGATCTCTAAAGAAGTCCGTCGCTTGACGCGCTTCGGCTGGGTCGCTATTACGGTGGCAAATATAGGTGATGCGATGTCGCCGCGCGAGGCGCAGCGTGAGGTTGAGCGTGCGGATTCGCTTGCCGGAAGTCGGCGGGTACGGCAATTCCTCGTCCACAATGACGACATTAAGGGGGCGATGAGTCCGCGATGCCGCAAGCGGCGTTTCGAGGATTTCGGGGATGGGAGGCGACATCGTGGTGGTCATGCGAATCACCGGGGCTGTTCAAGTGGGGTTAAAACGGTTTAGGCGGCGGCGGCGAGGACTCCTTCGTGCCGCCAAGTAGCTAGGGATTCAGACAACGTGCCGAAGCGAAAGTCCCGCAATAACTGCGTCAGCCGCGCTTCAGTCCGCCGCAGGTTTACGTAGTGCCGGAAGGCGGCCATGCGTCCGGGGGCCAGCCGCGGCTGCTCGGGATCAAGTTCCCACGGATGCAGGTAGACCGCAAACGGCCGGCCCGCGCGGTTGACGGCCCTCAAGCAGCCGCGGGTGACGGCGTAGGGATAGAGCCGAAACCAGCCGCCGCCGCCAACGGCCAGGGGATAACCGGCGCAGCGGTATACCGGAGGCGAAAACTCCCAAAGCGTACCGGCCGGCCGTTCGATGCGGTGTGGTTCCAGCGGCGCGCCGGGGATGCCGTAACGGTCATGCCGCGTCGGGTAGATACTGGAGTCCACAAGGAAACCTTCCTCGATCAGCACGTCCAATGCCCAGAGCGATTGCCTTGTGATGGAGAAGCTCGGCGCCCGATAGGCCGTCACGGTTTCGCCGAGGATGTCTTGCAGCACGTCGCGGCCGTGGCGCAGATCGGCGCGGAATTCATCCGGCGTCTGACGGTAAATCAGCCGGTGCCAGTAGCCGTGGCTGCCAATTTCGTGGCCTGCCGCGCGAATGTCCTTGACCAGATCCGGTCGGCGTTCCGCCACCCAGCCTAGGACGAAAAACGTGCCCTGAACGCCTGCCGCCGCCAGAACGTCCATAATGCGATGCGTATTGTCCGCGACGCGCGATGGAAAGTCATCCCATCGTGATCGGTCAACGCAGCCCTCAAAGCCGGAAACGTGGAAATAGTCTTCCACATCGATGGTCAAGGCGTTGAGCGTCGTCGCGCCGTTAGGCGGAACGGCGACGGTCGCGGGATGAGGGAGCAAGTCGGCGGACATGGCAAAACCTCCGTGTTGTCCGGCTCAAGCGGCCTGTCGCAATGGCAAAACAGCGGGCAGCATCGGCGCCGAGACGGCCGGCTTCTTGCCGGCGACGGCCTCCACCAAGACGCCCCAACCGGCGCCCGCATGGACGGTCGCAAAGACCAAGGGCAGCAGCGGCAACAGCGCCGGGTCGCGCCGACGCACACACACGCCGACGCTAAACAGCAGTAATACGAGAGCGTAAAGCGCCATAATTGAGGCGTAGGCAACGGTCAGCAGGGGATGACATAAGGCTGTCAGCGGTCCGAACGCCGCCCCGCATAGGAACGCCGCCGGTAGGAACCCCGGCAGCGAAAACGAGTCCGGGTGCTTGCGTAGCAGGCGCACGCGGCCGCGTCCGTAGCGCGTCATCTGCCGGAATAGGCCGGCCAGGGTGGCGCGCGGATAGTAGGTCACGCCCACGCGCGGGGTAAAGAAGCAGCGCAGGCCGGCGCAGGCCGCGCGGTGGTTGAACTCCACGTCTTCGCAAGCGTCAAACGCCTCGTCGAATAGGCCCACTTTCTCGAAAACCGAGCGGCGATAGGCGACGGCCACGCTCTGCGGCGGTACGAAGCCCTCGCGGTCGGAGTAGATGTGCGAACTCGGATGATGGCCCAAGCGCGACAATCGCGCCGCCGCCACGGCACGCTGAAAAGCCGCCGCGCCCGTCACGTCAAGCGATTGCGGCCGGCCCAGGCAATCGGCTCCGCTTCGCGCGAACGCCCCCGCCGCTTCGGCCAAGTGCCACGGGTCGTCTAAGCGACAATGGCCATCCACTAATAGCACAATCTCGCCGCGGGATGCGCGAACCGCGACATTACGGCCCGCGCTCGACAACCGGCCCTCATTCTTGAGTAAGCGGACCTGCGGATGGCGCCGGGCATAATCGGCCACGATCTCGCGCGTGGAGTCCGTGGAGCCGCCGTCGGCCACCAAGACCTCAAAGCGGCGCGGGTCGTAGCGCTGCGCCAGCAATTGGTCGAGCGTGTCGCCGATGTAGCGCTCCTCGTTGCGCACCGGCACGATCACCGAAAGAAACGGCTCGCGTCCCGGCCGCACCGCCGGCATTCGCAACACCATTTCGTGTTCGCAAACCAAATCGTTCATTGGCTCACTCCTTGTGCGGGTTCAGGCGCCGATGCGGAGGCGCGCGGGCGCCGGCTCCGTCAGCACGTTTTGCATGGCCCGCTCGACCACGCCGCTTCGAGGCACGCCCAGGAGTCGGCTCAACAAGGAGAAGGGAACGCCGGCCGCGTAGCACGCGGTGCAAATCAGCAATCGCAGATCCAGCAAGGGGCTGACATGCTGGACGTAATAGAGGTCATGCGCCAGCTTGCGACGGACGCTGCCGAGGTCGGTATCGGGCGGAAGCTGCACTTGAGCCAGCCCAGTTACGCCCGGCCGCACCGTCACGCGCTGCGCGTAGGACGGCAACTCGCGCTCCAGCTCCGGGAAGAACTCCGGTCGCTCCGGGCGCGGCCCGATCAGGCTCATGTCGCCGCGAAGCACGTTAAGCAACTGCGGCAATTCATCAAGGTGGGTGGCTCGCAAGAACCAACCGATCCACGTCACGCGCGGGTCGCCGGGCATGGACCAGCGCGGCCCGGTCAGCGACTCGCAGTTATGAATCATGGAACGGATCTTATAAATCGTAAATGGTCGGCCGGCGCGGCCGACGCGGACTTGTGTATAGAACGCGGGGCCGCGCGAGGTCAGCTTGACGATCAGCGCGGACGCGGCGATGAGCGGCAGGGCGACCGTCCCAAGGACCAGGGCTGCGACGAAATCGACGGCTTGCTTGCACGGCAGATACCAGCCGTGGATCGGGCGAACGACGGGCCGCGAGGCGGGCGTTCGCTCGCGGCGGGAACGGACGGCGATGGGGGTATCGGCCGGGGCCGCTACGGCGTCGGCCAGATGAAGTTGGATGGGACTCGGCAAGGGTCTCGCCTCCATGCGGTAGACAGAAAACATTGTGAACCCAGCGAAATCAAGCGCGACGGGCCGCCTTTCTCTCTCCGGCCCCATCCTGGCGCCGGAGTGGGAAAGTCAGCCGCGTCGGTCAGGAACCCGGAGCGAAAAGCGTACGATCCAGTTCGGGCAACAACACTTTGAGAAGGGATTGGCACGGCTCCTCTCTGGACGCCTGGGCCGGCCCATTCAGGTCGCGCTGCACGTACAGCTTGTAGAGAACCGGAGAATGGCGATAGGCGACATAGGTAAAGCGGGCGTCGTCCGGGGCGGTCCAGCCTTTGCCGTCATTCCAGCCCCAAAATATCCGCAACCTTGTTTCGCTGCCCGCTTTGCTTTTCACGGCGTCGGCGCTGAAGAAGGCGGCGTCATTGTCTCCCACGGGCGTCTTGCTTTTCGCGCCGACGACAAAACCGTCGGCCGCGTAGCACACCTCGGGGGTGTGGATCGAAACCGGACCGGACCGGCCGCACACGAGGAAGACGGTGGCCGCATCTCCGGTGCGATGGTTTTCGTAACGGCGGTAAAGCGTTCCGGCAACGCCGCCAGTCTGCGGATTTTTTACTTCGAGGGGAGCGCCGATCCAGTCGCCGGCTTCCAGGGGCAGCGCGTCCATGCGAGCGGCGGCAGCGGCCGTCTCGACCGGCTGCTGCCAACGGTCGCTCCAGAAGCCGTGGACGGCGCCGCAGACGATCACCAGGGCGGAAGCGACGAGGGCGGTCAAGAATCGCGTCATTTGCTGGTTTCCTCGCTACGAAAGCGCTCCCCATAGGGTCGCGGCTAAACTTCTCTCTCCCCGATGGATCAACCGGCGGTGCGTTGTCGGGCCGGCGCCGTGCCGGCCGCGAATACCTCGTCGGGGTCCGCGCCGTTCACCACGGCGCCGAGTACGCGGATGCCGAGCGCGCCCAACTTTTGGCTGGCCGCGTAGACGCGTGGCATCTGGCTCACGTCGCGCAGCACCGACAGAATTGCCGCGTCCACGTGCTGCCCGATCAGCAACGAATCGGCGGCCGGCAGGATCGGGTGCGAATCGACGACGATGAAATCGAACTCCTCGCGCAACTTCTCGAAGATGCCTTCCAGGCCGTCGCGCGCCAACGCCTGCATCACTTCACGGTCCCACTGTCCGGCCGCGAGAATTGACAGCCCTTCCTGGGCCGAGTTCTGCACGGCGTCGGCAGCCTCGACTTCACCGAGTAGCACTTCGCTGAAGCCCGGCTGCATCGGCATCTCGAATAGCTGATGGACGCTCGGCCGCCGTAGGTCGCCGTCGATAAGCAGCGTCTTACGGCCAGCCCGCGCCAGGCTGCTCGCCAGATGGCCGGCCAATGTGGTCTTGCCCTCGCCAGCCACAGCGCTAGTGACAAGGATGACGCGAGCGGCCTCGGCGCCGTCGTCGCGCAGCAATTGGGTGCGGATGGCGTCGAAGGAATCCAGGACCGGGTGGCCTTCCAGTTCCGGCTCACCACTCGGCCCCACCAGTCGCCGCTCCAGGTGCGGCACACCCGGCACGGCGCCGAACAGGCGGATGCCGAGGCCGGTGGACACTTCGCCGGCCGAACGTACGCGCCGCTGGCGCACGTCCAGCCACGCCACGCCCATGCACATCAGGAGGATGACGCCGATCGGGACCGCCGCCGCCGCGAGGATCTGCTTCTTGGTATCGCGGCGTTGGAGGTCCGCGTTCTGCCAGATAGAGACGCGCGGCGGCGCCTTGAGTTCGACGTTAAGCCTTTCTTTTTCCAGGCCAATGTCGTCGAGGATTTTGCCCAAGCGGGCGATCTCCCGGCGCTGCGCGTCCAGGTCGGTGGTCCAATTGCCGATTTTGTCCGCCTGGGTTTCCATATCGGCGATCAGCGCATCCTGCTTGGCCATCGCCGCGGTGGTTGTTTTGATGCTGTCCTCCGCCAGCGCCCGCAGAACTTGTTGATCTTGCGAACCATTGGCGGCGAGGCGTTCCTTCATCTCGTCCTTCAGTTCGCCGCGACGCTTTTCAAGCGCCCTCTCGAGGTCCACTATTCTCCTCTGGGCGTCAACCAGGACCGGGTCGCCTGTGTCGCTCGTTTTCTTTTGGATGTTCTCGACCAGTTCCCTCAGAGCCGGCAGCCGGTCGAGCTTCGGCCGGGCGACTATGTCCGATTGCAGCTCCCGCTCCACCTGCGGATTTTCAATGGTCAGCTTGGTCACCGTCTTGTCGCGGATGTCGAGCGCCTTCAATTGAGATTGCGCTTTTGACAGATCCCCACTCAGTTGTAAGCGATAGAGATTGGCGGTGGCGAGGTTTTCCAGCAACTTCCGCTGCTGGCGGGTCAAGGAGTCATGGACGTTGTCGCCGACCACGACGCCCGCTTTCTCCGCGTCCGTTCTGAAGTTGTCGCTTTGGCGGTTCAGCTTGGCGCTCGTCTCGGTGTAAATCTTCTCCACCTCGGACAAGCGCGTGGACTTGGCGGCCTGCTCCGCATAGACGACTTCGTCCATATAGGAGTTGGTAACGGCCTTCAACACCGTTAAAGCGTCGGAGGGGTCCATCGCCGTGAGCATGACGTTCATGAACTCGCCGGGGTCCACGAACTCCGTTTTGAGATCGGTTTCCAGCCAATCGACGACGTCGGGGTAACGCGATTCCAAGCCGAGACGCTTGACCTCGTCCTGTTGCAAAGCGCGTACGATGATGCGGCGGCTTTTGAAAGCGGCGGCCTGGGAATGGACGTAGGTACTCTGGGCGGCGATGCCGGCGGGGTTGGTGTGCCAGATGATGTCCTGCGGGTTGGACAGCACCTTGAGCGTCACGAAGGAGGTGTACTTGGGTGTCATCAGATACCAGGTCGCCCCGGCCGCGACGGCGCCGAAAAGGACGCTGAGAACGGCGGCGGTCAGCCAGCGACGGCGGAGCGCCTTGAGCAGCGAAGCGAAGTCCGGCGCGGCCGAGAGGGCTGCTGGCGTTGTCGAGGAAGCGGCGAGGGCGGCGGCGCGGGCCATGCGCGGCGCGACTCGTCCTGCCACGGGCCGTGAGTCCGGCCGGGCGTGCGAGGGGTTGCTGGTTGGTTCCGGGTAGCCTGCATCTTGCGGCATCATAGCTGGATCTCCTTATCCCAGTGCGGTCGAATCGAATGTCGCGGAGAGACGTTCTCCTCTTAGAGTCTGTTCCCCAAGGGGTGTTACGAGCCGCGACCGTTAGGGAGCGGCGGCGTCACGCAGCTCAAAACCGCTCCCTAACGGTCGCGGCTCGTCGTTGACGGCCGCGTGCGATGGCTCGCGTTCACGCTCGCGCTCGCGGACTGCGGCCTTGCGGGCGCGAGCCTGACGCGGACCCGCTGGCGCCCGGCGGACGGCGGCAGGCTCTCGCGCAGTGCGAACCGGCGCCGGCGGCGGGTCGATCAGCAGACGGGACAATATGGTCAGTTCCGCCCACAGCAGGACCAGCGCGAACGGCATCATCAGCCAACCGGCCGCGTCGTGGAAAAAGGCGTGGACCGCTTCGCTGGTGACGCCCGTCTCGAATAACACGCCGGTCAGGACGATGCGGGCGATATTGGAGACTAGAGCGATCGGCACGGCGCTGGCGAGTAAGCAAACTTTGTCCGGCCAGGGTCGGCGGGTCAGCAGGACGAAAGCGGCGGCCAGGGCGAAGAAGACCATCAACATGCGGAGGCCGCTGCACGCCTCCACGATGTCGATCGGGTGTTCGCCAAGCAGGATGACGTTGCCTTCGGCCACGGCGGGCATTCCGAACACCTGCATGACAAAGGCGCTGCAAATAGTCGCCAGTCGTTGGAGCGGGCCGGATAACATCGTGGCGACCGTGTACGGCAAGGGGATCATAAAGGAGAGGAAAAGGAGCGATGGCCACGCCCACTTCCAGGCAGCCCGCCCGCCCGCCAACAGGCACAACCCGGCGAGGCAAGGCAGCAAGGCCAACTCCTCGAACCAGGTGAGGTAGAAAAACGCCCCGCAAAGCCGGAGCGCGAGGCCTGCTGCCAAGGGGACAAGACCCCACCAACTCGGCCGTAAGGCGGCGCGGTCGAGCCGGCCGCGCCGCACCCAGAGCAGGACGGCGGCGAACACCGGCACGAGATAGCCGTAGGAGTAGGTGGGGTTATTGTTCCATTGCTGGACGAGTTCAACGCACGTGGGCCAAAACGCCCAGAAAAGACAAACCGTCGGAATGAGCAGGGCGACGACGGCGGAAAGGTTTCGTGGACGAATGGGGGAAATGGAGACGTTCATGGCTTCCTTTCCATGGTGCGGCGTCTTGGGGCGGCCCCAGTCCCTGCGGCCGGTTCCCGACAGACTCCTTCGAGCGAACGGATAATACTTCGCGGAGAGAGCGCGAGTCAAGAGGGCTTCGTTGACATTCCGATGCGGGAGGGGTTTGCCTCTCGAATTAGGCTCCCCAAGGTGGGGCGCCGGACGCCGGCGCGCCGCGATAAGATCGTAGGTTTGCGCCGGTATTAAGCGGGCCGGTTGGCAAGGAAGGCGGGGAAACCAGGGGTAAGGATCACACAGCGGTAACGGGGCTGACGATAAATTGGGCGGGTGGGACGGCGGAAGTCCGTCTCACGGTGCATTGGTCCACGGAGCTGGAACATGACGTTCCGGCATCCGCGGCCCGCATCCTGATGACATGGACGTCCGCTACGAACGACCCCGCGGACCCACCTAAGCGAGGTAAAGGATATGCCTCTCAGAAGCCGAGTTACCAGCGTGGCCAGCATCGCCGCCTTCTTGAGCCTTTGCTCCGGCGTCGGATGCCAATCAAGTTCCTTACGCGCTCCGCGCACCGAAATGGCGTCGCAGCCTGTGCGCGACTACATCCGCGGGCTTACACAAGTCGAGAAGCCGCCGCCGGAAGGGACGGTGATCGCGTCGAGCCGGCCGCTGGCGTCGCTGGCCCGGCCCACGGCGCCGGCTCCATTGGCGGGCGGGACGGCCAGTAGCTGGCAGCCGGTGCAGCGCGTTAACGCCGAGTTGATTGCGCCCGCGTCACCCTCGAACAACGTAACGCGCGTTTCGGCCCCGCCGTTGTTGGGCGGCGCCGCGCGGGCCGCTATTGACATCCCGGTCGCGCAGCCATCAGCCATCGCTACTACGAGCGCGCCTAACGATCCGCCACCGGCGGAATTGAAACAGCCGCGCCTGGAGCCGCAAGCGATGGTTGTCGGGCCGCCGCCGCACGTGGTCGCCCATCCGGCCGCGCCGCGCGAGTTCGCCAAGCAGCCGCTGCCGCCGTATGTCGTCGAACCGCCGGACATCCTGCTCGTTTCCGTTGGGGAAGCGGGCATACTCCCTAATCGACCGGTCGAAGGTCAGCACCTGGTGCGGCCGGACGGCACCCTCGGCCTTGGCGTCTACGGGAGCGTCTTTGTAGCCGGTTTGACGCTGGACGAAGTGCGCGACGCCGTCGCCGCTCAACTCAAGCTCAGTCTCACTGCCGAGATCGCTACAATAGAGAACATTAAGAAAGCCGTTGTAGTTGATGTGCTGGCGTACAACAGCAAGGTCTACTACGTCATCACGGACGGCGGCGGCTACGGTGAGCAGGTTTACCCGTTCCCGATAACCGGCAATGAGACGGTGCTGGACGCCATCGGCAAGATTAACGGCCTGCCGGCGGTATCCTCTAAGAAAAAGGTTTGGATCGCCCGTGCCACGGCGGACTGCAACCACCCCATTATTCTGCCCGTGGACTGGTGCGGCGTCGCCAAACGGGGCTTCGCGGCCACGAACTACCAGGTTTTTCCCAACGACCGCATTTATGTGGGATCGGACAAGCTCATTCAAGTGGATAGCTGGCTGGCTAAGTTCCTGAATCCTGTCGATCGGGTTCTCGGAACGGTCTTGCTGGGAAGCAGCACGGTCAACAGCATCAAGAGCGGGAACAACTTCGGCGCCGGCACCCCGACCACCCCGACGGGCCGCTGAGAAGACCGTCAGGCCGTCAGACTGCCACTCCTTTGGAGTGGCAGTCTGACGGTTTTCGGACTGGAAAACGCCAGGCGGAGGCTTGACAGTCGCGCCGCCGGGGTTAGGTTGAAAGAAGATCGCCTCGAACCGCCGGCCTTGGGCCGGCCCACCTTGTTCCGGGAGAACGCCATGTCGCGTTTCATCGGCGTCTCACTTGCCGCCGGCCTCGCTCTGCTTGTTGTCGCGGGCGCGGCCTCGGCCCAGTCCGTCCCGCCAAGCGTTTACAATCGGCCCAACGTCGGCGTAGGGTCGCGTCCGCAACTTCCGCCGTTCCTGAACCTGAACAACAACGACCCGGCGGTCAACTATTTCTTACGCACCCTGCCGGAGCAGGAGCGTCGCGCCAACACACAGGTCTACGGCGCCCTCATCGGCGACCTGGAGCAACGCGCCCTAACGCCGACCGTCCCCGCGGCCGCCGACGCGGATTTGTTCCGGACGCTGCCGACGACCGGACACCCCGTCGCGTTTCAGAATACGGGCGGTTACTTCCCCACGTCGGGGCGGCCGGCGACGGGCGGCGGGTATCAAGCGCCGGCGCGGCGCTAGTAGTTGAGATTGCTTACTGCGATGTAGGGTGGGTCGGGCGTACTCGCGAGACCCACCCTACAACTTCTTCGAGTTCAAAATTAAACGGGCGGCGGGATCAACTCCGTTGTCGGGGGTCTTCCTTGGAAATACTCCTCCGAGTTCATAATAGCTTTAATGAGGTCCACATCGGGGTAGTTGGGGTTGGCACTGTAGACGGACACCCAATAGTTGATCTCGCTCTGACCAGCATAACGTCCCATGTACTCGACATAGGTGTCATCGACCCTACTGTCGAACAACGGCACGATTGGGGTACCTGTCGTGCCGAAACGGTATAGCCCGGTCGTGTCCAGGATGTTGGCGATCTGCTGGGCGGTAATCGTGCCGGCGTCTAGCTGGTTGACCCAGTAGTTCACCTCGCCCTGGGTGATCGTGTAGCCGAAAAACAGTCGCTGATACATCGCCCGGATCAGCGTATCGTTGTCGGCCGTCGCCCCTCCTCCCACGATCAACGGCGCTTCGCGGTTGAAGAAGTCACTTGAGCCGAGGATGACGGCGATAAGCTGCTCCGGCGTTCCGCCCTGCTGCAGGAAGTTTAGGCCGAAGGCAATATCGCTGCTCTGCGGATACCCACCCATATACCTCGAGTACAGGTGCGTGACGATTTGGGTTAGGTACTCCGGACTGCTGAGGACGGCGTTCACGACGGCCTGACGCGCCGGTGCGTAGGCCGTCAGGACGTTGGCGAGTTGCGTGGATTCGGCGGTCGCGTTGAAGGCGACGCGCAGTTTCGGATAGAGGCTCCTGAGCCACGAGTCGTTGGTAGACAGGTGGGTCGCGGCGTCCTTCTGATCCATGAAGTATTCGTTCGAGCTGAACACCGCGGCTAGCAGTTGGTCATCGCCGTTGGCGCCGCCGACTTGCGCGGCGCCTTGTCCCACCACGGACCCCCACTCACTCAGTTCAGCGGTGGAAGGCAAGCGGTTCAGGAAGTGTTGGTAGACGGTCGTCGTCACCTCGTTGTGGTATTCCTGACTTCCGACGATAGCCTGGCCGACGGCCGCGCGGGCGTTGATCTCCGCGCTGGTCAGGAACGGCAGATCGATTGTCCGCTCCGCTGTCGCGTTCGGCGCACCTAACGCCGCCGTGTACAAGTTGTCGGCGAACCTGGCGTCCATCGCCTGTAGCGGCGCCTGGGGATTGTTCCTGGTATAAAATTCCGCCGACCCCAGGAGGGCTTCGACGAAGTTCTGAGTGGGATAATTAGGGTTGGCGTTGTAGACGGACGCCCAGTAGCTGATCTCGTTCTGGCCGGCGTGACGGCCTAGATACTGTTCATAGGCGCGATCGACCGATCCGTTGTACGACGCCGGTACGGTCGGCGTACCGGTCGTGCCGAAGCGGTACAAGCCGGTCGTATCGAGGATGTTGGCGATCTGCTGGCCGCTGATTGTGCCATTGTTGAGCTGGTTGACCCAGTAGTTCACCTCCCACGGACTGGCCGTGTAGCCGGGGAACAACTGCTTGTACATCGCCTGAATTAACGTGGCGTCGCCGGCCGTCGCGCCGCCTCCCACGACGGCCGGCGCCTCACGGTTGAAGTATTCGGTCGAGCCGACGATGGCGCCGATGAGTTGCTCCGGCGTACCGCCTTGCTGCAACAGTGTTAGTCCGCTGGCGATTTCGCCGACCCCAGCGGCACGGCCCATATAGGTCGTGTACAGCCCCTGGACGACCGCCGTCTGGTAGGCTTGGCCGCCCAGCAGGTTATCAACGTCCTGTTGATGCGCGAGGTTCTCGGCGGCGTTCAACTGCGGCACGAACAGCGTGTTCAGTTCGTAGGTGGTCGGATTGCGGTGGAATAGATCGTTATAAATCTGGTTGACGAAAGCCGCGTCGCGGCCGTTGATCACGTGGCCGGCGCCCGTTTCGGCGAAGTACGTCGTGCTGCTGGTGAGTTGGACAATCATCTGCTCATACGACATGCCGTTCTGTAGCTGCGTCGCCCAATAGTTGGCTTCGCCCGGCGTGAGGGCGCGTCCGATCAAATTGCCGACGCCGAGTACGCTGCCGCCACTTATGGACGAGTAGAGATCCTGCACCAGCTGGGCGCGGCCCAGACTGAGTACGTAGGAGTTGGCGTAGTTGGCAAGAACGCTGGCACGGGCGGCGTCCACCTTGCTGAGCGCGGCATTGAACCCCTCGGCCGCAGTCAAACCCTGCGTCGCCTCGATGTAAACGTCGCGCACAAATTGGGCGTCGTCCGTCGGGGGAACGATCAGGTCCGGCACGAGCAGGTTGGCGATAGGCGTACCGAGTCCGGTGGCGAGGTCGTAGCCCGGGCCGGCCGCATAGGCGCCGTTGTTGCCGACGGTCACGTCGTGGAAGTCACTGGACGGAAGACTGTAGAGCATCGGCAGGGTTTGGGTGGGTCCGTCGAGCGAACCGAGGCCGATCCTCGCCCGACCCTGATCGGCGACGGCGATGAGGGCCGCCCACGCCGGCGCCCCGAGATTCGTCCCGCCGCGCTCCGTCCACGGAGTGGACGAACTGCCGTTGTAGGTGTCATAAACGTCCACCCCGGTCGTCGGATCGCCGACGAATGCCACGTCCGGCGCGCCGCGCTGGTTGCCGACCACGTCGGCGACGCCGTTCTGGTAGCTCGGCCGGCTCTCCTGCGTACTCAGGCCGCCGCCGCTCTTGCCGTAGACGTTGTTCCAGACCGTTTCACTGCCGTAGTTGCCGCCGCTCAGCGTTAGGCTCGTGCCGCCGACGCCCAAGACGTTGGGCGACAAGGAGGCGTATCCGCCAGGCGACCCCGCATTGCCGGTCGGCGCCACGAAGGTCACGCCGCTATGGCCTGTGGGCGTGGTGAAGACGGAGTCGTAAGCGGTCTCCCCTTGGAATTCGCCGGGGGTCGCGTAGCCCACCGACACGACGGACACGCCGGGCTGTTGCCTGGCCCAGTTGACGCCGCCCCCGATCATGTCGAGGGCGTTGGCGCTGCTCGCTTCGACCAGGATGATGCTGGCCTTGGGCGCCAGCGCGTGCGCCCACTCCACGTTCAGAGCTTCCTCGGCTTCCCAGTTGGATTGGCCGGGTCCGTGGGGGTCAACGCCAGGAAGGTTGGCGCCGCCGTTTTGATCGACTTTGCGGAAGCTGGGCGGGTCGGGCAGGTTGAAGTAGGCGTCGAAATTGTGCAGGTCGCTGACGATATTGGGATTGTCGTAAGGAGCGACGATGGCGATGGTTTGGCCGCTGCCGTCGCCGGTGACGCCGTTGAAGCTGATGGCGTCGATACCGTAGGCGTGACGGACTTGGGTGGGGCTGAGGCCGTAAGGCGCGGCATAGCCCGAAAGGAGGCAGCGATCTTCGAGCGGCTCAAGGAAGAGTCGTCGCGGAGTTCGGGCGACTGGTTTACGGGATTGGGCGCTGCGGCGGGAATGGGAAAGGCGGCTGAACCACTTGGAAATCCATTTCATGTCGGGTTCCTCCATGGGTGAACAAACGGAAACATCAAGGGGCGGGCCTTTGTAAAGGCCCGTCCCTTCCTTGTTTTTCAGCTGTCGCGCCACGAAGCCGCCTTCATTAGGCCGCGTTCTGGCGCTTCCGACGGTTCCAGCCGACGACGCCGGCGCACGCGGAACCGATTAGTCCGATCAGCAAACTCGCCGGCTCGGGAGACGGAACCGGAATAGACGATATCTCCGGCGGCGCCGAAGACCCCGGCCCAGCCAGAGGCCCAGCTGGAGGCGGCGGAGGCGGCGGAGGCGGCGGAGGCGGAGGCGGAGGCGGTGGCGGAGGCGGTGGCGGCGTGGGATCGGTGGGGAAGGGAACGGGATTAAACGCAATGGCTCCCGAGAGCAACAAGGCGTTCACGCCGTCACAGTTCACCGCCTCATTGGACCCAACGGGGTCCATGGTCTTTTCGCGCAACGAGAGCCGTTCGGCGATGGCCGAACCGGCCGCGTGAGAGCGCTGATCCGCCCGCGCAAAGTTTGTATTGCCGGCCGCCAAGGCCGCGAACACGCAAGCGGCGAGCAAACCTTTGCCGCGCCACACTGTTAAAGTATCCATGTTCCACATCCTCTTTCTGCCGTGCGAACCGAGTTTCCCTCCCTGGCGCGCGTCTAGTCGTTAATCTTTCAACGGACTGGTAATAACACCTCGCTTTTCAAAGAAAAAGGGCAATCTTTCGGGGACGCGGGCCGTTTAGCCGCGACCCGAAAGGGGAGCGTGGGGAAGCGCTCCCCTTTCGGGTCGCGGCTAAACGAGGCCTCTATATAAGAAGATGTAACGATTGTAACGCCGCTTAAGCATCGGTTCGGCCGGTTGGCCTGCCTCTGCCGGCCGAATCGTTTCTTTTCACTTTGCCAGCTGGTCGAAATTTGTTGTGCCAGGAGTAAAGCGCGGATGGAGCCATCCGTTGATTCGCGGCGCTGTCCCCGCTTGCAAATGGGATTTGCGCCAGGCGTTTCGGCGCCGTCGTACCGCGGCCCCACCTCCTTGGTTAGGAGAATAGCGCCATGAAGAGAGGCGTATGGATCGGTGGTTTGTTTTTGTCCTTTGGCGCATGGGCATACCAGGCCGCCGCCCAGGAAGTGATCTGGCGGCCGTCGGCCCGGCCGGCTGAACTTCTGCCGCCGGTTCGCCTCGTGGTGCTGCCCGACGCCGGCGCGACCATCGGCAAGCCGCGCCCGGCAACCACGACCGAGCCGCTCGCTGTTTCCACCCCTTCCGGGGTAATCGCGGCTTCGTACCACGCCAACCCGGCGCCGACTCCGGTCCCCCGTGTTTGGCCAGATGGGCTGGATGGGCTGGACGCGCCAACCCCCGTGACGACGACGGCGCCGCCGCCCGGCATCTTCGCGGTGGATCGGGGCGTAAAGCCGGCCCTCTTCCTAGGCGAAACCATCGCGGTCTCGCCCAAGCCGGGCCGGGCCGCGCCTTCGGCAGCGCCTCTCATCCTCGCGCCCGTTCCGATAACGGAAAACTCGTCCGGTGAAGAAGGGATGACCACGTTCGAGCGCATCGAATCCTGGCAGCCTAAGTTCTACGCTTGCGGCGAATATCTCCTTTGGAGATTCAAGAAAGACACGACGCCTCCACTCATCTCCACTAGCCAGCCGCGGGACTTCGGCATCCTGGGCCGGCCCACGACGCAGGTTCTGTTCGGCGGCGACGGCCTGAGCAGCGGGACGCATTCCGGCGCACGCTTCACCGCCGGCTTCTGGTTGGACGACTGCGAACATAAGGCCGTCGAAATCAGCGGCTTCTTCTTGCCCGGCGACGAGCGGCAGTTCCAGGCCAATTCCGCAATGTTTCCGGTGATCGCGCGGCCGTTCTTCAGCGTCAACCGCAACGCCGAAACCGTCCAGCTGACGGCCTTTCCTGGTCTATCCACGGGCAACGCGAACGTAAGCAACGCCAGCAACCTGTGGGGTCTGGAGGCCAATCTCCGCTGCAACTTGTGCTGCGGCAGCACGGGTTGCAAGGACTGCTGCGACTGCGGTTGCGGCAGGGACGGCGGTTGGACGTACCGAGTGGACGCACTGGGCGGCGTCCGTTACCTCAACCTGCGGGAAGGCCTGACGATCACCGAGAACGTGCAGAACTCGCCCACGGCGCCGCCGCCGGTAAACAGCGCTCGCGCCTTCGTGTTCGACCAATTCGCCACTCGCAACCAGTTCTACGGCGGCCAGGTCGGCCTCGACACGGAGTTTTCGCGCGGGCCGTGGAGCCTGAACATTCGCGGCAAGGTGGCCATTGGAGACACGCACCAGGACCTCAACATCAACGGCTCCCAGAACGTGACGTTCGCCAACGGCACGAATCGCAACTTCGTCGGCGGCCTCCTGGCGGAGCGGAGCAACATTGGCTCCTTCCACCGAGACCGCTTCAGCGTTGTGCCGGAGGTGGACTTGAATGTTAGCTACCACCTCAATGACCATGTGCGGGTGTTCGCCGGCTATGATTTCTTGTATTGGAGCAGCGTGGTGCGCCCAGGCCGGCAAATCGACCGCACAATAGATGAGACGCTGATTCCCAACTTCGCCTCGGGGCAGGCGCCGGCGGGCCAGAACCGGCCGATGGTGCTGTTCCACGAATCCGACTTCTGGGCGCAGGGCCTCAACCTGGGGCTGGAATTCCGCTTCTAGTCGTATATAGGAGTCGGGGCCGGCGCCAAGGACTTGGCCCCGGCCCCGCAAACGCTCGCTCGACTGGAGGCCGTCGATGGATTCCTTCACCATTCAGACCCGAAAACGCAACGAATTCGTGGAGATCACCGAACAAGTGCGGCAAACGCTGGCTAGTTCCGGCGTCCGCGAAGGATTCGGCGTCGTCTACTGTCCGCACACCACGGCCGCCATCACCATCAACGAAAACGCCGACCCTGACGTCGTACACGACATGCTGCTATGGTTCGAGCGCAGCGTACCGAAGGATCAGCCGGGCTTCCGTCACGGCGAAGGCAACAGCGATTCGCACATCAAGGCAAGCTTGGTAGGTTCCAGCGCGACCGTGTTAGCGGAAGAAGGCCGACTGGTGTTGGGGCGCTGGCAGGGGGTTTATTTCTGCGAGTTCGACGGGCCGCGAAAGCGAACCGTACAGGTGAAGTGGATAGGCGATAGCGGCACTTCCGAGTAGGCGGTCCTCGCACCCCGGGTTCATGAGTACATTCACCCGGGGCTTTATCTGGATCGCCCTCCGGACTCAAG
>DHJA01000026.1:1581-6544 GCA_002404095.1 Planctomycetaceae bacterium UBA4732 | reverse complement strand
TTCTCGCGGCGGATGTGCTGCTCGCGCGTCTGCATGGTTAATACCCAGCAGCGTTTGCCGTTGCGGTCCACCGTTTGGCCGACGAGCCGGCCCGGCATCTTGCGAACGAACTGCTCGCGGCAGGAAAGCAAACCCAAATAAGGTCCGCCATAGGTCAAAGTATTGCCGAGACATTGCCCCTCCGCCACGGCAATGTCGGCTCCGTACTCCCCAGGCCGCTTGAGAAGCCCAAGACTGATGGGGTCGTAGCTGACGACGAAAAGCGCGCCGCGCTCGTGGGCTGCGGCGGCCAAGGCTTCGACTTCCTCTAGGCACCCGAAGAAATTGGGGTGCTGCACTACTACACACGCGGTCTGATCGTCGATGGCGCCGCGCAGGTCGTCGGGGTTAAGGAAGCCATCCGGCGTCGGCAGCGTTTCGACGCGCGGCTCCAGGTTGGCGAGGTACGTCGTCAGTGTGCGGCGGTATTCCGGATGAACGCTTTCGGCGACGAGAACTTTGCCGTGGCGGCCGGTGGCGGTCGTCGCCATGAAAACGGCCTCGGCGACGGCCGTGCCGCCCTCGTAGAGGCTGGCGTTGGAAACGTCCATGCCTGTAAGCTGACAAATAAGAGTCTGAAACTCGAAAAATGCTTGCAAACTGCCCTGACTCGCTTCAGCCTGATATGGCGTGTAAGCGGTGTAGAACTCGCTCCGGCCGGCAAGAGCGTCCACGACGGAGGGGATGAAGTGGTCGTAAGCGCCGCCGCCGAGGAAACAAACCGTGTCGGCGGCGGAGCGATTGCGCGCGGCCAGCTCTTGGGCGCGGCGCGTCAATTCGATCTCGCACATCGCGGCCGGTACGTCGAGCGGCCGATCCAGGCGCAATTTCGGCGGGATGTTGTCGAACAGGTCCGCCACCGACGTAGCCCCAATCGCTTCTAGCATGGCGCGCCGGTCGTCGGGGGTGTTCACAATGTAAGACAAACCGACCTCCACAAGGCTGTTTCGAGAAAACGACTTTCGCTATAGCAGTTATGAATCTTGTCGCCGCGGCAGAACGTCCTCGCGCAACCACTCTTGAGCGGCTTCGAGCCATTCAACGCTATCCGCTCCGACCAAGCCGTGTTGAATCAATTGCAATACTTCGTCCAAAGGCAGAAAAGGAAAAGCCGCACTGTTCGGAGTCCGCTCATAGCATCGATTCGCCCCTAAACAGTACGCTTCCAGCACCTGGCCGTCACACCGCCACACTTCCGGAATGCCGAGACTGGCGTAAACTTCCATCCGATTCAATACGCTGCTCGTGATGTCAACCTCTATAGCGAGGTCGGGCGGCGGATCGACGGTGAGATCAGCCGTAGTCAAGTCGCGCACCCGCGCCGCGCTTTGTAAGTAATAACATTCGTCCGGCTCCAAGCCGCGGCCGGCGTCGCGGCGTCGAAAGGTCGTCGATCCCATCCCATATATTTTTACGCCCGTCTCCTTGGACAAGGCGAGGAAAAATAGCGAGAAGAAATGCTTGTAGCGCTCATGGAGAGGCTGTGGAGACATAAATTCGATGCTCCCCCGGTCGTAAGTGACGCGCACATGATTCTCGCCGATGGCCTCCAGGAATTTACCGTACTCTTCCCAGGAAACGTTATGCAGCACGAACCGCTGCACTGGTTGTGTACAGACGACGGCAGGCGCTTCTACAGTACTCATGGTCGCCTCAATGTTCTTCGCTGGCAATCTGTTTTTTGTACTGCTCAAACGTCAGCAAATGGTCCAACGTAGCGCCTTCGTCCAGCTTGATCTTTACCAACCAACCCTGGCCGTAAGGGTCTTTGGACACTAGCGATGGGTCGGCGTCGAGCGAGTCGTTGACCGCCTGCACCTCGCCGCTGACCGGCGCGTACAGGTCGTTCACCGACTTCACGGATTCGATTTCTCCGAAAGTATCGCCGGCGTTCGTCGGCTCGCGCACATCGGGCAACTCGATGTAGATCACGTCGGTCAGCTGATCGACGGCGAATTGCGTGAGGCCGACGGTGCAAACGTCGCCCTCGCGGCTCGCCCATTCGTGGGTCTTGGCGTAACGGAGTTTTTGCGGGTCCATTGCGTCCTCCTAGGTTTTCGGCCGGCGGTAAAACGGTAGGCCGACGACGCGCGCCGCCTCATACTTGCCGCGCACGTCCACTGGCAGAGCGGTCCCAACGGCCGCGTATGGTAAATCGACGTAAGCCATCGCAATTGGCTTTTGCAAGGTCGGGGAGAATGTGCCGCTGGTAACGCAGCCGTTGATGCCCGTAAGCACGGACGCGACCTTGATTGTAGCGCCCTCGCGCGCGACGCGCTTCCCATCCAGCATCAGGCCAACGCGAACCGGCTCGGTCTTGTCCTGCTGCAAGCGGAGCAAGGCGTCGCGGCCGATGAAGTCGCCCTTATTCAGCTTCACCGCCCAGCCGAGGCCGGCTTGCAGCGGGTCGATATACTCCGTCAACTCATGGCCGTATAACGGCATGGCCGCTTCCAGCCGCAGCGTATCGCGGGCGCCGAGGCCGCACGGCTTCGCGCCGCGCGCGGCCAATTCGTCGAAAAGTCCCGCGCCTTGCGCCGCCGCGACAATGATCTCGACGCCGTCCTCGCCGGTGTAACCCGTGCGACTAATAACGCAGGGCTTGCCCTGATACGTGCTTGGCGCGGCGTGGTAATAGGCAAGTTGTGCGGGATCGACGGCCGTAAGATCGTGGCACATCTCGACCGCTTTCGGCCCCTGCACCGCCGCCATGCACGTTTCGGTCGTGCGGTCGCTCACCTCGACGTTGCGCGTCCCCTTGTGTTCCGCCAACCAGGAGATGATCTTTTCGCGGTTGCCGGCGTTGACCACCATCGCGTACCCATACGGCCAACGATAAACAAGCACGTCATCGCGGACTCCGCCGCTTTCGTTGCAGATCAGGCCATAACGGACTTGGCCGTCTTTCATCGTCGCGGCGTCGTTGGTGAAAACGTGCTGAATGAGAGCGAACGAATCCGGCCCGGCGAAGGACAGTCGGCCCATATGGCTCACGTCGAATAGGCCGGCGCCGGTACGAACAGCGGTATGCTCGTCGATGATCGTGGTGTACTGGACGGGCATGTCCCAGCCGCCGAAATCGACCATGCGGGCGCCGTGGGCAACGTGCCAATCATAAAGGGGTGTGCGCAGGCCCATAGGTCGTCGTCCTTGCCCGGGAACGGGAATAGATGCTTCTTCTTATGGTACGGGTAGGAGGCGGCGCGTCCAATTGGAAATGCTTATCGACCGGGCGGATGGAATGTTCGGTAAATCTCCATCTCCAGTTCCTTGTACTGCTGATCACTCAATCCCTCGGAGCTGCTCCGCCAAACAATTTCACCGCTCTCGTCGATCAGCGCCAACCGGGGGACGCTGTCCACCAGGAACTGGCTGCGCACTGGCGACTGGCCGGCCGAATCAGAGCCAATAAGGATCGTGTAATTGGCATTAAAGCGAACCTTGGCGTTTCGCACGTGCTGGAGCTGATCGGCGGGGCGGCCTGGGTCTTCGCAGGCGACGCCGACTACTTCCAGCCCGTCGCGGCCATACTTCTCCTGCAAACCGCGCAGGTGAGAAATAGCGGCCAAGCAAGGATTGCAATTGCTCTTCCAGAAGTCGAGAAGGACCAGCTTGCGCGGCGGATCGCGGCGGAACTCCCAGGTGCCGCCGTTCAGGTCCGGCAGGGCGAAATTGTCGAGACGATTGCCGAGCAAGACGCAGAACGGCGGAGCCGTCCGTTGGGACGGCCCCGCGTGACTGGCTTGTTCTTCAGGCGGCGAAGACGGCATGACCAGCGGCGGAGAATAAATCGGCGGCGGCGGCGGAATCACCGGCGGCGGCGCGCTGGTGCACGCCGTCGACGGCATCTCGTTCGAGTTGCGCCAGGGTGAGCTGCTCGGCCTCGTCGGCGAGTCCGGCAGCGGCNNGGCGGCGGCGGCGGAATCACCGGCCGCGACGGGCCGGGGATTTCCACTCGCGGCGGCGTCGGCGCGCGCTCGAAGCCGCCCGATTCCGTGGGGCCGTTTTCGATAGCGATCTTGGTCTTGTTCAGTGGAGGAACGCCAGTTTCGTTGCCGTCCTGGCGGACTTTCGGAGCTTCCAGCGCGGCCGACGGCGAAGCCTGGGCCTTGCCGGGCGGCGTCGGCGGGCCGAGCGGCGCCGGCGTGGAGGGCGAGGTATAGTCCTCGCTGAGGAAAATCGACAGCCGCGGGTTGGGCGGCATCGCCAGGGTCGTGCCACTAAGGACGTGGTCGCCCTCCTTGATCCGGGCGATGAGCTGGTAATGGTGGCCGCGTTGCAGACCCGGAATGAAGAAATAGCCGTCACGGTTGGCGCTCACGTCCAGCCGGGCCGCCGGCGTTGCGTTGGCGTCTTGAAGATCGACGACCTGAATGGAGGCGTTGGAAAGACGGTGGTTGAACGCTTTATCAAGGACTTGGCCCGCTAAAAGGTTATCGACCTCGGCTGGGGGCGCGGACGGGTCGCGTGTGGCGGATGGGCCCTGCGGCGCCCCGATGAACGGCCGTCCGGCGTCGGGGGTTTCCTGTTTGTGCGCGGCGGTGCAGCCCGCCAATCCCAGGCAGAAAGCCGTCAACCCCACGCGGATTCGCATGCGCACGGCAAGACCCTCGCCAGGGACTTCCCACGGGACAGGCGACCGGGCGACGGTCGGCTATCCAATCGGACAGGACGGGCGTTCGAGAACGGACGGGCAATGAACGGAGGCCGTGCCTCGGTCGAGCGGCATCGCCGCCGACGCACGGACCCTACTTCCATGAATGGTGATTCCGCGTAGTACCAAGCAATACTTGCCGCGAACGCTCCGCACGTCAAGCCCGAATACCGGAGGGCCGCGCCCGGACTACCCTCCTTCGCCGGTCCACCCCGAAAGCCCGGAAGGGTTCCCCCATGTTGCTCGAACGTTTAGCCGCGACCCGAAGGG